>NZ_JBNHES010000013.1:0-144735 GCF_050591105.1 Methylobacterium endophyticum
TTCTCCTCGCTGGCGCCGCCGCCGACATCCAGGAAGTTCGCCGGCTCCTCGCCGTAGAGCTTGATGATGTCCAGCGTCGCCATGGCGAGCCCGGCGCCGTTGACCATGCAGCCGATGGTGCCGTCCAGCGCGATATAGGCGAGGTCGTGCTTGGAGGCCTCGATCTCCTTGGCGTCCTCCTCGGTCTCGTCGCGCAGTTCCATCACGTCGGGATGGCGGTAGAGCGCGTTCGAATCGAAGGCCATCTTGGCGTCGAGGCAGACGAGCCGCCCGTCGCCGGTGAGCACCAGCGGGTTGATCTCGAGGAGGCTCATGTCCTTGGAAACGAACGCCGCGTAGAGCTTCTCCGTCAGCGCGCCCGCTTCCTTGGCCTGCGCGCCCGAGAGCCCGAGGGCCTTGGCCACCGCGCGCCCGTGATGGGGCATCACGCCGGTGGCCGGATCGACGGGAATCGTGTGGATCTTCTCCGGCGTCTCGTGGGCCACCGTCTCGATGTCCATGCCGCCTTCCGTCGAGACCACGAAGGCGACGCCCCCGGTGGCGCGGTCGACCAGCATCGACAGGTAGAACTCCGCCGCGATCTGCGCGCCTTCCTCGATATACAGACGGTTGACCTGCTTGCCGGCGGGCCCGGTCTGCACCGTCACCAGCGTCGCGCCGAGCATCTCGGCGGCGTTCTTCGCCACCTCCTCCACGGACTTGACCACCCGCACGCCGCCCTTGGCATCCGGCGCCGCTCCCACGAAGGTCCCCTTGCCGCGACCGCCCGCATGGATCTGGCTCTTCACCACCCAGACCGGACCGCCAAGCTCCCGCGCCGCCGCTTCAGCCTCAGACGCATCCAGAATCGCGACACCCCGCGACACCGGAACGCCAAACCCACGCAAAACTCCCTTCGCCTGGTACTCGTGGATGTTCATGGCGACCTCGTCGAATGATCTGGCGGAGGGAGGCGGGTAGCGAGGAAGCGCGCCTTTCGACCGGCGCGCTCCCGAAGGGGTTTGGTCAGGCGAGCGCCGGGTTGACGGTCTTGCAGGCCGCGATCAGCCCCGTCACCGAGGCGATCGACTTGTCGAACATGGCCTTCTCGTCGACGTTGAACTCCACCTCGAGCACCCGCTCGACGCCGTTCGCGCCGATCACGATCGGCACGCCGATGAAGAGGCCGTCGATGCCGTACTGGCCGGAGAGATGCGCGGCGCAGGGCAGCACGCGCTTCTTGTCGCGCAGGTAGCTCTCGGCCATGGCGATGGCGGAGGCGGCGGGCGCGTAGAAGGCCGAGCCGGTCTTGAGCAGGTTGACGATCTCGCCGCCGCCCTTGCGGGTGCGCTCGACCATGGCGTCGAGCTTCTCCTGGGTGGTCCAGCCGAGCTTGACCAGATCGGGAAGCGGCACGCCGGCCACCGTCGAGTAGCGCACCAGCGGCACCATGTCGTCGCCGTGGCCGCCGAGCACGAAGGCGGTGACGTCCTCCACCGAGACGCCGAACTCCTCGGCGAGGAAGTGGCGGAAGCGGGCGGAGTCGAGCACGCCGGCCATGCCGACGATCTTCTGCGGCGGCAGGCCCGAGAACTTCTGAAGGGCCCAGACCATCGCGTCGAGCGGGTTGGTGATGCAGATCACGAAGGCGTTCGGCGCGTACTGCTTGATGCCGTTGCCGACCGCTTCCATCACCTTGAGGTTGATGCCGATGAGGTCGTCGCGGCTCATGCCGGGCTTGCGCGGCACGCCGGCGGTGACGATGACGACATCCGCGCCCTCGATGGCGGAATAGTCGCTGGCGCCGGAATACTTGGCGTCGAAGCCGTTCACGGGCGCGGATTCCGCGATGTCGAGGCCCTTGCCCTGCGGGATGCCGTCGGCGATGTCGAACAGGACGACGTCGCCCAGTTCCTTCAGGCCCGCCAGATGCGCGAGGGTTCCGCCGATCTGTCCGGCGCCGATGAGCGCGATCTTGCTGCGTGCCATGTGACGGGAACCTCCGTGACGATGTCGGGATCTTCGACGTTTCAGAATCTTGGACGTTTTCAGGATCTTGGAAGCTTCGGGATCTCGCCTCCGGCCTGCCGCAGTGTCGCGCCGCGCGGGCTCCGCTTCGCGACGCGCCCGCCGTATCGCCTCGCCGCTCTCGGCTCCGGTCGGATACGCCGTCACGCCCTTTTCGGTCGCGGCGTTGTGTGGCCGAAAAGCACCTCCGCTTCAACCCGATCGCGGAACCGCAAAGCACGCTTCGGGCCAGATCGCCGGGGTGCCGCTTCCGGGCGCCTTGAAGAAAGCGGCGTCCTGGTAAGGAGTTAGACGAAGAGCCGGCCGCCCGGAACGAAAATGACAGACCCGCAGGTCTGTCATTTCGCCTAGAGGATGCCGGAGCGCAGCACCCGTTGGATCGCGTGAATCACCGCCCCGAGTCGGACGTCGAGGAGGTCGCGCGGCACGTCGGCATCGTGCTGGATGGCCAGCGGATGGGTGAAGCGATAGCTCGCATCGAAGATGTAGGCGATGGCCCGCTCGCGGTCGCGCGCCGAGAAGGCGCCGGCGGCCATGCCCTCCTCGACCACCCGCTCCACCAGGCTGCGCAGCCGCACCCGGTGCCGGCGCGCGATGGGGCGGGCGGAGACCGTGGCGTCGAGATGGACGGCGAAGAGATGCGGCTCGTCGGCCAGCGCGTCGCGCTGCACGGCCGCGAGCGCGCTAAGCAGGCGCTCGATCTTGTCGTCGGCGGGGTCGGGCGCGTCGGCGATGCCAGCCAGCCGCGTCTCCACGTCGCGCAGCCAGCGCCCGGCCACGGCGTCGAGCAGGGCGTCCTTGGAGGGGAAGTAGCGGTAGACGTTGGCGTGCGTCATGCCCGCCTCCGCCGCCACCGCCACCACCGTCACCCGCTTGGGTCCGAGCCGCGCAAGATGCTCGGTGGCGATCGTCAGCAGGCGGACATCGGCCGCCGCAGGCGCCGTGCGGGGACGGACCGGCACGGGCTCGCCGGCGCGGCCTCTGCCGCCGGGCACCATGGATCCCACGCTCTTGGGCGGGGGACGGTCATTGATCGTCAGGGGCTGTACGCCTTCCTCTGCATCCTCCGGTTCCGGATGCACGAAGGGAAGGGGCAGGCGGGACGGTGAAAGGTGGTAAGGCGAGACGAGCCCCCATCTGACCGGGCGGAGCACACCGCTCCGCGTTTCCGTTTCACATCGACCTTCCCGAAGGAAGCGACCGTCGAAGCCGCTGACGGCCCTTTCGGTCGTATGTTCAAGTTTGTTTGAGAAGGCAACAAATTTTTCTTGATTGGTATAGCTCAGAACCGATTCTTCCACGCTCTTAACGCGACGAACACGTCGGCTTCGTCCGCGCCCGGCTGAAGGCCGGCCGCGCGCGCCAGCGCCGGTTCGCCTCCGCGCAGGAACGGGTTCGTCGCCCGCTCCGTGCCCAGGGAGGAGGGAATCAGGAAACGGCCCTCCGCCTTGGCGCGCTCGGCCTCGGCGGCGCGCTCCTTCAGCGCGGCGTTCTCGGGGTCGGCGGCCAGGGCGAAGCGCGCATTCGCGGCGACATAATCGTGGCCGCTGTAGATCTCGGTCTCGTCCGGCAGGGCGAGGAAGCGCGACAGGGAGCGCCACAGCACCTCCGGCGAATCCTCCATCACCCGGCCGCAGCCCAGGGTGAACAGGGTATCGCCCGCGAACACGATCCCGGCGTCGCGGAAGACGTAGCTGACATGGTCGGCGCAGTGCCCCGGCGTCTCCCAGACCTCGGCCTCCAGCGCGCCCACCGAAACGCGGTCGCCCTCCGAGACCGCCACGTCGACATCCGGCACCGCCGCCCCGGCCTTGGCGGGTGCCACCACCCGCGCGCCCGTGGCCCGCTTCACCTCGGGGATACCCTCGACATGGTCCGCATGCCGGTGGGTCACGAGGATGTCGGTGAGCCGCCAGCCGGTCTCCTTCAGCGCGGCGAGCACGGGGCCGGCCTCGGGCACGTCGATGGCGGCGCAGGCTCCAGTGGCGGGGTCGCGGATCAGCACGCCGATATTGTCCGACCGGCACAGGAAGGTCCGGATCCAGGGTGTCTGCCGCGCCATGCCGTCTCGCCTTCCCGCTGTCGTGCCTCACGCGGGAGCGCCGGATGACCGCGACCTCCCGCAGGCGTTAGGTGTGGTTTATCCGCCGTCCGTCGAGGGGCAGGAAGGCCGAGTCGCGCGCAAAAGCTTGCCGTCCCGGCCCTCGCTCCCCATTGACTCGGGACGGGGCCGAAGAAGAACTGCCGGAACGGGCCGGCCTCGACGGACCCGAGTGCCCCAAGATGCGTCTCGAAGTCACCGATCTGCGCGCCTTCTACGCCAGCCCGCTGGGCGCGGTGACGCATCGCATCGTCGGCCGGGCGATCCACGGGTTCCTCGGCTCGGTCTCGGGCCTGCGGGTCCTCGGGCTCGGCTACGCCACGCCCTATCTCGGCCCGGTGCAGTTCATTGCCGAGCGCACGCTGGCCTTCATGCCGGCCACGCAAGGGGTGGTGAACTGGCCCGGCAGCGGCCGCTCCTGCTCGGCGCTCGCCGATCCCCTGATGATGCCCCTGCCGGACGCGGCCGTGGACCGCGTCATCCTGGTGCATGCGCTCGAATCCGTGGAAAGCCCGACGGAACTCCTTCAGGAGGTCTGGCGCATCCTCACGCCCGGCGGCCGCATGGTCCTCGTGGTGCCGAACCGGCGCGGTGTCTGGTCGCGCCGCGAGGCCACGCCCTTCGGCCATGGCCAGCCCTACAGCCGCTCGCAGCTCGGCCGCCTGATGCGCGACACGCTGTTCTCGCCGGAAGGGTGGGCGGAGACGCTCTACATGCCGCCGGTGCGTAGCCGGCTCATTCTCCAGGCGGCGGGGGCCTGGGAGCGCTTTGGCACCGGCCTGTCGCTGCCTTTCGCGGGCCTGCACGTCGTCGATGCGACCAAGCAGCTCTACCGCCCGATAACGGTGCGGCAGGTGAAGCGCGCGGCGCGCCTTGCCCCCGCGCAGGTTCTGCTGCCGGCGCCGGGCTGAGCGGACGGCTCGGGACCGCGGGCGATCCCGAGCCGTCTCATCCGGCTTTCTCAGTCCCCGGTGAGGGCCGCCTTCGTGCGCGACCACCAGCCGGCCCGCTTCGGACGGTCGGGATCGTCGGAGGGCGGCGTCAGCACCACCGCGACGGGCTCGGGAGCCGGAACCGGGGCGGGTGCTGGCTCGGGAGCGGCGGCGGGCTCGGGTTCCGGCGCGGCGGCGGCCGGCGGGACTTCCTCGACCTCGGCGGGGACGGGGGCGGGCTCCGACGCCTCGAAACGGCCCTCGTCCTCCGGCGCGGGCGGCTCGACGGCGGCGGCGAAAGCCTCGGCGCTGACGGGCTCCTCGGCGGGCAGGGGCGAGTCGGCCTCGTTATCCTGCACGGACTCGTCGCCTTCGCGGACCCGGCCTTCGCTGCGTCCCCGGCCGCCACGGCGGCCGCGACGGCGCCGGCGTCCGGCCTCTCCCTCACGGCCGGAGGATTCGCCGGCCGTCTCGTCGCCGGCGGTTTCCTCGCCGGTCTTGGGGGCGGCGGAGGAAGCCTCCTCGGCCTCGCCGTCCCGCTCCGTCGCGGAGGCGGTCTCGGTGTCCGAATCCTCCTCGCCCTCGGCCTGGGATTCTTCGCCCCCCTCGGCGCGCCCGCCGCGACGGCGGCGGCGGCGGCGGCGACGGCGGCCCTCGCCGTCCTCACGGGCTTCCGCCGAACGCGCGGCGCGGCCCTCGCCGGCCTCCTCCTCGGGCTCGGCAGTCTCCTCGGAGCCGTCCGCCTCGATCTCGTCGTCCTCGATCTCGTCCTCGAACTCCATGTCCGGCGAGACGGCCACGGCGCGCACGCCCGTCACCGGGCCCTCGGGACGGGTCGCCGGCTCGCCGCGGTCGAGCTGGAAGGCGGTGGTCGGGGCGAGGCGCTCGTCGGCCGCGATCGTCACGGTGACGGAGAAGCGCAGCTCGATCTCGCGCAGATGCGCGCGCTTCTGGTTGAGGATGTAGAGGGCGACCTCGGTGCGCGTGCGCAGCACGAGGTTGTGGCTGGCGCTCTTGAGCAGCGCCTCCTCGATGGCGCGCAGCACATGCAGGGCGACCGAGGAGGTGGCCCGCACGTAGCCGGAGCCGCCGCAATGGGCGCAGGGCACGGAGGAGGATTCGAGCAGGCCCGTGCGGATGCGCTGGCGGCTCATCTCCATCAGGCCGAAGGGCGAGATGCGGCCGACCTGGATGCGGGCGCGGTCGTTCTTCAGGCAGTCGTTCAGCTTCTTCTCGACGGCGCGGTTGTTGCGCTTCTCCTCCATGTCGATGAAGTCGATGACGATCAGGCCGGCGAGATCGCGCAGGCGCAGCTGCCGGGCGACCTCCTCGGCCGCCTCCAGGTTGGTGCGCAGCGCCGTGTCCTCGATGTCGTGCTCGCGGGTGGAGCGGCCCGAGTTCACGTCGATGGAGACCAGCGCCTCGGTCGGGTTGATGACGAGGTAGCCGCCGGATTTCAGCGTCACATGCGTCGAGAACATCGCGTCGAGCTGCTGCTCGACCCCGTAGCGGGCGAAGACCGGCGTCGGGTCGCGATAGGGCTTCACGACCTTGGACTGCGCCGGCATCAGCATGCGCATGAAGTCGCGGGCCTCGCGGTAGGCGTCCTCGCCGGCGACGAGCACCTCCTCGAGGTCCTTGTTGTAGAGGTCGCGGATGGCGCGCTTGATGAGCGAGCCCTCCTCGTAGACGAGCGCCGGGGCGGTGGAGGCCAGCGTCAGCTCGCGCACGCTCTCCCAGAGCCGCATCAGGTACTCGAAGTCGCGCTTGATCTCGGGCTTGGTGCGCGAGGCGCCGGCCGTGCGCAGGATCACGCCCATGCCGTCGGGCACCTCCAGATCCTGGGCGACCTCCTTGAGGCGCTTGCGGTCGGCGGCGGAGGTGATCTTGCGGGAGATGCCGCCGCCACGGCCGGTATTGGGCATCAGCACCGAGTAGCGGCCGGCGAGCGACAGGTAGGTGGTGAGCGCCGCGCCCTTGGTGCCGCGCTCCTCCTTGACCACCTGCACGAGGATGATCTGGCGGCGCTTGATCACCTCCTGGATCTTGTAGTGGCGGCGCTGGCTGCGGGGACGCTCCGGCAGCTCGGCGAGGGCGTCGCCCTTGCCGCCGACCTGCTCGATGCGCGGCTCGCCGTCCTCGTCCGACTCGTCCTCGTCGGAGTCGTCGTCCGAATCCTCGTCGTCGGACTCGTCCTCGTCGTCGTCCTCATCGGAGTCGTCCTCGTCGGACGAATCCTCCTCGACCTCGGAAACCTCGATCTCGCGCTCGGCCACGGCCGCCTCGGCCTGGATCTCCCCGGCCTGCTCGTGAGCGGGCTCGGACGCCTCTTCGGGCGCGGCCGCCGTCTCCGCCGCGTGGCCTTCCTCGGCAGGAGCTTCGGAGGCGGGCTCCCCGCCGGTCTCGGCGGCATCGAGAACCGCCTCCGGCAGAGCGGCGGACGCATCGGCGCCCGGCTCGACGGCCGCCTCGTCCGAGACGAGCGCGTTGCCCATGTCGCCGCCCTCGGTCAGGGCGACATCCTCGCCCGTCACGGTCTCGTCGACGCGGGCGGAGGCCGCCTCGGCGCGGCGGCCGCGCGAGCGGCGCGACGAGCGGCGACGGTCCTCGCGTTCGCGATGCTCCTCGGCCTCGCGGGCCTCGTCCTCGAGCAGCGCCTGCCGGTCGGCGAGCGGGATCTGGTAGTAGTCGGGATGGATCTCGTTGAAGGCGAGGAAGCCGTGGCGGTTGCCGCCATATTCCACGAAGGCCGCCTGGAGCGAGGGCTCCACGCGCGTCACCTTGGCGAGGTAGATGTTGCCGCGAAGCTGGCGCCTGTTGGCGGCCTCGAAGTCGAATTCCTCGACCTTAGATCCGTGAATGGTGACGACCCGGGTCTCTTCCGGGTGCATCGCATCGATGAGCATCTTGTTGATGTTGGCCATGACGAACTTTCGACATGGCGGTCGACGTCGCTCTCCTTGAGCCGAGCCGTCCCGGAGGGGCGCTTCCCGGCCCGCGGGCCGTGATGGGAAAGGCCCGCACCGGCCGCGCAACCGCGGCCGTGGGGGGTGTTGGGAAGGGATTGCCGTCAACCGCCGACCGGCGCCGGCAATCGGCGCGCCAGGGGTTGAGGTGAAGATCGGGGTTGAGGTGAAGGACGGCCGGCGGACGGAGCGAGACGACGCGGCGCTCGACGCGCGCGCGTGCAGCAACAGCAGCGGAACCCGATGCCGTGCGTCTCCCCATTCCGACCCGACCTCGCGAAGACTTGCGGCCGGCGACGAGCCGGCCCTTAAACCGAGAGCGAGCGCGGCGACGAAGAATGGTCCGCCGCGTCCGCCGCCGCCCGTCCGGGCTCGAACACAGATCCGTCGATCACCGCGGGACGAAAATTCCGTGGGCGCCGGACGCCTCGGCGATCAGGCCGAAGGTTCGAGATCATCCGCCGAATCGCGCATCGCGCGGGACGGCGGACCGTAAAGGGCGCTTATCAATACAGATCGTCGCGGGGATTTGGCAAGAGAGCGATCGAGAGGCAGTCCCGATTCCGCCTCATCCGTGGGCAGGCCCCGCCTATAGAAGCGTGCCCTTGAGGATCAGCAGGGCCACGGAGAAGTAGATCACGAGCCCGGTCACGTCGACGAGGGTCGCCACGAAGGGCGCCGAGGCGGTGGCGGGATCGAACCCGATGCGCTGGAGCAGGAAGGGCAGCATCGATCCCGTCAGCGAGCCGAAGGTGACGATGCCGATGAGCGCGCAGCCCACCGTCGCGGCGACGAGCGGCCAGTGAGGGCCGTAGTCGTAGAGCCCGGTCTTCTGCCAGATGGCGATGCGCGCCACGCCGATGAGGCCGAGGATCGCGCCGAGCAGCAGGCCGCTCGGGATCTCGCGCAGCGCCACCCGCCACCAGTCCCTCAACCGCACCTGATGCAGCGCCAGCGCCCGAATCAGCAGCGACGTCGCCTGGCTGCCCGAGTTGCCCCCCGACGACATGATGAGCGGGATGAACAGGGTCAGCACGATGGCCTTCTCCAACTCGCCCTCGAAGCCCTGCATGGCGGAGGCGGTGAGCATCTCCGAGAGGAAGAGCGCGCAGAGCCAGCCGGCCCGTTTCCGGATCATGGTGAAGAAGCCGATATCCATGTAGGGCTCGGGCAGCGCCTCCATGCCGCCGAAGCGCTGCACGTCCTGGGTCTGCTTCTCGACCATGGCGTCGATGATGTCGTCCACGGTGACGATACCGATGACGTGGCCCACCGCATCGACCACCGGCAGCGCCAGCAGGTCGTATTTCGAGATCAGGCGCGCCGCCTCCTCGCGGCCGGCGGTCGGCGAGACGGCGAGCGGGCGCCGCCCCGGCGCGACGCTCAGCACGTTGTCGTCGGGGTTGCCCGAGATCAGGCGGCGCAGGGGGACCGCCTTGGTCAGCGCGCGGGTGCGCGCGTCGAGCACGAAGATGGCGTAGATCGTCTCGCGGGTGCGCTCGACGACGCGGATGTGGTCGAGGGTCTGGGCGACGGTCCAGGTGCTCGGCACCGTGACGAACTCGGTGGTCATCAGCGAGCCCACGGTCTCCTCGCCGTAGACGCTGAGCTTGTCGACGGCGCCGCGCGTCTCGGCGTCGAGGCGCGCGCGCAGGTCCGAGCGGCCCGGCTCCTCGATCTCGCGGAAGAGGTCGGTGACGCGGTCGGCCGACATGCCGGAGAGGTAGGAGGCGACCCTGTCGCGCGGCAGCATCTCGACGATGTCGGCGGCGCAGTCGAGCTCGGGCTGGTCGAGCACCTCCACGGCACGCTCGTGCGGAAGCCCGAGCAGGATCGCGGCGGCGACCTCCGGGGCCTCCTCGTTCAGGGCTTCCACGATGTCGGGCGCCCGCTCGTCCGACAGGCGCGCGGCCAGCACGGACGGGTCGATTCGCGCGTCGAGGTGAGCGATCTGGTTCATGGGCCGCCTTCCGCACCTTCGGGCTCGCCGCGCGTCGAGGCCGCCACCGGCGGCCCGCGCCGCCGGGCGAGCCCTCGGGGCTCAGGCGGAGGCGGCGGGCGCGGCCGGGCGCGGCTCGGGCGGTCGGTCTGGACTGTCGCTGGGCATCGTCGTCGGGCCTCGCGGGCCGCCCGGAGGGGCGGTCGCGGCGCGCGGGTGGTGCGCCCGGCCCCCGGCGCCGTCAAGCCCCTCGCCGGCCTCCGGCAGCCCGTCCGGGCTGCCGCCGCCCACGGTTTGAAAACCGGCGCCATCGGCACCATATCTCTGAAACGACGCGCAATTCCCCCGGAGGCGCGGGCCGAGCGCAGGATTTATCCCCCGAGCCGGCCTGTCTGTGAGAAATATAAGTGTAGGGCCCGCTTGTATTGCGCCCAACCCATCGCTTATCTTCCGGGCAGACAATCGAAGGAGAGACACCATGACCTGGTCCGCCCCCATCGTGTCCGAAGTCTGCGTCGGCATGGAAGTGACGAGCTACGAGTCCGCCGAGATCGACACCTTCCACTGAGCCGCCGGCCGGTCCGTCCGGCTGTCGTGTTCCTGAATTCGTGTTTCAGCAGGAGAGCATCATGACCTGGTCCGCCCCCATCGTGTCCGAAGTCTGCGTCGGCATGGAAGTCACCAGCTACGAGTCGGCCGAGATCGATACCTTCCACTAAGGTCTCGACCGCCGGCACGGCACAGGGCGTCGCTCCTCGAGGGGCGGCGCCCTTTTTTCATGTTCCGCTGGCCGCGTTTCGATGATCCGGGATGACGGCGGCGGTGCGGTCGGTTCCGCAGCCGCCAAGCGTTTCGGGAACGCCTCTGCCGCCGTCCGGCCGGAGGAACGCGCTTCGTCGTGCTGCCCTCGGGATTCGGGCGAGTCCAGCCTTGCGATAAATGGTAGAGGGCATCGCCGCATCGCGGTGCGGGCATGGCGTCGGGTCGCGCCCGGTGCGATATCACCGCCATGCTTCGCCTGCTCCTCACCGTCATGATCGCCCTGTCGGCCGGCGCGGCGGTCGCCGTGGCCGACGAGCTGCCGATGCTGGAGAAGCGGTGGCACAAATGCGTGCGGCAGGCCTTCTCTGGCCAGCCCATGAGCGTGCCGAAACGCGCGGCCGAACTGGCCGCCCTGGCGGAATGCAAGCCGGCCGAGGACGCCTATGTCGCGGCCATGCTCTCGGCCCAGCAGATGCAGGCGGAAGCGCGCCGGAGCGGCGGCGAGACCCTCGGCGCCCGCGCCAGGGCGTGGCTGGCCTATGTCCTCGATCCGCTCGCGGGCTGGTTCCGGTAGAGTCCGCCCAGGAAACCGGGATGCGATCGAGACGGGGGTAGGAGCCCCGCCTGCCGGTCTTCGAGGACGCGCCCCGCCGAACGAGAAAGCCGCGATCCCATCATGGAATCGCGGCTCTTCGGGGTCGTTATCAGCCGGTCGGGACTACTTCACCTGGCCCCGGCAGATCGCCACGGCGCCCATGGCCTGTCCGGCATTGGGGATCTTGAACCAGGCCTCGTTGTCCTTGTCGCCGTCGAAGCGCAGGCCGATGTCCTTGCCGCCGGCGATGGACTTCACCAGCCCCTCGGCGCCGGTGAAGGTGCCGAGCAGGACGACCTTGTCCGTGGCCTCCCACTTGGCGGCCCGGTGCTCGACGGTGTCGTCGACGATCAGGTCGGCGGTGGCCTTCTCGCCCTTGTCCCACTCCCACTTGCCGTAGCCGAACACCATGACGATCACGGTATCGCCGTCCTTGCCCTTGGCGAAGGTGAAGTTGACGGCGTTCTTGGCGTTGCCGTCGTCCTTGTCGACGTAGTTGTACTGCGCCGAGCAGATGCCGTCCGCATCGGGCTTCGGGGTGACGTCCCAGCCCGCGACCATATCGGCGCGGGCGCTGGTGCAGAGGGCGAGCGCAGCCGCGCCCGCGAGCAGATACCGGATCATTGCGAAGTCTCTTCCCCCAGGAGAACGACGTGGCGCCCGCGCCATGCATGAGCGCTGTTCGCGCGCGCATCCTCGCACGCTTGCGCGGGCGCCGGCCGGGGCGGGAGATAGATTGGACGCAAACCGTTGATTCGGCACTAAGGCCGGTCCGCCGACTTCGGGATCGCTTAAAAAAAACGTCTCGGGGCGCGCTCACTCGATGCGCACCACCACGCTGTCGCTGGCGCCCGAGGCGTCCATCACAGAGAGGCGGGCGAAACCGGCACCGTCCGGCCGCCATTCCGACTGACGGCGCGCGCCCTGCGCCACCGGCAGGCCGTCGACCATCCAGGTCAGCGGTGGCACCCCGCCGAGCGCCTTGAGCGCGAGGCTCGACGCGCCGGGATCGGACAGGCCGAGATCGATGCGGGCGCCGTCCGGCGGGTAGGCGATCTTCAGCGGCGTGGTCCCGGCCGTGGCGGCGGGGGCGTCCTTGCGCAGGTGGCGCATCGGCGGCGGCAGGCCCGCATTCGTGGCGACGAGCGCGTCGCGGGCCTGCGGCACGGGCACCGGCTCGCCGCCGTAGCGGGCGAAGGCGTCGAACAGGACCGGCGCGGCCACCGCCCGCCCGACGAGCCCCGGCACGGCGGCGCCGTCCGCCCGCCCGACCCAGACGGCGATGGTCGCGCGCCGGTCGAAACCCACGGCCCAGGCGTCGCGGTAGCCGTAGGAGGTGCCGGTCTTGTAGGCGATGCGGTTCGGCAGGGCGTTCTCGGGGGGCGGCGCGCCGCGCAGGATGTCGGCGACGTACCAGGCCGCCACCGGCTCGGCGACGCGGGCGCCGGACGACGCCGGTGCCGGCCGGTCCGCGCGCCGGGCGATGTCCGGCATGACGCCGCCGCGCGCGAGGCCGGAGAACAGCCTCGCCACGTCGGTGAGGGTGATGCCGAGCCCGCCGAGGGCCACGGGCAGGCCGGGGGCGGTGTCGCGCGGCAGGACGACATCGGCGCCGGCCGAGCGCAGCCGCGCGACGAAGCGGGCCGGCCCCACTGCCTCCAGCAGGTCCACGGCGGGCACGTTGAGGGACAGTTGGAGGGCGCGCCGGGCGCTCACCGTGCCCTGGTAGGTGAGGTCGAAATTCTCCGGCGCGTAGGTCGCCGCGAAACGGGCCGGGCGGTCCTCCACCAGCGTCTCGGGATGGGCGATCCCGGCCTCGAAGGCGAGCGCGTAGATGAAGGGCTTCAGCGCCGAGCCGGGGGAGCGCACGGCCTGCGTCATGTCGATGGCGCCGCGCCGGCCCGCGTCGAGATAGCCGGCGCTGCCGACCTGCGCGAGCACCGCGCCGCTGGCGTTGTCGAGGACGAGGATCGCCGCCGACAGGTCCGGCCCGGCGGCGGTGGCGCGCTCCGCCGCTAGCGATTCGAGGCTCGCCTGGAGGCGCCCGTCGAGGGTCAGGCGCTGGGTCCGGGCACCGGGATCGGCGGCGACGGCCTCCTCCGCCGCGTGCGCCGCCAGCATCGGGAACGGCTTCCTCGCGGTCGGCACCGGCTCGGCCTTGGCGGCGGCAGCTTCCGCCGCCGTGACCACCCCTTGCGCAGCGGCGATGTCGAGCACCCGGTCGCGGGCGCGCCGGGCCGTTGCCGGGAAACGGTCCGGCCGGCGCGCCTCGGGCGCCTGCGGCAGCGCCACGAGCAGGGCCGCCTCCGCGAAGGACAGGCGCGCCGGCTCGCGGCCGAAATACGCGAGGCTTGCCGCGCGCAGGCCCTCCACCGGACCGCCATAGGGGGCGAGCGCGAGGTAGAGCTCGAGCACGCCGGCCTTGCCGAGGCGGCGCTCCAGCTCCACGGCGCGGACCATCTGGCGCAGCTTCTGCGCCAGCGAGCGCTCGGGTCTCGGCTCGACCAGACGGGCGACCTGCATGGACAGCGTCGAGCCGCCGGAGACGATGCGGCCGTGCCGCAGCCACTGCCACGCCGCCCGCGCGGCCGCCGCCGGATCGATGCCGGGATGGCTCTCGAAATGCCGGTCCTCGTAGGCGCGCAGCATCGCCAGCATGCGCGGATCGACCCTGTCCACGCTCAAGGGAAGCCGCCAGCGCCCGCCCGCCGTCGCGAAGGGGCGCAGCAGGTCGCCCTGCCGGTCGAGCACCACGGTGGAGCGCAGCTCGGCCTGGGTCAGGTCGAGGGGTGGGAGGGAGGCCGCGAAGCGCCACAGGGCGATGCCCGACGACAGCGCGGCCAGCGCGCCGAGACAGAGCATGGCGAGCGCGACCCGCCGCAGCCCTCCCCCCTTCGCGGGGGAGGGTGGGCCTCGCGTCAGCGAGGGTCGGGAGAGGGGAGCGCCCTTTCCGGATAAGTCGCTTCCCTCTCCCGACCCGCTTCGCGGGCCACCCTCTCCCGCAGAGGGGAGAGGGAAGGGCGGCGGAGCCCTCATCCTACTTCGCCGCCGTCACCTCGACCGAGCCGAAACCGGTGCGGCCGAAGCGTTCGGGGCGGTACATGTCCTCGATCACCGCGCCGGGATGCACGTAGGTGCCGGGGGAGACCGCGCGCACCGTGTAGGCTGCCGTGAAGAAGGCCGATTGCGAGGCGTTGCGGTCGTAGGCCGCGATGAAGCGGTCGTCGCGGAACTCGGAATGGACCGGCTGCACGTCGCTCTTGGCGAAGGCGAGGCCCGTCAGCGTATCGGCGTCGAGCAGCTTCGGGTTGTCGATCTCGAAGCCGGCCGGCAGGCGGTCGACCAGCAGCAGGCGCCCGTCGCTGGCCTTGGCCTCCGTCACCTTGAGCACCACCACGAGCCGGTCGTTCTGGCGCACGCCGTTGGCGAGATCGACGAGGGTGCCGTCGATGCGGTGGTAGCTCCGCTCGATGCTGTAGCCGCGCGATTCCGCCGGCTCGGGCGCGATCGGGTTACCGGTGACGCTGAGCGCCGCCTGCACGCTCGCCCTGCCGTCGTTGACGATGGTGACGGGCCGCGCCTCGAGGGCGGACGCCCTGTAGCTGCGCGCCAGCAGCCCCTTCTGAGGCGCGCCATCGACGGTGAAGGAGAGCGCCTCAGCTTCCTTGGTCAGGCCCTCGGCGGCGAGCACCATCCAGGCGTTCTCCTGGGTGCTGGTGGTGCGCCCGCTCGCGCGCTCGTCGGTGATGACGGCGGCGACGGGCTGGAGCGCGGCGCCCGAGAAGCCGGTCTCGGCGGCGAGCGCCAGGATGCCGGCGCCGTCGCGCAGGCGCGAGCCGTAATCGGCGCGGTAGCTCTGCTTGTCGCGCTCGCCCTTGAGCGATTGCAGCGCCGAGTCGAAGGCTTTCGCCGCGCGGCCCCGGTCCCCGAGCAGCGCCAGCGCCGCCGCGATCTGCCCGCGCCCGAGGGGCGTGGAGAAGTCGGCGAGCTTGGTGTCGGAGAGGTAGCGCAGGTCGCCCATCACGGGCCTGCCGTTGCGGGCGAGCACATAGGCCGCGTAGGCGAGGTCCATGCCGCCATCGCGCACCTCCGTGGTGTTGGCCACCGCGTTGCGCAGCCGGTCGAGGGCGAGGCCGAAGGCCTTCGGCGGCACCGCGAAGCCGCGCTCGCGGGCCCGCGTCAGGAAGTCGGTGACATAGGCGTCGAGCCAGAGGTCGTTCGAGCCGGAGGCCGACCAGAGGCCGAAATCGCCGCTCGAATCCTGGCGCGACAGCACCCGCTCGATGGCCTCGCGGACGCGGGCGTCGACCTGATCGTCGAGGGCCAGCTTGTCCATGGCCGCGAGCTTGTTGACGTAGAGGAGCGGCATCGCCCGGCTCACCACCTGCTCCGAGCAGCCATAGGGGTAGCGGTCGAGGGCATGCAGCAGGGCTGGCACGTCGAGGCCTGGGATCGGCGAGGCGGCGATGGAGACCGCCCCCGTGCCGGGCAGGATGTCGGCGAGCAACTCGTTGCTGAGTTGCAGGCTGGCGCCGGGTTCGAGCGGCCGCACGGTCCGGCGCACGAGCGCGCCGGTGCCGGGCGAGACGGCGAGCGAGAAGCTCTGGCCGACGCCGCCGGGCAGGCCGGGGCCGGAGAGGTTCACGTCGAGCCGGGCGAGGCCGGGGCCGGCGGCGGTGATCGGGATCGCCACCTGCGCCTTGCCGCCCGCGTCGAGGCGGATGGTCTTGTGAACCGCCTCCGCGCCGACGAGCACTGGGCCCGAGAGATCGAGATCGACCACGTAGTCGCCGGCCGCCCCCTCCACGTTGTCGAGGGCCACGAAGAAGCGCGAGCGGTCGCCGACATTGAGGAAGCGCGGCAGCGTGCCCGTGAGCACCACCGGATCGCGGACAATCACGTCGGCCTGCGCCTGGCCCACCCGGCCCTTGCTCCAGGCCGTCACCATCACCCGGCCGGTGCCGTTGAAGGCGGGCAGCGGGAAGGTGACGGTGGCGGTGCCGTCCGCGCCGACCTTGACGACGCCGGAATAGAGCGCGAGCGGCGCCTGGGTCGGCGGGGATTCTGTCATCTCGGACGCGCCGCCGTCGCCGCCGGAGCGGATGGCGCCGAGCGTGCCTTGCATGCCGTCGATCAGGTAGCCGTAGACGTCGCGGATCTCGGAGCCGAGGGCCTTCTGGCCGAAGAAGTATTTCGAGGGGTTCGGCGCCTCGTAGCGGGTGAGGTTGAGGATGCCGATATCGACCATCGCCACCGTCACCCGCGCCTCCTCGCCGGAGCCGAGGCCCGCGACCTTGATCGGCAGCGTGAGGTCCTGGCGCGGCCGGGTTTTTTCGGGCGCGGCGACGGAGACCGACAGGTTGCGCTTGTCGCGGTCGACCGCGAACCAGGCGACCCCGAGCGCACGGCCCGGCAGGCGCTTGGCCGCCTGGTCGAGGGGCCGGTAGGCGGAGGCCACGAGATAGGCGCCCGCCCCCCACTCGGCCTTGACGGGGATCGTGACCGTGGTGCCGCCCTCGGGCGCCGTCACGTCGAGCACCTCGCGCAGGCCGTCGCCGATGACGGCAAGCGTCGCGGTGCCCTTGAACTTCGGCGCGATGCGCGCGCGCAAGGTCTCGCCGGCGGCGTAGGACGCCTTGTCGAGGGTGAGGTCGAGGAGATCGGGCACGTCCGCCGTCTCGCCGCCGGACCAGCCCACCGAGAAGGTCACGCTGGCCGAGGCGCCCGGCTTGCCGGGCACGCTCGCCTCCAGCCGGTACTTGCCGAAACTCGCCGGCACGGTGATGCGGGCCGGCGCGTCGGCCGGGAGGTCGGCGCTGCCGTCGGCCATGCGGCGGACGGATTTCACCGGCTCGAAGGACCAGCGCCCGTCGGCGCGATACCACTGGTAGCTCTGCTCCAGCTTGGACAGCGTCCAGGTCACGCCCTTCTGGGCGAGGCGCTGGCCCTCGGGGGAGGCCATCACGAGATCGAAGGCGGCGGGCGCCCCTTCGGGCAGGTCGCCGGAGAACCCCTTTCGGATCGCCAGCACGGGGGCGTCCGGCAGGATCGGCAGGGTGAGGCTGCGCGAGAGCGCCCGGCCGCCGGGCTCGCCCACCGCCAGCGTGATCTTCGCCTCCATGGCGCGGGGGGCGGCGGAGGCGTCCACCGGCACGCTCACCAGGGCGGCGCCCTTGGCGTCGGTGGTGGCGTGCTCCTCGATCTCCTTCGTCACCGCCTCGACGCTCTCGTCGTCCAGGCCGATGGAGAAGCCGTCGAGCCCCTTGATGCCGGAGCTCGCGGCGGGCTGAACCGTCACGCTGCCCGACACGTCGAGGCCCGAGCCCGGCGCGCCGTAGAGATAGCGGGCCAAAAGGTCGATCCGGGCCGGCTCGCCCTTGCGCAGGGCCGGTGTCTTCGGCGTCAGCGTCAGTTCCAGCCGCTCGGGGACGTAATCCTCGACCAGGAAACTCGCCTCGCCGATGGCGGGCGCCTTCGGATCGGTGAAGGCCGAGATGCGCCACGTCCCGTGCATGGCGCCCGAGAGCAGCGGCAGCGGCAGGGCGCGCCCGCCGAGGCCCTCGTCGGCGACCTGGGCGCGGCGGTACTCGACCCCGTCCGGGCGCTTCACCACGAGGGTCAGCGGCAGGCCGGTGACGGCGGCACCCTTGGCGTCGCGCAGGAGCGCGGTGATCTGCACGGTCTCGCCGGAGCGGTAGACGCCCCGCTCGGGGAAGACATAGGCCTCGATGGCGCCGGCATCGGGGCGCCCCTTCACGCCGCGGTCGGTGAGGTCGAAGGCCGTCTGCGAGAAGTCGAGGAAGCCGTAATCGTCGCCGATCTGCGCCACCACGAGGCCCGGCGCGATGCCGCCCTCGCCCTTGGCGAGCCCCGGATCGAAGGCAGCGTGGCCCTGCGCATCCGTCTTGCGGGTGGCGAGCACCTCGTTGTTCCTGGCCACCAGCCGGATCTCGGCACCGGACACCACCTGTGCGCTGGCGAGCGAGCGCAGGAAGACATGCACCCCGTCGCGGCCCTTGAAGGCGGTGAGCCCGAGGTCCGAGACCACGAACCACTGCGTCGCCTTCTGCTCGTAGCCGCCATCCTCCTCCTCGGAGGCCGAGGCGGTGCCGCTCGCCTGCGCCACCATCACGTAGATGCCGGGCTCGAGCTTGCCGACCGCCTGGAGCACGGGGAAGGCCGTCACCGCGTCCTGGTTGGGCTCGGCCTTGGCGGTGTCGAGGGTGCCCTTCCAGACGCTCACGCCCTTCTGGTCGGCGATGCCCTTGGCGGACGAGCCGGAGAGCTGGTTCAGGAACTCCTCCGAGCGCAGCGACGGGAGCAGGTTGCGGTCGCCGATGCGCAGCACCTCGACATCGACCTTGGGCGCGTTCACGGAGACGATCGGTACGCCGGCCTGTCCGGTGCGCGGAAGGACGTAGTTGCGGCCGGTGAAGCGGACCTGGGGCTGCCGGTCGCGGACATAGATCTCGTAATCGGCCGATTTCAGCAGCTTCTCCTCGGGGATCGCCGAGGGCAGGCCCTCGCGCACCACGAAGGCGTAGCGGCTGCCGTGCTTGAGCCCGTCGACGCAGACCTGCATCCCCTCCGTGGTGACGGCGGCGTTGGTCGCGCCCGAGACGGCGACGAAGGGGGAGAAGTCGGTCTTCGGCGCGAGCGCGTCGGAGAAGGTGAAGCACACGCGCGGCGAGGCGGCGTCCGAATCGACCTTGTAGTCGGTGATGCGAAAGCCGTGCTCGGCGCGGGCCTCCTCGTAGTCCTTGCGGACATCGGCGTCCTCGTCCGCCGCGAGGCTGGCGCGGTAGGCGTCGAGCGCGTCGCGCCACTGGTCCTTCTCGCCGTAGGTCTGGGCCAGGAAATAGAGTGCGTCGCCCTCGTCGAAACCGGTCTTCGCCCGCTGGTAGGCCATGTAGGCGGCGGCCAGCGCGCGCCGCCCGAGCATGTTGCGGGCGGCGTAGTCCTTCTTCTCCTCGTCGCCGCTCGCCGTGTCGGCGGCGCGGGCATAGGCGAGCCAGTTCCTGGCATCGGACGGGTCGGCGGCCACCGCCGCCGTCAGGGGCTTGAGAGCCTCGTCCACCTTCTCCGCCGCGACCAGCGCCTCGCCGGCCTGACGGGCCGCGTCGGCGCTTTTCGGGGCGGGGCCGGCGGCGGCTGCCTCGCTCCTGAGCGACGTCTCGAGGCGCACGCCCTCGCTGGCCAGCCCGTCGCGCAGGAAGGTCTTCTTGGCCGGGCTCTGCACGGCCGCCTTCGGGGCGGGGCGGGGCGCGGGAGCCTGGGCCGATGCCGGCGAGATGAGCATCGTCGCCGCCAGCGCCGCAGCGGCGAACAGCCCGGTCCGGTGCCCGGCCCAACGCAATCCCGTCATGGTCCGCCCCGTCTTCCGGAAGCCGCATCCTCCCGCCGGCCCGCGTCGCTCGGCGGGTCCGGTGGCACGGCGCAATCGGGCCGGACGGTATCACTTGCCGCCGAGGCCGCAATGGCGTCCCTCGCGCCCGGTGCGCTTCCTCACGGAGCGGGAGAGGCCGGCCCCGCCGCTCTGGCCAAGCCGAGGGAGGTCTGACACGCTCCCGCATCCGCTACGAGCGAGGGGGGAAATGCATGGCGCGTCGCGGTCGCAGGAGAGCCGTCGCCGGATGGGCGGCAGCCGTCGTGATGGCGCTCCCCGCGACATGGGCGGCCGCCCAGGAGCCCGGCCCGCCGAGCCCTCGGCCACCGGCTGCCGCCGGACAGCTCGCCACCCCTGCGGCGAAGCCGAAGCCGCCCGCGGCGGCCCCCGTCGCCGATCCCGCCTTCGAGGCGGCCCGGTCCGTCTACGAGGGGCTACCGGAGGCCGAGCGCAAGGCGATCCAGGACGCCCTGGTCTGGACGGGGGATTACAACAGCGTCGTCAACGGCGGCTTCGGGCGCCGCACCTTCGAGGCCCTCGCCGCCTACAAGGCCCGCACCCGCCAGCCGGGCGACCTCCTCGACCCCCGCGCGCGCGCCGCGATCCTCGCGGCCGGGGAGAGCGCGCGCAAGGCGGCGAAGTTCTCGGTGCGCCCCGATCCGGCGAGCGGCGTCATCGTCGGCGTGCCGGAGGCGCTGCTGCCGAAGCGCACTCCCATCCCCGGCGGCACCCGCTGGCAGAGCGCGGATGGCCGCGTGACCCTGGAGAGCCGCTCATCCAAGCCCGGCGAGTCGGGGCTCGACGCGCTGTTCGAGCGCGCGACCGCCCCCGCCGCCGGCCGCATGGTGACGTACAAGCTGAAGAAGCCGGATTTCATCGTCGTCACCGGCGAGACGGCGACGGGCAAGTTCTACGTCCGGCACGCCGCCGGCCGGGAGGGGGTGCGCGGCTTCACCCTCGCCTACGACAAGCCCCTCTCCGGGGAAGTGGACAGGCTCGTCATCGCGGTCGCCAACAGCTTCGTGCCGTTCCCCGAGGCGGGACCGCCCACCCCCGACATCATCGTGGCCAAGCTGAAGCCGCCGGCCGGGTTCGCACCGGGCGCGCCTGCGGGAACCGGGCTCGCGGTCGCTCCGGGGCGGGTGCTGACCGTCGCGTCGGTGCTGGAGGGCTGCGCGGCGCCGGAGGTTCGCGGCGCCCCCGCCCGGCTGGTGAAATCGGACCCGGCCTCGGGCCTGGCGCTGCTCGATGCGGGCGGCGTCGCGGCGGGAGCGGCGCTTGCCGTCTCCCAGCAGGCAATCGCCTCCGGGGACATGCTCGTGACCGTGGCGGCGGATGCGTCCGGCCTGTCGGTTGCGCCGGGGTCGGGGAGCGCGTCGGGGGGCTTGTTCGCGCCGCTTCAACCGGGCGCCTCCGGCGCCCCGGTGCTCGACCGGAGCGGCGCGCTGGGGGGGCTGGTCTCCCGCTTTCCCGCCGCGCCGCGCCTCGTCGCCGGGGTGATGCCGCCGACGAGCCACGCGGTCGTCGGCGGGAGCGCGGTAGCGGGTTTCCTCGCCGCCAACGGCGTGGCGACCGGCGCCCCGGCCCATGCCGGGGATGCCTCGCTCGGCACGATCGCGTCGCGGGTGAGCGGGGCGGTGGTCCCGATCACCTGCCGGAAATGACCGCGCTCAGATCCGTCCCGTCACGAGCAGCACGATCAGGATGATGAGCAGGATGCCGCCGATGCCGAAACCCGGCCCGCGATAGGCGCCCCCGCCGAGGAAGTTGCCGCCGCCGAGCGCGACGAGGATCAGGATGATGAGGAGGATGGTGACGAGCGACATCGATGATCCTTGAAGGTCGGCCGCACGGGACGCGGCGGCTTGGCGGGGATCAAACGTCGCGGGCGGCGGACCGTTCACATGTCGGGCGGCGAAATACTTTTTCCTGACGTGGGAACTCAGGCGCGCCAGTCCGGCAGCGGTCCCGCGGAAGCCTCCAGCCAGCCCGGCACCGGCAGGCCGCGCTCACGCAGGAAGGCCGGGTTGAACAGCTTCGAGGCGTAGCGTGCCGCGCCGTCGCAGAGGATTGTCACCACGGTGTGGCCGGGCCCCAGCGCCCTCGCCAGCCGGATCGCGCCGGCGACGTTGATGCCCGACGAGCCGCCGAGCGAGAGCCCCTCCTCGCGCATCAGCCCGAAGACGATGTCGAGCGCCTCCGCGTCGGGGATGCGGAAGGCGTGGTCGGGGGTGAAGCCCTCGAGGTTCCGCGTGATGCGGCCCTGGCCGATCCCTTCGGTGATCGAGGAGCCTTCGGCCTTCAGCGCCCCGGTGGTGTAATGCGCGTAGAGCGCCGAGCCCTCGGGATCGGACAGCGCGACGGCGACCTTCGGGTTCCTGGCGCGCAACGCTTCCGCCGTGCCGGCGAGCGTGCCTCCGGTGCCGGCCGCGCAGACGAAGCCGTCGACCCTGCCCCCCGTCGCCTCCCAGATCTCCGGGCCGGTGCCCTCCACATGGGCTCGGCGGTTCGCCACGTTGTCGAACTGATCGGCGAAGAAGGCGCCTGCGGCTTCCGTCGCCGCGAGCTTCTCCGCGAGCCGCCGGGCGACGTGGACGTAGTTGTTCGGGTTGGAGAAGGGCACCGCCGGCACCTCGACGAGCCGGGCGCCGGCGAGCTTGAGGGTCTCCTTCTTCTCGGCCGACTGGGTCTCGGGGATGACGATGAGGGTGCGGTAGCCGCGCACGCTCGCCACCAGCGCCAGCCCGATGCCGGTATTGCCGGCCGTGCCCTCGACGATGGTGCCGCCCGGCCGGATCAGCCCGCGCGCCTCGGCGTCCTTCACGATGGAGAGCGCGGCGCGGTCCTTCACGGAGAGGCCGGGGTTCAGGAACTCCGCCTTGCCGAGGATGGTGCAGCCGGTCTCCTCGGAGGCCCGCTTCAGCCGGATCAGCGGCGTGCCGCCGATGGCGGCGAGGACGTCGGGACGGGGGGCGGAAGCGGTCATCGGACTACCCATCGGGAGGGACACGGCCGAGGCCATAGCCCGGCCGGTGCCGTCCCGCGAGACAAGTCTCAGGCGAAGACGTAGCCGCCGTTGATGCGCAGGCCCACGGCACGGCCGGGCTCGTAGCGGTCGCCATCGAAATCCTCGACGATGAGGCTCTTGCCCTCCGGCCGGTCGACCTCGATGCGCTGGCGGCCCTGGCTGCGATAGGACGAGCGCACGGTGCCGGAGAGATGCGCCTGGGCCGGCTCCACGAACTGGAGCTGCCAGGGCCTCACATGCAGCGCCACCGGCCCGATCAGCCCGGCGGGGGCCGCGACCGGGGTCGGACGCCCGGCGACGAGCACGCGCCCGCCCTCGGCGATGGCCTCGACCTCGATGGAATCGCCGAGGAAGCGCAGCACGGTGGCGGAGGCCGGCCGGTCCTGCACTTCGTCCGGGGTGCCCACCTGTTCGAGGCGGCCCTTGTCGAGCACGGCGACGCGGTCGGAGAGCTCCAGCGCCTCGTCCTGGTCGTGGGTGACGAAGATCGTGGTCTGGCCGGTGCGGTCGTGGATCTCGCGCAGCCAGCGGCGCAGGTCTTTTCGGACCTGGGCGTCGAGCGCGCCGAAGGGCTCGTCGAGGAGCAGCACGCGCGGCTCGACGGCGAGCGCGCGGGCGAGCGCGATGCGCTGGCGCTGGCCGCCGGAGAGTTGCGAGGGGTAGCGGTCGGCGAAGCCCGAGAGCTTGATGAGGTCGAGGAGGTTGCCGACCCGGCGCCTGATCTCGGCCGGCGCCGGCCGTTCCGAGCGCTTCCGGGCGTTGAGCCCATAGGCGATGTTGTCGGCCACGCTCATGTGCTTGAAGAGCGCGTAGTGCTGGAACACGAAGCCCACGGCGCGCTGCTGCACCGGCAGGCCGGTGGCGTCGTCGCCCCCGAACAGGATGCGGCCGCGATCGGGGAAATCGAGCCCGGCGATGATGCGCAGCAGCGTCGTCTTGCCCGAGCCGGAGGGGCCGAGCAGGCCGATCAACTCGCCCGCGCGCACGTCGAGGGAGAGGTCGTGCAGCACGGCGGCCGTGTCGAAGGTCTTCGACAGGCCCTCGACGCGGATGGCGGTGGGCGTGCCGCTAATGCCGGCCGCCGGCCGCGAGCTCGCCGGCGTAGCGCCACTCGAGGAAGGATTTGATGGCGAGCGTGACAAGGGCGAGGCCGGCAAGGAGGGTTGCGACGGCGAAAGCGGCAACGAAGTTGTACTCATTGTAGAGGATCTCCACGTGGAGTGGGATGGTGTTGGTCAATCCGCGGATATGGCCGGACACGACCGAGACCGCGCCGAATTCGCCCATGGCCCGTGCGTTGCAGAGCAGCACCGAATAGAGCAGGCCCCAGCGGATGTTGGGCAGCGTCACGGTGCGGAAGGTATGGAAACCGGAGGCGCCCAGCGTCAGCGCGGCCTCCTCTTCGGCGGTGCCCTGCTCCTGCATCAGCGGGATCAGCTCGCGGGCGACGAAGGGGAAGGTCACGAAGACCGTGGCGAGCACGATGCCCGGCAGCGCGAACAGCACCTGGATGCCGTGCTCGATGAGAAAGGTCCCGAACAGGCCCTGCGAGCCGAAGAGCAGCACGTAGATCAGCCCCGAGACCACCGGCGAGACCGAGAAGGGCAGGTCGATGAGCGTCACGAGCAGGCTCTTGCCGGTGAACTCGAACTTGGCGATGGCCCAGGCCGCCACCACCCCGAAGACGAGGTTGAACGGCACGGCGATGGCCGCGACGGTGAGCGTCAGGCGGATGGCGCTCCAGGCGTCCGGCTCGCGGAAGGCGGCGAGATAGGCGTCGAACCCCTTCGCCAGCGCCTGCGCGAATACCGTGAACAGCGGCAGCACCAGGAACAGCGCCAGGAAGAGGATCGCGACGCCCGTCAGCAACCAGCGGACGGCCCCCCCTTCCGTGACGACGCTCGCGGCGGCCTCGCCGTCGTGCCCGGCGGCGAAGGTGGACGGTGCGATACCCTCAGACATAGCCGAATCTCCGCCGGCTCCAGGCCTGGATGAGGTTGATGGCGAGCAGCGTCAGGAACGAGATCGCGAGCATGATGGTCGCGATCGCCGCCGCCCCGCCGTAGTCGAACTCGGAGAGCTTGATGATGATGAGCAGCGGCGCGATCTCCGACACGTAGGGCAGGTTGCCGGCGATGAAGATGATCGAGCCGTATTCCCCCACGCCCCGCGCGAAGGCGAGGGCGAAGCCGGTGAGCACCGCCGGGATCAGCGGCGGCAGGATCACCCGCGTTAGCGTCCGCCAGCGGTTCGCCCCGAGGGTGGCGGACGCCTCCTCGATCTCCTTGTCGATCTCCGCGATCAGCGGCTGCACCGTGCGCACGGCAAACGGCAGGCCGATGAAGACCATGGCGATGAAGATGCCGACCGGCGTGTAGGCCGCCTTGATCCCGAGCTTCTCCAGTTGCCCGCCGACGAGCCCGTTCGGGGCGTAGAGCGAGGCCAGCGCGATGCCGGCCACGGCGGTGGGCAGGGCGAAGGGCAGATCGACCACCGCGTCCACGATCCGGCGGCCGGGGAAGCGGTAGCGGGTCAGCACCCAGGCCACCAGGAACCCGAAGACGGAGGCCGTCAGCGCCGCCAGCAACGAGACGCCGAAACTGACCCTCAGCGCGCTCGCCACCCGCGGGTCGCGGGCGATCTCGACGATCCCCGAGAGCCCGAGCCCGGAGGCCTTCGCCACCAGCGCCGCGAGCGGCAGCAGCACCACGAGGCCGAGGCAGGTGAGGGTATAGCCGAAGGTGATCCCGAAGCCCGGTATCACGCTCTGCCGGCGGAACCGGCGTCTCGGCCGAAAGGTCTCGACCATCGTGTCTCTTTCAGGTGTGTCGAGGAATAACGGCGGCAAACTCAGGTTTGTTCTTCCCTCTCCCCTTTGCGGGAGAGGGTGGCCCGCGAAGCGGGTCGGGTGAGGGAGGCACCCTCTCCGGATACGGCTCTCCCCTCTCCCGACCCTCGCTCACGCGAGGCCCACCCTCCCCCGCAGAAGGGGGGAGGGGAGAGGCGGTTCACAGGCTCAGCGCCCGGCCTTGCTGATCTGGTCGAACAGCCCGCCGGTGTCGAAGTTCTTCTTCTGGATGTCGTCCCAGTTGCCCTGGAAGTCCTCGATCTTGAAGAGCTTGATGTCGGGCAGGAGGGCGAGGTCCTCCTTCTTGGCGGCCTCGCGCTTCAGCGGCCGGTAGTGGTGCTTGGCGAAGAGCGCCTGGGCCTCGTCCGAGTAGAGGAAGGCGAGGTAGGCTTCCGCCTGCTTGCGGCTACCCTTGCGGTCGACATTGGCCTCGACGAGCGCCACCGGCGGCTCGGCGTAGATCGAGACCGGCGGCACCACCACGTCGAACTTGTCGCGGCCGAACTCGTCGAACACGAGATAGGCCTCGTTCTCCCAGGTCGGCAGCACGTCGCCCAAGCCCCGCTGGGCGAAGGTCACGGTGGAGCCGCGCGCGCCGGTGTCGAGCACGGGCACGTTCTTGTAGATTTGCCCGACGAAGGCGTTGGCCTTCTCCACGTCCTTGTTCTTCGCGTATTCGTAGCCCCAGGCCGCGAGGAAGTTCCAGCGCCCGCCGGCCGAGGTCTTCGGGTTCGGAGTGATGACCTTGACGTCGGGCTTCACGAGGTCGTCCCAGTCCTTGACGCCCTTCGGGTTGCCCTTGCGCACCAGGAACACCACCGTGGAGGTGTAGGGCAGGCCCTCGTTCGGCTGCTTGCCGCGCCAGTCCGCCGGGATCTTCTTGGTCAGCCTCGCGATGGCGTCGATGTCGGAGGGGATGCCGAGCGTCACGACATCCGCGTCGACCCCGTCGATCACCGTCCGCGCCTGCGCGCCCGAGCCGCCATGCGAGGCGCGCACCGTCACCGTCTCCCCGGTCGTGGCCTTCCAGTATGCGGCGAAGGCGGCGTTGATGTCGCGATAGAGTTCGCGCGTCGGGTCGTAGGAGACGTTCAGGAGCGCCGTCTCGGCGGCCCGCGCCGGGGGAGCGATGCCGAGGCAGGCGGCCACGGCCAGCCCCGCCAACCCGCCGCGCCACGCGCTCCGCTTTGCCTGCGCCATGCTCACATCGTCCTCCGAACGCGTCGATCCCGTGACGGCCGCACCACGCGGCGGCGGCCTCACGGGCGTCGTTTTCGTTCGTTTTACAGAACGATGTCAAGACGCCATGGCGATCCGCGTCAGGGCGCGAGGGAGCCAGAGGGTCCTATAAGACACTCTCCGATAAGTTTCGCAAAAGCTTTGTCTTGCGGCGGGGCGGTCCGGGAGAAGGGCTTCATCGTCGGCCTCGTGTTCTATAGAAAGAACATGCTTCCGATAGTGCCGATGCATCGAAGACCGGCGCGGGAGCTCCGCGCCGGATAAGGATCGTCCAGGGTGCCGTCGTTTCCGCGGCGCTCACCCGTCGAGGTAGCCGGCCTCGCGCAGCGCGTCCTCCACGGCGAGGAACAGGGTGTCGGGCTCGTCCGCCCCGCCGTCGTCCGGCGATTCGCCGTCGCCGGTCGTGCTGTCGAAAGCCGCCGGCAATCCGGGCCGGAAGCCGAAGCGGAACAAGCCGGAGGCCGCCGCGACGGCCTCGCCGATCGAACCCACCGTCATCGTCGTCTCCGGATCCCAGGGCCCGGCCCGGCGCGCGGGCGCGAGGTCTTAACGAACCGTTAACCGAGGATGGACGCGTTCGGCTCCCGCGACAAGCCGGGTTCCGCAACCGCAGAAAGGCCGGAGGGGTCCGTCGCTTCATGGCTTGCGGACGCACCCGGTTTAACGCCAAGGTTCGCCAAAGCGACGCCTGCCGACCGGGGGGAGGATGGTACTGGTCCCTGTCTGGACGATGCTGGTGCTCGCCTGCACCATGATCGTGAAGCATTACGTCGCCGATTTCGTGCTCCAGACCGACTGGATGGCGCGCGGCAAGGAGCAGGAGCGGGGCTGGCTGGCGCCGCTCGCGGCCCATGTCGGCTGCCACATGGGCGCGACGCTGCTCGTGGCGCTGGCGGTGGCGCCCCGCCTATGGTGGCTCTGCCTCGTCGATGGGGCGATCCATTTCAGCGTGGACCGAAGCAAGGCC
The DNA here is from genome assembly GCF_050591105.1 of Methylobacterium endophyticum. Taxonomy (NCBI): domain Bacteria; kingdom Pseudomonadati; phylum Pseudomonadota; class Alphaproteobacteria; order Hyphomicrobiales; family Methylobacteriaceae; genus Methylobacterium; species Methylobacterium endophyticum. Next base: position 27,771 of record NZ_JBNHES010000013.1, read on the forward strand.
TTGATCGGACGGCGCGGGCACTGGACGCCGGCGAACGTGCAGTTCTGGTGGCTGCTCGGCTTCGACCAGATGCTGCACGGCCTCACCGATATCGGCCTGGTGGCGGCCTTCCTGAGCCTGTGAGCCGTCCGGCGCCCCCTTCGACGGGGCGCCCCGTTTTGGTTAAGACTCCTTCGCTATGACGGCCTGGCCCGGCCGCGCCGTGGCGCGCAGGAGGGATCGGCGGTGAACGGGGACGGTCGCGACACCTCGATGCGGGACGAGCCGGAGCAGCGGCCGGGACCGCCGGCCTGGGAGATCGTGCTGCCCGAGGAGGGCGCCACCGAGGATCTCGGGCGCTTCCTCGCCGAATTCCTGATGCCGGGCGACCTCGTGGCGCTCTCGGGCGGGCTCGGCGGCGGCAAGACCACCCTCGCCCGCGCCCTGGTGCGCGAATTGACCGGCGACCCCGATCTCGAGGTCCCGAGCCCGACCTTCACCCTGATGCAGCCCTACGAGGGGCGCGGCGGGCTCGCCGTGCTGCATGCCGACCTCTACCGCCTGCGCTCCGCCGACGAGCTGGTCGAGCTCGGCTTCGACGAGCTGAGCGAGAACGCCGTGACCCTGGTCGAATGGCCCGAGAAGCTGCCGCCGCGCCACGGCCCGGTGCTCTCGGTGGAGCTCTCGCTGAGGGCGGAGTTCGGCGAGGGCGCGCGCTTCGCCCGCATCGACGGGACCGGAGGCGCGGGCACCGGGGGCATGCGCGCCCGGCTCGACCGGGCGCGGGCGATCCGGGTGCTGCTGGCCAAATCCGGCTGGGACGAGGCCGAGCGCGTCAGGATGCAGGGCGACGCCTCCTCGCGCGCCTACGAGCGCCTGAGGAAGCCCGACGGCGGCACCGCCATCCTGATGATCTCCCCCGAGCGTGCCGACGGCCCGCCGGTGCGCGACGGCAAGCCCTACAGCGCCATCGTCAAGCTCGCCGAGCGGATCGACGCCTTCGTCGCCATGGACCGGGGCCTGCGGGCGCTGGGGCTCTCGGCGCCCCGCATCTACGGCGAGGATCTGGCGAACGGCCTGCTCGTCATCGAGGATCTCGGCAGCGAGCCGGTGGTCGACGCCTCCGGCCCGCGCTCCGAGCGCTATTCGGAGGCGACGCGGCTGCTCGCCAAGCTGCATGCCACCGAGCTACCGACCGTCCTGCCCGTGGCGGACGGGATCGACCACGTCCTGCCCGCCTACGACGCGGAGGCGCTGCTCTTCGAGGTGGAGCTGCTGCCCGAATGGTACGCACCCTTCGCGGGCCACACGCTGTCGCGGGCCGAGCGGGCGGAGTTCCTCGCGCTCTGGGCCGAGGCGATCGAAGGCGTCATGCCCGCCCGCCCGACCTGGACGCTGCGCGACTACCACTCCCCCAACCTGATCTGGCTCCCCGAGCGCGAGGGGCTGGAGCGGGTCGGCGTCATCGATTTCCAGGACGCCGTGCTCGGGCACTCGGCCTACGACGTCGCCTCGCTCCTCCAGGACGCGCGGGTCGATTGCAGCGCCGAGTTCGAGCTGCGCCTGCTCGGCCTCTACGCCCGCGAGCGCCGTGGCCGCGAGCCGGAGTTCGACGTGCAGGACTTCGCCCGCGCCTACGCGGTGCTGGCGGCCCAGCGCGCCACCAAGATCCTCGGCATCTTCGCCCGGCTCGACCGCCGCGACGGAAAGCCGGGCTATCTCGCCCATCTGCCGCGCATCGAGGGCTATCTGAGGCGCAACCTCGCCCATCCGGCGCTGGAACGCCTGCGCCTCTGGCACGAGCGGCACCTGCCCGCTCTTGCGCCGGAGCCGGCGGACCCCGCCGAGGACGCGGCGGCCGAGTCCTGAGAGAGTCCCATGCAGCCGCGCCTGACCCTCGTCACCCTCGCCACCGCCGATCTCGCCCGCGCGGTCGCCTTCTACGAGGCGCTCGGCTGGGCGCGCTCGCTGAAGGAGCTCGACGGCGTCGCCTTCTTCCAGGTCGGCGGTATGGCGCTGTCGCTCTATCCCCGCGGGGCGCTCGCGGCCGATGCCGGCGTCCCGGCGGAGGGCAACGGATTTCGCGGCTTCAGCCTCGCCTACAACACCGCGAGCCGCGAGGAGACGGATGCCGTCCTCGCCCAGGCGGTGGAGGCCGGCGCCACGCTGGTGAAGCCGGCCCAGGACGTCTTCTGGGGCGGCTATTCCGGCTATTTCGCCGATCCGGATGGCACGCTCTGGGAGGTCGCCTGGAACCCCGGCTTCGCGCTCCTGCCGGACGGCACCATGAGCCTGCCCGACTGAGCCGGCGGGTTCGGGGGCGATCGGTTCAGGGGCGGGCGGCCGATCCCGGCTCGCGGTCCCGACCGCGCACGACCATGGGGGGCAGGCGCACGCGCCTCTCGCCTTCGCGCTTCCTGTCGGGCAGCGTCGGCAGGGCCGACAGGAGCCGCGTGTCCGGCCCGCAGCGCTCCGGGCCCGCCCCGGCGGCAAGGGACGTGGATGCATTCCCCCCGCCGAGATGGCCCCTGAGCCAGGCCGGGCTCAGGATCAGGCCGGAATCGGTGATGATCCACGGGCTCGCCGAGTCCGCGCTCATGGCGATGCCGGCCTCGCGCAGCGCCTCCCGCAGGGTCGGGTAGTCGCGCGGCACGACGGCCTTGGGCGCGTCGGGCTCGCTCGACCACAGCGTCAGGGACGCGGGCCGCGCGAGGTCGTCGGGTTGGAATGTCATGGGCGAAACCGGAGGGCGATGGCTGCTGTATCTGGGGTTTCCAGGGGCAGCTTTCGTGCCAACTCCATTGTCGGAGGCGCGCGTTTACTCGCCGAGCGCGGCCGACAATTCCTGTCCCATCGTCCGCAGAGCGGCGGAAGAGGCGGGGATCAAGCTGCCGAGACCATAAAAATAATGAATCATGCCGGCGTGGCAGGTGTGGCGCACCGGAACCCCCGCCTGGGCGAGGCGCGCGGCATAGGCGGTGCCGTCGTCGCGGACGATGTCGAACTCGGCGGTGTGCAGGATCGCGGGAGGCAATCCGCTCAGATCGGCGGCACGCAGCGGCGACAGGCGCGGGTCGGCGAGGTCGTGACCGGAGAGGCCGAGGGCCTCGATGTCGCGCGCGATGGTCGCCGCGTCGAGGAAGTAGCCCTCCGCGAAATCCCGTCGCGAGGGTTCCTCTCCGGCGGCGTCGAGGACGGGGCAGAGCAGGAGCTGGGCGGCGACGGGCATCCCCGCCATGCCGCGCGCCTCCTGGCAGACGAGGGCCGCCAACCCGGCGCCGGCCGAGTCGCCGCCGACGGCGAGCCTGTTCGGATCGATGCCGAGCGCGGGCGCCTGCGCGAAGGTCCAGCGGACCGCCGCGAGCGCGTCCTCCACCGCCGCCGGGAAGGGATGCTCGGGGGCGAGCCGGTAGGCGACGGACAGGAGCCTGACCCCGCCGGCCTCGCAGAGCGCCCGGCAGATCGCGTCATGGGTGTCGAGATCGCCCGCGACGAAGCCGCCGCCGTGGAAGAACACCAGGCCGGCGCGCGGAGCGTCGTCGGCGCCCGGCGGATCGTAGAGCCGCGCCGGCAGGTCGCCGCCGGGGCCCGGCAGCACGAGGTCGCGGCTCGCCGCGGGGGAGGGGACACGCGGCTTCGAGAGCCGCGCGAGATTGGCGAGCGAGTTCCTGCGCCCCGCGACGCTCGGTTCCGCCACGCCGCCCATGGCGATGATGTCGAGGAAGCGGCGGGCGTGAGGGTCGAGGGGCATGTTTTCGGATTAGAGCCGCAGGGCCGAACGCACGGACTCGGGCCAGTCGGCGATCTCGGCTCCGTGGGTGGCGAAGAGCGCCACCGCGAGGCGGTCCATGCCGAAGGCGACGCAGCCCGTATGCGCGGGTTCGCCGTCCTCGTGGCGCAGGTCCCAGGTCGTGCCGAAATGCTCGCGGTGGTAGTTGAAGCTCATGCAGGCGGTGCCGGCGGCCGCGCCACGCAGCGGCACCAGCAGCTCGAACTTCAGCGCCGCCTCGAGTTGGCTGAAGGCCATGATCTGGCCGACGCGGCCGAAGAACGGATCGCTCGCGGTCTCGACGGTGTAGGTCAGCCCGAGCTCGTCGGCGAGGGCGGTGGCCTTGACGATCCAGCGCTCGCGGAAGGCGCTGACCTGCTCCGGCGTGCCGATGCAGACATATTCCCGCATGCGGAAGGATTGCAGCCGGTCGAGGTTGCGCGAGGGCTCGCGGCGGAAGCAGTCGCAGGCGACGTCGAAGCGATACCCTTCCCCCGGCACCGCGCCGCGCGCGGCGGCGATGGGGTAGACCGGGTAGCAGGCGGCCGGCGTCAGCACGAGGTCGGCGGTCTGGAGGTCGGCCGTCCAGTCGCCGCCGCCGAGATGCTTGTCGGCGGAGGCCCGGATCTCGGCCTCGCCGCCGTCGAGGCAGGATACGCAGCCGAGCAGGTTCGGGAAGCTCTTGAGGTAGCCGTGGCGCTCCAGATGCGCGCGGCTCATCACCGGCGGGAAGCGGAACACCTCCGTGCCCGTCTCGCGCTTGGAGGAGATCAGGGCGGCCAGCGCCTCGACCACGGATTCGTAAGCTCCGGTGCGGCCGTAGACGCCGAGCGCGTTCATGGGCCGGAACAGCGTGTCGAACAGTGTGTCGAGCGGGTCGGCAGCCGGCGGCGAGGCCGGCACGTTCATGACCTTCATGTTCATGGGAGCGGCTCCTTGAGGTGCGGTGATGATCAGGCGCGCAGGCTGGCGGCGACGGGCGCCAGCAGCGTCGCGGTGGAAAGATTTGCGAGGATGCGGTCGTTGTGGATCATGATCGGCGCCGAGAGCAGGTCGCGGAGCTGGCGGCCCACGCTGAAGTCGCCGTCCTGCCGGTAGCCGGCTAATCCGTTGGCGCGCATGGCGCTGTTGGCGGCGGCGAGCGCCAGTTCCGAGACGTCGACCTTGAGCATCGTGATCGTGGTCTGGAAATCGAGCGCGTCGAGGGCGGCGGGGTCCTGGGCGAGGGCCTCGTAGCGGTCGAGGGCCGCCGCGATCAGCGCGCGCGCCTGCTTCAGGCTCGACACGGCGCGGGCGTAGTGGACGGCGCCGGGGGGCGTCTGGCCGCCGGCCTGCCGGGCGGCGGTGCGGGTGAAGGCCTGCGCCTTCTCCACCGCCGAGGCGGCGATGCCGGCCCAGGCGCTCGACCACAGGATATGCGAGACCGGCGTCATGGTGCGGCCGTGGATCTCCTGATAGCGCGCGGCGAGGACGTGCTCGGGGGCGGCGCGCACGCGCAGCTTGAAGCCGGCGGAGCAGGTGCCGCGCATGCCCAGCGTCTCCCAGCCGCTCAGGCGCTCCAGGGTGTAGTCCTCCTTGAGGAAGACGCAGAGCACCTGATCGGAGGCGCCGGCATCGGCGGCGCGGCGGGCGGTGGTGACGACGCCGTCGGCCTCCGCTCCGTAGGAGATGACGGTGGCGGCGCGCTCCAGGATGACGTGGTCGCCGTCCCGCTCGATGGCCGCGGCGCTGGAGCGGACATTGCCGCCGTTGTTGCCCTCCGTGGTGGAGGAAGCCATCAGCAGCTGCTCGGCGGCGATGCGGCGCATCACGCCGTCGATGGTCGGGTCGCCGTCCGCGTGGCGCACGAGGCAGGCGATCTTGGTGTGGTGCATGGCGAAGATCATCGCCGTGGAGGCGCAGGCCCGGCCGAGCGCGTAGCAGGCATCGGCGAGCGCGCCGAGGGAGGCGCCTTCGCCGCCGAGCGCGATCGGGATCGCGGCGCCGAGGAGGCGCTGCGTGCGCAGGGCCTCGAGGGCCTCCGCCGGGAAGCGGCCCTCGCGGTCGACGCTCTCGGCATGCGCGGCGGCGATGGCGGCGGCGGCGGCCGCCCGCGCGCCGAAATCGCCCGCATCGGCGAGGCTCTGGGTCGTTCCGGTGGTGTAGTGGATGCTCATGGAACTCCTCGGCGGCGTCGAGGCCGGCGGTTCGGCGGCGCCGCGGCGGGAGGCTGCGGGAAGGCCGACGACATGGCGCAAGTATAGGGTCGGACGATGCTAAGATCGAGTTATCCGAATGCTCGAAAACTACGTAATCTGGCTCTTTAGCAATTTAACCAAATTCATCGTTAAATTTGCTCTCTCGTTGACCGCAGGCAAAGCGGGATCTAATCCATGGGCATCGACGTCATCGCAGCCCGTCGCGCGCGCGAAAACGTTCATCGATGTTTCCGAATTCTTGCGAGAGTGCCATGCCGCAGCCCGACATCCAGTCCGTCACCACGAGGGCCATGGCCCTCGCCCATGAGATCGCCGCGCGTCACGCCATCACCGCCGAGTTCCGGTCGGCCGATGCGCTGGTCGATGTCGGGCTGACCTCCCTCGACCTGGTGAACCTGATGCTCGCCATCGAGGCCGAGTTCGACATCATGATCCCGCCGTCCTGCCTCAACCCGAAGAACTTCCACTCGATCGACGCGATCTCGAAGATGGTCGAGGCGGTCCGCAGCGGAACCTTCCAGTAATCGACACCCCCTCGACGGGTCCGACGAAGGGCCGCCCCGGTTCGAAGCCGGGGCGGCCTTCGTGATTCCGGGGCCGGTACAGGCCGGGGCGCGCCTCGAGCGCGCGCCTACAGGCGCACGGCCCCCGTCGCGATCCCGGCGAACAGCGCGGCATCGAGCGGCCGGTAGGCGCCCGAGGCGGCATCGTCCATGTACAGCGCGTCCGCGACCCGCGACGGGTCGAACCCCTCGGCGGCGAGCGCGGCCTTCTTCTGCTTGAAGGTCTCGGTCAGGCCGATCTCGGCGCCGACGCGCAGGAAGACCGGCCGCGCATAGGCCGGAAGCCGCGTCGCCGCCGCCTCGCGCAGGGCGGCGAGGTCGAAGCCGGAGCCGGCGGTGATCGCGGCCATGCCCGCCCGCCCGTCCGTGCCCGGAACCGAGACGCCGTAGACCGCCACGTCGAGCACGCCGGGGCAGCTGGAGAGAGCCTCGGCCACCTCGGTGGTGGCGACGTTCTCGCCCTTCCAGCGGAAGGTGTCGCCGATGCGGTCGACGAAATGGAAGAACCCTTGCGCGTCCTGGCGCATGAGATCGCCGGTGCGCATCCACGCGTCGCCCGCTTTCAGCACGTCGGTGAGCACCTTTCGGGCGCTCTCGTCGCTGCTGGTATAGCCCTCGAAGCGGTGCTCGGCCTTCGAGGAGAGCCGGCCGAGCAGCTCGCCCGGCTCGCCCTTCGCCGCCGGGACGCAGAGCCCGTCCGGCCCGCGCCAGGGCAGGCCGGTCTCGACGTCGTGGCGCACCAGCAGCGCCGGCGAGCGATGCGCCATGAAGCTCGGCACGCGCCCCACGGCGCCGACCTTGCCCTCGACATTGTAGAGCGAGACCGTGCCCTCGGTGGCCGCGTAGAATTCGAGGATGCGCGGCACCGCGAAGCGCTCGGCGAACCGCTCCCAGACATCGGGACGCAGGCCGTTTCCGGCGCAGAGCCGCAAGCCGTGCGCGCGCTCCAGCGGATGCGGTGGCGCCGAGGCCAGGTATCGGCAGAGCTCGCCGATGTATTGGAACAGCGTGCAGCCGTTCTCGACGACATCGTCCCAGAAACGGCTGGCGGAAAACTTCTCGCGGATCACCACCGAACCGCCGCCGACGAGGACGCTGCCCACCGCCACCACGCCGCCGACGCTGTGGTAGAGGGGCAGGCAGTCGTACATCCGGTCGGAGGGTTTGGGGTCGATCAGCCCGGCGAACCAGTGCGTCCACATCATGATGCGGTGGTGGCTCACCCGCGCGGCCTTGGGCAGGCCGGTGGTGCCGGAGGTGTAGATCAGCAGCGCCTCGTCGGAGAGCACGACCTCGCGCTCCTCCTCCGCCGAGAGCGGGGCGCCGTCGAAACCGTCGAGCAGCGTCTCGATGCCGTCCGGGCCGGCGCCGTGCCGCCAAAGCCTCGGCGCGCTCGCGAGATGCTCCCGCGCGCCCTCGAAGGCGTCCGCGAGCCCGCTCTCCACGATGATGTGCGCGGGCCGGGCGACATCGATGCAGTGGGCGAGGCCGCGTCCGCGCAGGTTGGTGTTGAGCAGCGCGACGCGCACGCCGACGCGGGTCAGCCCGAGCCAGAGCGCGACGAATTCGGGCCGGTTGCGCATGAGCAGCGCCACCGTCTCGCCCTTGGCGATCTCTTGCGACAGGGCCCAGCGGGCAACCCGGTTCTGGCGGGCGGCGAGGCCCGCATGGCTGAAGCGCTCGTCCTCGCCGATCAGGGCCGGCGCCTCGCCGTGCAGGGCGGCGAGCGCGTCGATCACGACGGGAAAGGTCCGCGACGGGCTCGCATCGATGCGGCCGGTGCGCTGGAGCGCTCCGATCCAGCCGAAGGTGGAGGACTTCCTGTCGAGGCTGTCCGGGGAGACGTGCAGCATGGCGGCCTCAGGCGGTCACGGCGGGGGAATCGGCGCGGACCTCGCGGCGTTCCGCGACGAGGGCGAGCCAGTTGCGGAAGAGGGCGGCCGCGCCCGCCTGCCAGGCGTCTTGCAGGGGCGGCCGGGCGTCGATCGAGGGGAAGTGCTGGAACCGCTCCGGCGAGCGGTCCCGTTTGGCCGCCTCGGCGAAGGCGGAAAGCCGGCGCGCGGTGGCGGCGGGGAAGTAATGGGCCGGCAGCGCCGGGCAGTCCTCGCGCTCGCCGGCGAGGAAGCGGCCGACATCGCGGCGATACTCGCGGGCGAGGCTGTCGCCGTCGTATTCGGGATGGCCTTGCAGGAACACGAACAGGCTTTCGCCGGTCTCGCGGGCGAAGAGATCGACGCCGACATCCTCCGAGCGGCGCAGGACCGCGTAGCCGGCGGCGGCGAGCTCGGTCTCGGCGAGGTCGTTCCAGCGCGAATGCGGAACCGGCACGCTCGCCGGGCCGCCGGCCACCAACGGATGCGCCGAGACCACCGCGCTCTCGTAGATTCCGGAATGCTTCGCCGGCAAAGGTCGCCGCTCGATTCCGTCGAGATGCAGCACGGCGGCATGGGCGGCGAGGCAGGAGAACAGGGTCGAGGCGGTGTTGCGGCTCGCCCAATCCACGAGGCCGGCGAACTCCGGGAAATACGGCTCGTCACGGAGGCGGCCGGCGCGCGGCTCGCAGCCGGTGACGATCAGGGCATCGAGCCGGGCCGAGGGCAGGGCCCGGTGGGAGGCGTAGGCCGCCTCGAGATGGGCGCGGGCCTGGGCGCCGCGCGGGAGGCCGTCGAGGGAGAACAGCAACAGTTCGGCGCCGCTCCCGACGAGGTGCCGGAACTGCCGCTCGGTCTGCGCGAGCGCGGCGTCGGGCATGTTGTTGAGGAGGCCGATCCGCAGCGGCCGGCCGGGCAGGGCGGGGGATGCCGGATAGGCGCGCGCGCCTTCCGGGATCCGCTCGGAGAGCGCGTCCGCCTCGGTGCTCCTCGCCTCGAACATGCCGCGTGCTCCGTCCATGGCAATCAGGCCGCCTGTGCGTCGGTGCCGGCGGCCGGGTGAGCGGCCGCGAGCGCCTGGGCGAGGTCGGCGACGATGTCGTCGGCATGCTCGATGCCGACGCTGACGCGGATCATCTCGGGAAAGACGCCCGCCTTGCGCTGCTCGTCCGGCGTCATCTGGCGATGCGTGGTGGAGGCCGGGTGGCAGGCGAGCGACTTGGCATCGCCGATATTGACCAGCCGCTTCACCAGCTTCAGCGCGTCGTAGAAGGTCTTGCCCGCCTCGAAGCCGCCGCGCACGCCGAAGGTCAGCAGCGAGGAGCCCTGACCGTTCAGGTACTTGCGGGCCATGGCGTGGTTCGGGCTGTCGGGAAACCCGGCATAGTTCACCCAGGCGACGCTCGGATGCGCGCGCAGGTACTCGGCGACCTTGCGGCCGTTCTCGACATGGCGCTCGACCCGGAGCGCCACCGTCTCGATGCCCTGGAGCAGCAGGAAGGCGCTCATCGCCGGCAGCACCGCGCCGGTGGTGCGCTGGTAGACGCTGCGGGCCCGCGCGATGAAGGCGCCCGGCCCGAAATGCTCGGCATAGACGAGCCCGTGATAGGACACGTCCGGCTCGCAGAACATCGGGAAGCGCTTCGCATGCGCCATCCAGGGGAAGCGCCCGGAATCCACCAGGATGCCGCCGAGCGTGGTGCCGTGGCCGCCCATGAACTTGGTGAGCGAGCCGATGACGATGTCGGCGCCGTGCTCGATGGGGCGCAGCAGGATCGGCGTCGCCACCGTGTTGTCGACGACCAGCGGCACGCCGTGGGCATGCGCGACCTCGGCGAGCGCGGCGATGTCGCAGATGTTGCCGGCCGGGTTGCCGATGGATTCGCAGTAGACGGCGCGGGTGTCGCCGTCGATCAGCTTGGCGATGTCCTCGGGGCTGTCGCTGGCGGCGAAGCGCGTGGTGATGCCCTGGCGCGGCAGCACATGCGCCAGAAGCGTGTGGGTGGTGCCGTAGAGCTGGGGCACGCTGACGATGTTGCCGCCGTGGTCGGCGAGCGTCGCGATGGCGTAGTGGAGCGCCGCCTGCCCCGTGGCGACGGCGAGCGCCGAATGGCCGCCCTCCAGCTCGGCGACGCGCTTCTCCAGCACCGCCACCGTCGGATTGGCGATGCGGCTGTAGCGAAACCCTTCCTCCTCGAGGTTGAAGAGGGCGGCGCCGTGGTCGGCGCTGTCGAAGGAATAGGCGACGGACTGGTAGATCGGCACGGCGACGGCATGCGTCGTCGGATCGTGCTCGAAGCCGGCATGGACCGCGATGGTTTCGGCTCGCATCGATGATGTCCCGTTTCGGGCCGTCTCGCCCGATCTCGGGATCGATCGCGCAAGGGCCGAACCAACCTCTCGCCGATGGCCTTCCGGGATCGCGTGAAGATCGTCGGTAAACGGGGTCTCTCCTTCGCCGGGTGGTGAACGGAGACCGAAAACCGTCGCGACAATCGTCCCGGCTGCGCCACGTCGCGACGCGTCCGGTCGTCCCGCAACAGGACATCGGGACGGAACTGTTTCAATACTGTACTTGTGCGCAATCGTGATCTGCGTCGATTTGCGAGCGTCGAATTAACTACGCTCGAATGCTTTTCTTGAGGAATCGCGATCTGTGGCGTTTGTTGTTTCCCGCGACGGGAACGCGGCATCGCGCGCCGGTCCGCCGCGATCTCAGGGAGCACTGAAACCCATGTCGACGACCCCGATGATACCCTCGGTCACCTCGGTGGACCTTCGTTCGGCTCCGATCGAGCCGAGCTGGATCAAGGAGGGCACGCCCCAGGCCCGCAACGCCGTGCTCTCGAAGAGCGCCGACGGCCTCGCCAGCACCCTGGTCTGGGACTGCACGGCCGGCAAGTTCGACTGGCACTACGACATCGACGAGACGATCTACTTCCTCGAAGGCTCGGCGACCATCGACGACGGCCGCGGCACCGTGAAGACCTTCGGGGCCGGCGACGTGCTGTTCCTGCCGCGCGGCGCGGTCTGCCACTGGCATGTCGAGAGCTACGTGCGGAAGGTCGCCTTCTGCCGCCGGACTCAGCCGAAGATGGTCGGCCTCGCCATGCGCGCCATCGGCCGCATCCAGCGCACCTTCAAGGGCGGCTCGACCCCGTCCATCGGCTTCGCCGAAGCCGCCTGACGCGACCCGCCGGCCCGTTCGGGGGAACGGGCCGGCACGTCTCCTTCCATCCGTCACCCGGACAACTCAGGCGCACCCCATGAGCTCGGCCCCCGCGGACCAGACCTGGACCTATTTCGAGGGGGCCTGGCACCCCGGAAACGTGCGCATGATGGGTCCGCGCACCCATGGCGCCTGGCTCGGCTCGACGGTGTTCGACGGCGCCCGCGCCTTCGAGGGCGTGACGCCCGACCTCGACCGCCACCTTGCCCGCGTCAACCGCTCGGCGCTGGCGCTGGGGCTGAAGCCGCAGGTGAGCGAGGGCCTCTGGGCCGAGCTCGTCGCCGACGGGCTCAAGCACTTCCCGCACGATGCCGAGCTCTACATCCGGCCGATGTACTGGGCCGAGGACGGTTTCGCCGGGGGCGTGCGCTTCGATCCCGAGAGCACCAACTGGTGCCTCAGCCTCTACGTGGCGCCGATGCCGCTGCCGACCGGCGTGCGCGCGACGCTCTCGCCCTATCGCCGGCCGACCATCGAGACCATGCCGGTGGATGCCAAGGCCGGCTGCCTCTACCCGAACGGCGCCCGCGCGCTGATCGAGGCGGCCAACCGGGGATTCGCCAACTGCATGATGCGCGACGCCCTCGGCAACGTCGCCGAGTTCGCCAACGCCAACGCCTTCCTCGCCAAGGACGACGTGGTCTACACGCCCGTCGCCAATGGCAGCTTCCTCGCCGGCATCACCCGCGCGCGGGTGATCGCGCTGCTGCGCGGTGCCGGGGTGAACGTGGTCGAGACGACGCTCTCCTACGCGGACTTCCTCGCCGCCGACGAGGTCTTCACCGCCGGCAACTTCGCCAAGCTCGCGCCCATCACCGGCCTCGACGACCGCAAGTTCGAGCCCGGCCCGATGTTCCGCCGCGCCCGCCAGCTCTACTGGGAGTTCGCGCATGGCTGAGGCGGGGCATCCCGCGCCCTAACGCGCGGGCGCGGCCGGATCGATCGCCTGCAACTCGCTCGGCGGCAGGGCCGGCGCGGCGCTGGCCTGCTTGTCGCCGACGCCGCGCGCCCTGTTGGCCAGCGCGACGGTGAGCCGCTCGGCGGTCTCGGGCTGCATCGCCGACAGCACCTCGGCCATCTTGCGCGGGTTCATGGCGAGCACGATCGGCACCAGCACCTCGTGGTTCAGCCTGTCGAAGACGCGCGCGGCGTCCTTCGGCTTCATCGTCTCGTACATGGTGACGATGTTCCGCAAGGCCGCCTTCTCCGCCTCGGCCTTCTTGCCCGCGCCGCCCTCGGCCCTGTCCTCGCCCTGCTTGAGATCGGTGACGCCGCCCTCGAGCTTGCGTTCGGCCTCGCCGAGCATCTTCTCGCGCAGGTCGAGGTCGTCGCTGCGGGCCTTGAGCGCGTCGCGGCGGGCGCCGAGCTTCTCGTAGAGCGCCTTCTCCGTCGCCGAGACCGGCTCGGGCATCGCCGGCTGCGGCAGGGGCGGCGGCTCGGCCTTCTTCTCCTCCGGCGGCTTCGACACCGAGCCGGTGGTGGCGGGATCGGGGATCTCGTAGCCGGTGCGCGCCTGGGCCAGCACGCCGGCGAAGGAGGGCGGCGGCGCGGCGGGCTCCGGTGTCTCGACGGCGAGCCCCACGAGCTTGAGCACGAGGAGCCCGCCGGCGGCGAGGGTCACGGCGTCGATCAGGCGCAGGCGGAACGGGCGCGGCTGCTTCAGGCGCGGGAGGGCGAGCGGCGAGTTGCGCCGCGCCTCGCCCTTGGCGCGCGCGGCGGCGACCTGCTTCGTCGCGGAGGACGGCCCGGCCGGTGCGCTCATGCGGCCCTGCTCCGGATCCGCCCGAGGGCCCGCTCGGACATGGCGAGCGCGGCGGCGGCGGCGGCGCCGAGCCGTTCGCCGTTGGGCGAGGCCGGCACTGCGGGAGGGGGCGCCGGACGCGAGGCCGGCTCGACCGTCACCACGGAGGCGGGGGCCGGCGCGGGCACGGGCGCGGGGCGGCCCTGCGCCTGGGCGACGATGGCGCCGATGCGGGCGAGCACGCTCTCCCCGGCCTGGACCTGCACGGCGATGTCGGCGGCGTAGCGCTCGGCGGTGCCGAGCCGCTCGGCCAGCGTCCGGTCGGTCTCGGCGAGCGCCGCGCGCAGGCCGCCGATGGCCCGCTCGGCCGCGCCGCTGGCGCTCATCAGGTCGGCGATGGTCTGGCGCAGCGCCGCCTCGTCGCCCTTGAGCTGGGCGATGCGGCGCGACAGCCGCATCGAGGTGACGATGGTGGCCACCAAAAGGATGGCGACGAGGATGTCGGCGGCGAGGGTGATGAGGAGGCTCATGGTCCCTACCCGTCGGAGCGGTTGTTCATGGAGGCCTCGAAGGCCTGGAGCGTGGTGCGCGAGCGGCGCAGCGGCCGCGTCACCTGCACGGCGATGGAATCGTCGACCCGCCCGATCCGCCCCTGCGTCAGGGCCCAGTCGCCGCAGCGGATCGTGATCGGGTCCGAGGGCTTGGCGTCGAACATCAGGGTGTCGCCGACCTTCAGCGCCATCACTTTCTTCAGGGGCAGCGTCATCTCGTGCAGCACCGCCTCCATGGCGACGTCGGCCTGCCAGATCTCGGTGGCGAGATGGCTTTCCCAGACCTGATCGCGGCCGAGCTTCTCGCCCATGAAGCTCTGCATGAGCAGTTCACGGATCGGCTCGATGGTGGCGTAGGGGAAGATGATCTGTAGCAGGCCGCCGCGCCCGTCCATGTCGAGGCGAAGCCCGATCAGGATGGCGGCGTTGGCGGGCCGGGTGATGGTGGCGAAGCGCGGGTTGGTCTCGATGCGGTCGATGGAGAAGCGCACCGGCGAGATCGGCTGGAACGACATCTCGAGGTCGCCCAGGATCAGCTCCACGAGGCGGCGCACGAGCTGCATCTCGATGGTGGTGAACGGCCGTCCGTCGAGCCGGCTCGACGAGCCCCCGCGCTTGCCGCCGAGCAGCAGGTCGAGGGTCGAGTAGGCGAGGTTCGACTCCACCGTGACGAGCCCCGAGTTCTCCCAGGCCTCGGCCCGGAAGACCCCGAGCAGGGTCGGCAGCGGAATGGCGTTGAGGTAGTCGCCGAAGCGCACCGAGGTAATGTTGTCGAGGGTCACCTCGACGTTGTCCTGGAAGAAGTTGCGCAGGGAGGTCGACAGCAACCGCGTCATGCGGTCGAAGACGATTTCCAGCATCGGCAGGCGTTCGTACTGGACGACGCCCGAATCGACGATGGCGCGCACACCCCCCGCGCCCGAGGCGGAGAGCTCGCGCAGGGAGAAGCCCAGGACGCCGTCGATCTCGTCCTGGTTGAGGATGCGGTCGTTGCCGGCCAGCTCGGGGAGGTTCTCGCTCTCCCCGTCCTCGATCATCGTCGCCCATTCGGCGGCGACGTCGCTGGCGTTGCGCGTGGTTCCCTGCTCGGCGAGCGCCGCGCCCCATTCCTCGGCGAGCGACGCGTCGCCACCCTCCGCGTTCTGCTCCAGCAGCGCGGCCGACCAGTCGTCCTCGGTATTCGGGTCGTCGGGTTCCATGCTCGCCTCTGGTCAGAGCGATCTGTTTGAATTCAAGCAAACCGCCCCGGATGTTCCTGCCGGCGGATGTTCGTCACGCGAGCCGGTGCCCCCGCGCTCGAACATTCGTCCCGAGCGCTACTGGACGATCACGTCCTTGAAGAGCACCGCCTCCACCTTGGCGGGATAGAGCGCGACGTTGACGCGCCGGAGCAGCTCCTCGCGGAGCCGATAGAGCCCGACCGAGCCGGAGAAATCGGTGGTGCGCAGGTCGCGCAGATAGACCTGCACCGTGTCCTCGACGCGCGGCAGCAGCGGCTTCACCTCGCTCTCGACCTTGGCGTCCTTCAGCTCCAGCGTGATCCGCAGCTTGGCGAAGCGGGCCTTGTCCTGGCCGATATCCGGGGTCAGGTTCAGCACCATCTCGCGCACGTCGAGGAAGACCGCGCCCTTCTTCTCGGCCGACGCTCCGTGGCCTCCGCCATGGCCGCCCTCGGAGGCTTCCGCATGGGCGCCGTCGGCCGCGGCGGCCTTCTTCTTCATGAAGAAGAAGTATCCGCCCCCGCCGCCGCCGGCCAGGAGCAGCACTGCGGCGGCGACGATGATGATGAGCTTCTTCTTGCTCTTCGGGGCCTCGGCGCCCCCTTCGCCCTCGCCTTCGGGCGCCTTCTTCTTGGCCATCGCCGGTCTTCCGCGTCGTCGGAGCAGCGGCGCGCGGAAGAGAGCCCGCGCGACCTCGGCCTCAGGTATCGGGTGTCGTGGTTAATGCGCCGTTAAGGCGGCAAATCCTGCCGGGCCGGTCTTGCCGCCCGGCCGCCGCGTTCCGGGCGCGAAGAGACACGCCATTTCTATCAATGCAATGATATCGCTGCGCTATTTCAATCGGCCCGGCATGGCACGCCCGATGCGCCAGGGTTAACGACGCCGCCGTCTCGCGTCGCCGGGCCAGGGTCCAATGCAGAACGCCCTCTTCGTCGGAACATCGAGCCAGGTCGCGCTCCAGCGCGAGCTCGACGTGATCGCCAACAACATGGCCAACGTCTCCACGACGGGCTTCAAGGCGCGCAACGTCCGCTTCCAGGAATACCTGATGCCGGTGGCGAGCGCGGAGTCGTTCCAGACCCCCGACCGGCGCGTCTCCTACGTGGTCGACAAGGGCACCACGCTGGATCTCGCCCAGGGCTCCATCGAGCAGACCGGCAACCCGCTCCACGTCGCGGTGCGCGGCGAGGCGTTCCTGTCGGTGCAGACGCCCGCCGGCCCGCGCTACACCCGCAACGGCGCCTTCGAGACGGACGCGCAGGGCAACCTCGTCACCAGCGACGGCTACCAGGTGCAGGGCGAGGCCGGCCCGATCACCATCGGCCCGCAGGAGACCGGCGTCTCGATCGGGCCGGACGGCACCGTGTCGACCAATCTCGGCATTCGCGGCCGCGTCCGCCTCGTCACCTTCGCGAGCCCGCAGAAGCTCGTGAACGAGGGCGCCAATCTCTACTCCTCCCCCGACCAGCCGCAGCCGGCGGGTCTGGCCGGGCGCCTCGAATCCGGGGCGCTGGAGAAGTCGAACGTGCGGCCGGTGGTCGAGATGACCCGGCTCATGGACGTGAACCGCACCTACGCGATGGTCTCCAGCGTGATCTCGCGGCTCGACGATCTGCGGGGCACGGCGATCCGCCGCCTCGCCGACGTCGCCTGACCCCTAGGAGGCACCGATGCGCGCCCTCTACGCCGCCGCCACAGGCATGGCGGCCCAGGAACTCAACGTCCAGGTCATCTCCAACAACATCGCCAACCTTCGCACCACAGGCTACAAGCGCCAGCAGCCGCATTTCCAGGATCTGCTCTACCAGAACCTGCGCCGCTCCGGCTCCTCGACCTCGGACCAGAACACGCAGCTTCCCGCCGGCCTCGCGGTCGGCTCCGGCGTGAAGACGACCTCGACCGCCCGCGTGATGTCGCAGGGCACGCTGTCCTCCACCGAGAAGGACTACGACGTCGCCATCCGGGGCGAGGGCTTCTTCCGCGTCACCATGCCGGACGGCCGCACCGCCTACAGCCGCGACGGCTCCTTCGACCTCTCGGCGCAAGGGCAGCTCGTCACCCGCGACGGCTATCTCGTCGATCCCGGCATCACGGTGCCCAACACCGCGACCTCGGTGCAGATCAGCGCCACCGGCGCGGTTCAGGCGACGCTTCCGGGCCAGACGGCGCCGCAGGCGCTCGGCCAGTTCCAGCTCGCCCGCTTCGTCAACAAGGTCGGCCTCGAATCCATCGGCGACAACCTGTTCGTCGAGACGGCGGCCTCCGGCCCGGCGATCGCCGGCCTGCCGGGCGCGGAGGGCTTCGGCAACCTCCAGCAATCCTATCTCGAGGAGGCGAACGTGAACGCAGTCACCGAGATCTCGTCCCTGATCGCCGCGCAGCGCGCCTACGAGATGAACTCGAAGGTCGTCACCGCCGCCGATCAGATGCTCTCCACCACCTCGCAGATGTTCCGCGGCTGAGGACCGGACCCGTGATGTCGCATTCCTACCTGGCCGACGACGATGCCGGCGACGATCTCGAGCCGATCGGCACGCAGGCCCCCGTCCGCGTGGAGACCCTGGGCACCGGGGCGATCCTGCGCATGGTGCTGACGCTCTGCGCCTTCCTGGCGCTCGGCTTCCTCACGCTGCCGGCGCTCGCCGATCCCCTGCGGCTGCGCGGCGATGTCGTCGCGCGCGGCGACGTGCTGACGCTGGGCGAGCTCGTGGACGGCGCCTCCGTCGAGATGGCGGCAAGGCCCCTGTTCCGCGCGCCCGCCTTGGGGGCGACGGGCACCATCCAGGCGCGGCGCATCGCCGACGCGATCTCCGCGCTCGGGCTCGGCGCGGTCGAGAGCGGCGGCCGGGTCCAGGTCGCCGTGCAGCGCGCCGCGCGCCGGGTCGGCGCTACCGAGATCGAGGCCGCGCTGAAGCGCTCGCTCGAATCCGCCTACGGGCTCGACCCGCGGACGCTGAGCGTGCGCCTCGACGGCGAGGGCCCGGTGCTGCTCGCCCCCGTCGATCTCAACGGGCAGGCGACCGCCCTCGACGTGACCTTCGATCCGCGCTCGCGGCGGGTCGCCGGTCTCATCAGCCTCGGGGAGCGTCAGGCATCGCTGCGGGTCTCGGGGCTGGCGGTGGAGATGCGGGAGGTCGCCGTGCTGGTGCGGACCCTCAACAAGGGCGAGGCGGTCGCCGCCGCCGATGTCGCGGTCGAGCGCCGCCCGAGGGACGGCGCCCCGCCGGACGCGCAGGCGAGCGCGGCGGGCGCCGCCGGCGAGGTCGCCCAGCGCACCCTCGCGGCAGGCTCGGTATTGCGGATCGGCGACACCGCGCCGCCCGATCTGGTCGCGCGGGGGGAGCCCGTCACCATCGTCTACGAGACCCCCGGCGTCAGCCTGTCCATGCGCGGACAGGCGAGCGAGAGCGGCCGGCTCGGCGCCACGGTGTCGGTGGTCAACGTCGCCTCCAAGAAATCCCTCCAGGCCGTCGTCGTCGGGCCGGGCCGCGTCTCGGTGGGTCCCGCCGCGCCGATTCGCCAGGCCAGCGCCTCCCTCGACGCGCCCGCCCGCTGACACCCTCATCGCCGGACACCCGCCATGACCCTCCGCGCCGCCGTCTCCCGCTCCGCCGCCCTCGTGGCGCTCTGTGCCGCGCTCGGTGCCTGCAACACCGCCGACCGGCTCTCGCAGGTCGGCTCGCAGCCGGCCCTCGCGGCGATCCAGGACCCCACGTCCCAGCCCGGCTACAAGCCGGTGCGGATGCCGATGCCGGAAACGCAGCCGGTCTCCTACGCGCCGAACTCCCTGTGGCGCACGGGATCGCGGGCCTTCTTCAAAGACCAGCGCGCCGCCCGCGTCGGCGATCTCGTGACCGTGAAGGTCAACGTCACCGACAAGGCGAACCTCAACAACGAGACCAAGCGCTCGCGTTCGAACGCGGAGGGCTTCGGCCTGCCCAACGCCTTCGGCCTGGAAAGCAATGCGGCGGTGAAGGCCGCCGGCATCAGCGCCGACAAGCTGCTGAACGCCACCTCCACGAGCAGCAACGACGGCGCCGGCTCGGTGCAGCGCGCCGAGACCGTGACGACCAACGTCGCGGCTATCGTCACCCAGGTGCTCCCGAACGGGAACATGGTGATCGAGGGCAAGCAGGAGATCCGCGTGAACTTCGAGATCCGCGAGCTGATCGTGGCCGGCGTGCTGCGGCCCGAGGACATCGAATCCGACAACACCGTCGATTCGACCAAGATCGCCGAGGCCCGCATCGCTTATGGCGGCCGGGGACAGATCACCGACGTGCAGCAGCCGCGCTACGGCCAGCAGCTCGTCGACATCCTGCTGCCGTTCTGACGCGGCGCGGCGCTCAATGCTCGGTGCCGGGGCGGTTCGGCCTCGGCGCCTCGCCGTGATCCCGCGTGAAGGCGGACCGGCGCGGATCGCCCTTCGCCGCCGCGACCCGGCCGCGCTGCCACAGGGCGAAGGCGGCCACAGCGACGAAGGTCGCGAGCGCCAGCACCAGGATGAGGACTTCGTTGTTCATCGGCAGGATTCCTTTCGGCGTCTCCCTTGAAGACGCGCCGGAATCTGCCGGAGTTCCGAATTATTATGCCTCGTTAACACAGGTTAACGAGGCATAATTGCAATATAGCTCTTGTCGCTGCTCCCGGCGGCTCAATCGTCGCGGTAGACCCGCTCGCGGCGCTCGTGGCGCTCCTGCGCCTCGAGGGACAGGGTGGCGATGGGGCGAGCGTCGAGGCGTTTCAGGGAGATCGGCTCGCCGGTCTCCTCGCAATAGCCGTAGGAGCCGTCCTCCAGCCGGGCGAGCGCCGCGTCGATCTTTCCGGTGAGCTTGCGCTGGCGGTCGCGGGCGCGCAGCTCGATCGAGCGGTCGGTCTCCGACGAGGCGCGGTCGGCGAGGTCGGGGTGGTTCTCGTTCTCGCTCTGGAGAGCGACCAGGGTGTCCTGCGCCTCGCGCAGGAGCTCGCTCTTCCAGCCGAGCAGCTTGCGCCGGAAGTATTCACGCTGCCGGTCGTTCATGAAGGGTTCGGTGTCGGTCGGCGTATAGCCGTCTTCGAGCGTCACCTTCGCCATTCGTCGCCCTCACAAGTCCAGTCCGGCCGGTCCGCGGCGATAATGCCGTGCCGTATAGTCGAGGCCGCGAGCCGCGACAACGAGGGCCTGCGGCGGGGAAACGCGGCGGTGGACGGATGCGGCAATCCCGCAACGCCCGCAGGCGGTTGACTAATCTCGCGCTGGGCCAAGCGGGTTTGCCCGAAGTCGCGCCAGCGCCGCCGCGATATCGCGCAGGACCTCTGCGGCGAGGGGATGGCGGTAGTGGGTCTGATCGAAAAACAGGCGCGCGTCCGCGACCTCCGGCCGGTCCACGCGCCAGTCGAGAACGGTGTGGAGCGGGTGCCCGGCCAGCGCCTCGGCGATCCGGGCCTTGCAGGCGCGCTCGGCCGTCTCGCGCGCGCTGCCGGGGGCCGGAAGCCCGGCGGCGTAGACGGGCGGGAAGACCAGCACCACCGGGGTCGCGGCGGGCACGCCATTCAGCGCCCGCGCGAAGGCCGCCGCCGCCGGGAACGGGCCGGCGCGATGCGGATCGGGCACCAGGGGAGGGCGCGTCTCGCGGTCGGCCACGAGACGCGGGTCGTCGGCATAGCCGAGGCGCAGGTAGTCGGGCTCGTAGTCCCACCAGCCGTCCGCCGGGGCGGTCTTGCGGTGGCGCCGCATCAGCCAGCCGATGCGGCCGACCACCTCCTGCGCCACGGAGAAGCGCATCAGCCCGCGCAGGTAGTCGCTCGTCCGCTCGGCGAGCAGCCAGAACGGGAAGGGCTTGGCGTTCGGCAGCGCCGGATCGTCGGTGCACCAGTACTCGTCGGCCGCGATCACCAGCGCCGTGGGGGCCGGGTGATGGCGCAGGAACCAGCCGAGCACCAGCAGCTGCTCGCCGGGGCCCGTGGCCGGCACCGAGAGATTGACGAAGGGCAAGCCCGTCGACGCCGAGAGTTTCGCCGGCTCGATGAGCTGGACATGCGAGTTGCCGACGATCGCCGCCGTGAAGGCCGGGTCGCGGCCTCTGATCGCGAGCGCCGTGCGCGGCCCCTGCGGGCGGACCGCGCCGGCCGAGAACAGGCCCGAGCGGCCGCTGTCGTAGGGGTCGAGGGCATAGGCGAGCGCCAGATAGGCCGCGAGCAGGGCCAGGGCGGCGCCGAGCGCGGTTCCGGCGAAGCGTCGCCAGGCGTCGGCGGGCTTGAGGCGCGCGTCCGACACCGTCAGAACTGGAAGTAGATGAAGTCGTAGTTCGCATCGTCCCCGATCTTGAGGACGAGCACCACGAACAGCACGGCGAAGCCGGCCGCAAGCCACCGGCTCGGCGGCAGCCGGTGCACGGCGGCCCAGGCGGTGGGGCCGAGCATGGCCACCAGGGCCGCGACCAGGATGGTCTTCCACTTGAAGCCCGAGCCCATAGGCGCGAGCCCGAAAAGGCCCTTGAACACGGCGAGCGCCGCCTCGAAGCTGGTGGCGCGGAAGAGCACCCAGGTCATCACCACGAACAGCGCGGTGAGCGCCCAGCCGAGCAGGCGCGGCATGCGGATGCCGGCGCGGCGCGTCAGCACCCCGGCCCCGAGCCCGAGCCCGTGCGCGGCGCCCCAGGCGACGAAGGTCAGCCCCGCCCCGTGCCAGAGGCCGCCCAGCGTCATGGTGGCGAGGAGGGCGCCGAGCTGGACCGGCAATCCATGCCGGTTCCCGCCCATGGGGATGTAGAGATAGTCGCGCAGGAAGCGCGACAGGGTCATGTGCCAGCGCCGCCAGAAGTCGCTTAGCGAGGCGGCGCGGTAGGGCACGTCGAAATTCTGCGGCAGCACGATGCCGAAGAGCAGCGCGATGCCGAGCGCCATGTCGGTGTAGCCGGAGAAGTCGAAATAGATCTGGAAGGTGAAGCCTAGCGTCGCCTGCCAGGCTTCCGCCACCGTCACGACCTTGCCGGCGGCGGCGGCCTGGAAGACCGGATTCACGTAGCCCGCCAGCGGATCGCCGAAGAAGACCTTCTTGGCGAGGCCGACGCAGAGCAGCATCAGCCCGCGCCCGAACCGCTCGGCGGCGTCGGGGCGTGCATAGGGGCGCTCGTCGAACTGGTGCATGACCTCGCTCCAGCGCACGAGCGGGCCGGCGAGAACCTGCGGGAAGAAGGCGATGTAGAGGGCGTATTTGGTGAGCCCGTAGGCGGGCGCCCGGCCGGCCCGCAGGTCGGTCAGGTACATGACGTGATGGAAGGTGAAGAACGAGATGCCGAGCGGCAGCACCCAGTCGGGATGCGCGAGCGCCGCGCCCGGCACCATATTGGCGAGATCGGCGAAGAAGTTGAGGTACTTGAACAGCCCGAGCGTGGCGAGGTTTCCGGCGATCGCCGCCGGGATCAGCCAGCGCCGCCCGCTCGCCAGGAAGGCGCGGGCGACGAGCCAGTTGACCAGGATCGAGACCGCCAGCAGCGGCACGAAGCGCGCGTCCCACCAGCCGTAGAACACGAAGGACAGCGCCAGGAGGACCGGCAGCCGCCAGTCCGGCCGGAACCGCTCGGCCAGCCCGTGCAGGACGAGGGCGGCGGGCAGGAAGCCCAGCAGGAAGACGAAGGAGTTGAACAGCATCGGCGCCGGCGGGAGGGCGCGACGGGGGCTCCCGGCCGCGCCAGCGTGTCGTGAAGGCGCGCGGTTGTCGGGGATCGGGGCGGCGCGGTCAATCCGCCCGCGCGGCTTGGCGCGTCAGGCGCTGGCGCCGCTGCGCAGCTTGGCGAGCTCCACGGCGGCGCGCAGCTCGATATCGGCGACGATGGCGTCGAGGCGGGGATCGCCGCTGATGCCGGAGCGCTCGGAGAGGCGGCCGGCGATGGAGCGCAGCTCGCTCGTCGGCACGCGGCCCGTCAGCAGCGCGGCCTTCAGCCGGTCGAGCCCGTCGAGGAGATCGTTGCCGCGCTTGGCCTGCCGGCGGCGGCGCTCGTGCGGGGTCTCCTGCGCGCCTTGCAGGGTGAGCACCGCGTCGAGTCCGGCGAGCGTCGCGGCGGCGGCCGGTCCCTGGGCGGAGGCGGTCTCCGGCGCGGTGCCGAGGGAGAAGCCGCGCGGCGCGTCCGCGCGCCGTCCCGCCGCGACCGAGGTCGCGCCTTGCGCGGGGGAGCGGGAATCGACGCGCATGGGAGCCCGATGACCTCTTGCCGGGCGCCGCGCCCGAGCCGCGACCCTCGCGCCGGCATGGTTAACGGCCCGTAAACCGCCCGGCAAAACTTGCCTGGCCGGCACGAAGCGGCAGGGCCGGGATCGATCCGACGCGCCGGACAATTCGAGAAAATGGTCTGCTTTTCAAGAGCTTGTCGTTTTCGCGAGCGTGGCATGGCCCTGGCGTGGAGAGGACCGAACCCGCAGAGCCACGAAGCCCGGCATGGTCACGCGCAGAAACGGCCTCCCTCGCATCCTCGGCGTCGTCCTGGCGCTGGCCGCCTGCCTGATCGGGCAGGGCCGGCCGGCCATGGCGCTGTCGCGGGTGAAGGACCTCGCCTCCATCGAGGGCGTGCGCCAGAACCATCTCGTCGGCTACGGCATCGTCGTCGGCCTCAACGGCACCGGCGATACGCTGAACAACATCCCCTTCACCAAGCAGTCCTTGCAGGCGATGCTGGAGCGGCTGGGCGTCAACACGCGCGGTGCCACCATGCGCACGCAGAACCTGGCGGCGGTGATGGTGACGGCGAGCCTGCCGCCCTTCGCGGCGCAGGGCACGCGCATCGACGTCACGGTCTCCTCGCTCGGCGACGCCAAGTCGCTCCAGGGCGGTACGCTGCTCGTGACGCCGCTGCTCGGCGCCGATGGCGAGGTCTACGCGCTGGCGCAGGGCTCGGTGGCCATCGCCGGTTTCGCTGCCGAGGGCGAGGCCGCCAAGATCACCCGCGGCGTGCCCACCAACGGGCGCATCTCCAACGGCGCCAATATCGAGCGCGAGATCGCGTTCAAGCTGAACGACGCGCGCACGCTGCGGCTGTCGCTGCGCAACCCCGACTTCACCACCTCGAAGCGCGTCGCCTCCGCGATCAACGACTTCATGGGCGCCGACACCGCCGAGCCCACCGATCCGGCGACCGTCACGCTCCAGATCCCGGCGAAGTATCACGGCAACATGATCCGCCTCGTCACCGAGGTGGAGCAGCTCAAGGTCGAGCCGGACCAGACCGCGAAGGTCGTCGTCGACGAGCGCTCCGGCATCATCGTCATGGGCCGCGACGTGCGCGTCTCCACGGTGGCGATCGCTCAAGGGAACCTCACCGTCACCATCACCGAGCAGCCGCAGGTGAGCCAGCCGGCCCCGCTCTCGAACGGGCAGACGGTCGTGGTCCCGCGCAGCAGCGTGAAGGTCGATACCGGCGACGGCAACAAGCTGGCGCTGGTCAAGGAGGGCGTGACCCTGCGCGAGCTCGTCGACGGCCTCAACGCGCTCGGCGTCGGCCCGCGCGACCTGATCTCGATCCTCCAGGCCATCAAGGCGGCCGGCGCCCTGCAAGCCGACATCGAGCTGATGTGAGCCGTCATCCGAACCGCATGTGAAGGGAGCCACCTCATGATCCAGTTCGCAGCCATGGCGGCCTCGGCGGCCGTCGGCGTCGGCAAGGCCATCGCCGGCGAGATCGCCGCGTCCGCCAGCAAGACCGCCGGCGCGACCCAGACGGGCGCCACCACCGGCACCGCCGCCTCGCTGAAGGCCAGGAAGACCTCCACCGAGTTCGAGAAGATGTTCCTGGAGCAGAGCCTCGACCGGCTGACCAAGTCCGAGGGCACTGACGGCCCGATGGGCGAGAACGGCACCGGCGGCGACGTCTACCGCTCGATGCTCACCAAGGAATACGCCGGCCAGATCGTGAAGAGCGGCGGCGTCGGCATCGCCGATCAGGTCTACAAGGAGATGATGAGGATGCAGGAGGCCGGCGGTGCAGCCAAAGCCTGAGACGAGGACGCCGCCGCGCGTCGCCGACAAGGCCGGGGCCGAGGCCCTCGTCGGGCATGTGCTCGGCGCCATGCAGGCGCTGGAGGCCGTGCTGGAGGCCGAAAGCGGGCATGTGCGGGGAGGGCGCCTGCGCGAGGGGCTCGCCGGCTCCGAGGGCAAGGCGGCGCTCGCCGCCACCTACATGCAGGGACTGGAGGTCGTGAAGGCCAACGCCGTCGCGCTCGCCCGCTTCGCGCCCCAGGGCGTCGAGGCGCTGAAAAGCGCCCACCGCCGCTTCACGGTGGCCGTCGAGACCAACCAGGCCGTGCTCGCCACGGCGCGGACCGTCTCGGAGGGGCTCATCAAGACGCTCGCCGAGGAGATCGGCCGTTCGCGCGGGCCGACCGTCTACGGAAAGCCCTCATACGCGCCCTCGCCCTACGGACGCGGCGCCCAGAGCGGCCCGCTGGTGCTGTCGCGCAACCTTTAGCGGTGGACGTCCGACGCCCGGTGTCGGCTGCTCACCCCTCTGATCCGGTCGCTCGATATTGCCGACTTTGTCTACAAACGGACATCAATCGTTTTCTCGCTGCTGCTGAACAAAGTAGAGCTTTTGACGGGCTGCGCGTCGGGATATAGTAAATTAATAACTCGTTCATTGATTTACCATACGATTTTCGGCGGATGGATTTCTGGTTCGTCTCGGGGGAGATCGACTTTATGTTCTACCGGCGCAAGCAGGCTATTATCTCAGAGTCCAAGCCGATCTCGCAGCCTGATGTGTTGGAAATGAAGCTCCAAGAGGCATCGATTCCCTCCGAGTTCATGCGTGTTTGCGATACCGACGAAAGTCTGCATGGCATCACGAAAGACACGTTTTACCTGGACGGCAAGCCTGCCGCAGTTGCGATTGTCTATATCTCGCCGAATGTCAGCTTTCAGACGGTAACGTCGAAGCTCGCTGCCTTGGCGGGCGCCATCCCCGTGATCGGGGTCTCGACTGCCGGCGAACTTTCCAACGCGCGTGGAAACCAGCTCTATCATCCCGCGCATGATGGATGGAACACGGTCGTGGTCCAGGCGCTGTCGTCGAGCCTCATCGAGGCCGTCAGCATCCATGCCGTGCCACTCGCCAGCCAGGACATCCGCTCGGGCCAACCTGTTCTGACACGGGAGCAGCGTGTCGAGCGTATCGCCACTGCCCTCAATGAGATACGGCTTCCTTTCCCGGTTGGTCATGTCGATACGCTGGCGCTGACGTATATCGATGGTCTTGCCGTCAGCGAAGATTATGTCATGGAGGCGATTTATCGAGTCGGTCGCTTCCCTTGCCCGTTCGTCGGTGGTTCGGCGGGCGGAAAGCTGGATTTCAAGCAAACCTTGATCTTCGACGGTCGGCAGGTTCTCGAAAATCACGCGCTGTTCTGCTTCCTCAAGCTCAGCTCGGGAAAGCGTTACAGCATCTTCAAAACGCAAAATTTTCGGAAGACGAACGTATCATTTACGATCGTGGATGCGGTCGCCGAAACGCGCACCGTTCGGGCGGTCATCGACCCGCAATCGGGCAACGTGGTCCCGTTCGCCGAAGCACTCGGCAGAGCCCTGAAGGCCAAGCCCGGCGATCTGATGGCGGCTCTGGGCAAGAGAACGTTTGGCATCGACATCGAAGGTGAATTGTTCGTGCGCTCTGTCGCCACCATCGATGCCAAAAGCGGGTCCGCAACTTTCTATTGCGATATCAATACGGGCGATAAGCTGTTTCTGCTCGATGCGAGCGACTTCGCCGGCGAGACTCGGCGCGCCATCCAAGCGTTCCTGAGCGACAAGCCTAATCCAGTCGGAGCCATCCTCAACGATTGCATCCTTCGCCGTCTCAACAATCCGGAGCAGTTGAGTGGGCTCGCCGATGCCTGGCAGGTCCCGGCCGCCGGCTTCTCGACTTTCGGCGAGCTTTTCGGAATCAACATCAACCAGACGCTATCTGCAATTGTATTTTTCGATCCGGGCGCGAATACGATAAAAGATCCGATGATGGATCTGTTTCCGGTGCACTACGCGCGTTATCAGAATTACTTTACGCTTTGCCGCCTGAACCGAGTCGAGGTCTTGAACCGCCTGCGCTCCGATATCATTCAGAACATCACGAGCTATCTCGATTTCATTGGCACGATCGAAAATTCGCTCCAGGAAATCGGCGGCATAAGCGGTGTCATGGAGGGGATCCGTCGTACCATTCTGGGCTACAGCGATCAGAACGGTCAGCAAGGCGGTGGCGGTGCTCTGTTGGCGGAGGAGTTTCGGACCCTCAATCAGACCGTGACCGGCTTGCGCACGGTGCTCAAAGTGATCGATGGGATCACTAGCCAAACCAACCTGTTGGCCTTGAACGCGACAATCGAGGCGGCGCGTGCAGGCGATGCCGGACGGGGATTTGGAGTGGTCGCGGGAGAGGTGAAAAAACTCGCTGGCGACACGAAGGCCATCCTCGGACGGTCGGAGTGCTCCGTAAGTGAAATCGAAACCTCATTGTCGAAGCTCGGCGACATCATCGCGGAGATCAGAAAATCATTTGCTTCCGAAGAGGGACGTTACAAGGCGACCATCAGCGAGGTCGAAAACATATTCGGCCACTCGGATGCCATCTATAGATCCTTGGAAAGCTTGAATGGCGTGATCGAGCAGCAAAAATCGCTCACCACGAATGCCAAGCAGCATATCGACTTGTTGAAGAGGCTCGATAACTAAGGGCGTCTGCTCCGCATTCGGCTGACTCGGTGCCGTGGGAAGCTCGGATTCGGCGCTCCCCTTCTGCTTCCGCTTCGATTTTTCTGGAGCGGGCGATCGTGCGGCCCGCTCGCGGATGGTCGAGCAGGGGGGCCGAGCGGCAACCTCATTGCCGGCGACGCCGGTCTCCTAGAGCGTTTTCCGTGATCTCCGATTCACGGAAAACGCTCTATCTCCTTGGTGGGTCGCATTTTCTTCACGCGAACCGGAATCCACTTCGCGCGAAAATGCTCTAGCGGCGGCCCTGGCCGATGCGGACGAAGGTCCGCACCGGGCCGAGATCGGTCTCGGTGCGGGTGTCGACGGCGATGCGGCCGGCGGTGGTCGGCACCGCCGCCGCGCCGTGGTTCGAGCCGCGCAGGTCGATCCCCGTCACCACCCGGCCGGAGATGCGGAAGCAGGTGCGGCTGCCCGGCGTCCGGGCGAAGCCCGCGCCCTGCGACGGGCAGGGCAGCAGCCGCTCGGCCGCCAGCGCCGCCGTCGGATCCCTGAGATTGTCGCGCCCCAGCGCCGGCAGCGCGGACAGAGCCGCGACGACGATCCCGATGGCCGATCCCCGCGTCATGCCGCCCGCCTTCCGCCGTTGACGGCCCATCGATAGGCCGGCGGCGGTCCGGCGATCAAGCGTCAGCTCATGTAGTTGACGAGCGACAGCTTCGAGAGCGTGGCGGTGATCTGGTAGCTCGCCTGGAGCCGGTTCTGCACCGCGAGCAGCTTCGTCGCGACCTCCTCCGTGGAGACCGTCTCGACGCCGTCGAGCGACGATTGCAGCGTGGCGCGGGTGCTCGCGTTGAGGGTCTTGGCGTTAGAGAGCGCGCTCGACGCGAGGCTGAAATCCCCCGTGATGTCGTTGAGCCCCGGCGAGCCGGACGCCGTGGTGAGCAGGCTTCCGGCGCGGTCGGCCAGCGCCTTGAAACGGGCGGTGCCGGTGGCGCCGGCGGGGTCGGCCACGGTCTCGACGGCGAGCGCCGCGATGCCGGCGAGCGCCGTGCGGATCGCCGGCTCGTCGGCGCGCGCGCCGATGGAGAGATCCTGGTTGGCGCCGATCCTCACGGTGGCGGTGGAGCGCGCGTCCGTGTCGGAGGCGTCGCCCTGATACCAGATCACGGTGCGGCCCTGCGGCGCCTGCGTGTAATGCGGATTGCCCGAGGCGTCCGTGACGATGCGCTTCGGCTCCTGGCCGGCGGCCGTGGTGCCGTTGAAGAAATCCGCCGAGGCGCGCGCCGTGGAGCTCGCCGAGAGCGTGCCCGAGGCGGCGCTCTTCAGGGAGGTGCCGAGGGCTGTGGCGAGGTTCGCCGCCGTCTCCTCCTTGGTGGCGCCGATGGCGAACTGGCCCGTCGCTCCCGCGTCCGGCGTGGTGCGGGCGGTGAGGGTCACGGTGGTGGTGGTGCCGTCATGCAGGCCCAGCGTCACGGTCACGCTGTCGCCGTTAGAGGGCTGCGCGGTCAGGCCGATCTGGTAGGCGGCCGGGGTTCCGCCCGAGAAGGTCGCGGTGAGCGCGGGCGGGTTCGCGCTCTGCACCCCGGCGACGGTGCCCGGCGCCACCAGCGCGGCGAGCGCGGCGCTCGCGGCGGCCCCGTCCGCCGTGACGGGGAAGCTGTCGGTGGAGCCGGCCGGCGGGTTGGCGCGGGTCGTCAGGTCGAGGGTCTTCTGGCTGCCGTCGGGCTGGTTGACCGTGACGCGGAAGCTCTGCCCGTCCGTGGGCGCGTGGTCGAGGGTGACGGCGGGCTGGGTCGAGGCCGAGCTCTGGGTGATCGCGAACACGCTGCTCGTCGCGGTCGGCGTCTTGGGGAGGGTGAAGCCGAAATTCGCGCGGATCTCGCCGGTGGGGTCGCTGGCGGACGTCTCCTCGCTCAGGGAGAGAATGGCGGAACCGGCGGCGGGCGCGGTGACGCTCAGGCGGCCGTTGCCGGCGGTACCGAGATCGGCCGCCTTCTGCTCGACGACGAGCTTGGCCAGCCCGTCGAGCCCCTTGCCGGCGTCGCCGTTGAGGATCGTGGCGCTGTCGAGCACCGGCTGGGTGTCGGTGGTCCGGCCGCTGAACAGGTACTGCCCCGCCGAGTTCTGGTTCAGGGAGTCGATGGCCGCCGAGAGGCTGTTGGTGGCGAGCTGGCCGCTCGCGGAGGCGTTGGTGCCGTTGAGCAGGCTGTTGGCCAGGTTCTTCTGCATGGTCGAGCTCAGCGACGTGACCTGCTGGAGGCTCGCGGCGGCCAGGCTGACGCGGGTGTTCGCCCCCGTGATCGCGGCGTCGTAGCCGTCGAGGGCGCTGAGCGTGGCATGCGCGCTGAGGCTCGTCGTGCGGCCGGCGCCGAGACCGCCATAGGTCTCCGCCGCCCGGCCGCTGGCGAGCTGGGTCGTCAGGGTGTCGAGCTGGCTCTTGAGGGTGAGCAGGCTGTCGGTGGTGCGGTTCGTCCGGTAGCTGCCGGCGGCGAAGGTCGAGATCGTGCTCATGATGATCCCTCAGATCCGCAGCAGGGTGTCGAGCATGTCGCGCGCCGCCGTCAGCACGCGGGCATTGGCGCTATAGGCCGTCTGCAACTCGATGAGCCGCGACATCTCCTCGTCGATGTTGACGCCCGCGCTCGCCGAGAAGCGCCCCTGCGCCGTGGCGAGCGCGACGCTCTGGCCCTCGTCGAGGCTCTGCGCCGAGGAGGCGGCCGCGCCTTGCGCCGCGATGACGTCCTGCGCGAAGCCGACGACGCTCGTCGAGTAAGGCGCCTGGATGCCGCCGATGCCGCTCGTCGAGGAGAAGGTCTGCTGGCCGCTGGTCAGGGCGTCGTAGAGGAATTGCGGCCGGGTGGAATCCGGCGTGGAGCTGCCGGCGCTGCCGGCGGAGAGCACCGCGCTCTTGCCCACCACCGCCGGGTTGACCGCGAGGCGCTGGGCGAGGCCCGTGATCTGCGCGGTTCCGTCGAGGGAGCCGGTGATCAGCGTGTTGCCCGAGCCGTCCACGAAGAGGGGAAGCTGCGGGAAGGCCGTCGAGAGGTCGCTCGCGGAGGTCGGCACGGTGATGCCGGCGCTGGCGCCCGTGACGGTGGTGGTGCCGGCGCCCGCCAGCGTGACCGTCGCGCCGCTGCCCGTGGCGGTGAGGGTCGGCACGGGCGAGACGCCCGCCGTGGTCAGCCGCCCCGAGAGCGCGCCGAGCGCCTCCTGGATCTTGGCCGCGTAGGTCGCCGGACCGCCGGAGATGTCGAAGGTCTGGGCGTAGCCCGAGGAATCCGTCGTCAGCGACGGATCGACGCCGGCGGTGGCTTTGTTCGAGGCGACGAGGGTGACATTGCGGACCGTGCCGTTCACGCTCACCGGAACGGTGATGGCGTTGCCCGCCTGGATGCCCGAGAGGTCGATGGCGTAGCCGCTGCCGCTCTGGGTGCCGGTGACGGTCTTGTCGGTGAGCGAGCGGGCGAGCCCCGAGGCGAGATCGTCGAGCTGGCGCTGGGCCTGGGGCAGCACCGTGTCGCGCAGCTCGAACTCGGCCGCGATGGAGCCCGAGCGCAGCACGCCCGGCTCGCCGAGATCGATGGTGCCGCCGCCCGGCGTCGTCGCCAGGACGGTGCCGACGGTCCGCTGCGACGGATCTGACGAGTAGGACGAGGCAGGGTTGAGCTGGCCGCGCCCGTCGAAGGAGAGGACCGCCGCCTTGCCCCGGTCGACGAGCGTCACCCCGGAGCCCGTCAGCACGGTCACGGTGCCGTCCCGCTGGGCGACGGTCTGAACGTCGAAATAGCCGGAGAGCTGCGTGATCTGCTGGTCGCGCTGGTCGAGCAGGTCGGCCCGGGCGGCGTCGTCGCTGGTGCTCTGGATCTTCACGTTCAGGCCGGCGATGGAGGAGAGCAGGTTGCTCGCCTCCTTGGTCTGCGTGCCGAGCCGCGTCTCGGAGCCCGAGCGCAGGTCCTGCACGCTGCCGGCGATGCTGCCGATGCGTGTCGCGAGGCTGGAGGCGGCGTTGAGCGCCACGGTGCGCGCCGTCGACTGCGTCGGGTTCGCCGCGAGGTTCTGGAGGGACTCCGTGAACGTGTTGAGCAGCCCGTCGAGGGCGGT
The DNA here is from genome assembly GCF_050591105.1 of Methylobacterium endophyticum. Taxonomy (NCBI): domain Bacteria; kingdom Pseudomonadati; phylum Pseudomonadota; class Alphaproteobacteria; order Hyphomicrobiales; family Methylobacteriaceae; genus Methylobacterium; species Methylobacterium endophyticum. The sequence goes on from NZ_JBNHES010000013.1 coordinate 59,666, forward strand.
CGAGTCGCCGGGCGTGCCGTAGAGCTTGTCGAGCTGGGAGATCACGTCCGACTTGGTGGAGGTGTAGGAGGCGCCCGCCGTCTCGAGGCGCAACTGCTTCAGGGCCGCGTCGTCGAAGCTGCGGGTGATCGTGCCGGTGGCGACGCCGGCATTGCCGATGCCCGAGGAGACGCTGGTGAGCGTGCGCTTGACGTAGCCGGCGGTGCCGGCGTTCGCCACGTTCTGCGATACGATGCCGATGGCGGCCTGCGTCGCCGCGAGCCCGGCATTGGCCGTGCTGAGCGCGTTCAAGGACATGGCATGCCTCCCAGGCTATCCGGATCGGGACCGCGATCTGCGGCCGTCAGCGGATCACGTTGAGCAGGTCGGACATCATCGTCTGCGCGGTCGACATGACGCGCGTGTTCGCTGAGTACGCCTGCTGGGTTACGATCATCTTAGAGAACTCGCTCGCGATGTCGGTATTCGATTGCTCGACGTTGCTGCCGACCACGGTGGTGCCGTTGAGGCCCGTCAGCGCGTTGCCGGAATCGAGGGTCTGGCGGAAGTTGCCGCCCGATTCCTGCTTCAGCCCGTCCGGGTTGATGAAGCGGACGATGCCGACATTGGCGATGGCGAGGCTGGAGCCGTTGGAATAGGCGCCGACGATCTTGCCGTCGGTGGAGACCGAGACGCTGTTGAGCGAACCCGCCGCGTAGCCGTCCTGGGTCAGCGCGTTGGTGGTCACGCTGCCCGAGGAGGTCGCGTACTGGGTCAGCGCGTTCTTGCCGAGGTTGAGCGTGATGTCGCCGACCGTGGTGCCGTCGACGGTCAGCGACGGGATCGTCACGGACGACACCCCGGTGGAGGCGTTCACCGCCGGCGAGGTGAGCTGGCCCGAGGAATCGAAGGCGAAGGCGGTGCCGGTGTTCGTCCAGGCGGTCGAGCCGCCCACCACGTCGCTCTTGGCGGCGTAGTACAGGTTCCAGACCGCCGGCTGGCTCGCCGAGGCGTAGTCCTGCACCTTGGCCCAGCGCGTCGTCACCGAGACCGGGGCGCCGCTCGCGGTGTAGGCGGTGAGCGAGGGGCCGACGACGCTGTGGTCGATGAAGTCGGAGGCGCTCGCCGCCGTCACCTGGAGGCCGGTCGCCGTGGTCGAGGTGTCCGTCGTGACCGAGGTCGAGGCGTTGGTCGGCGCGTAGAGCGCGCTTCCGCCGGTGGCCGTGGCGTTGGTGGTGGGCGTGCGCGGCAGGTTGGCGTTGTAGGTGATCGCGGTGGTCTGCTTGGCCGGCAGCGTGCCGTTGTTGATCTTGATCGGGCCGGAGCTCGCGGTCTGGCCGGTCACGGGGTCGAGGTTGTCGCCCAGCAGGTAGCTGCCGGCGCCGTTGACGAGGTAGCCGTCCTTGTCGACGGTGAAGTCGCCGCGCCGCGTGTAGAGGTTGGAGCCGTTGAAGACCGGCTGCCCGTTGGCGTCGCCGCTCTTCGTCTGCACGGTGAAGAAGCCGTCGCCGTTCAGCGCCATGTTCGTGGGCACGTTGGTGGCGGTGATGTTGCCCTGGATGCTGTTGGAGAGCTGGGACTGCGCCAGCACCGTGCCCGAGACCTCGTGCTTGGGCGTCTGCTCGGCGATCAGGTCGACGAAGCTTGTGTCGATGCGCTTGAAGCCGGTGGTCTGGGAATTGGCGATGTTCCCGGAGATGTTGTCGATGGCGTAGGACTGCGCCTTCAACCCGGTTACGGCCGTCTGAAGCGCGGTGAAGATGTCCATGGCTGCGGTCCCGGCTCGGATGCGACGGGCGCCCCGCGACGGGGGACGCCTCCCGGCCTTCCGGGCGCAACCGGCATGCCAGGGCCAAGTCATTGAGATCGTTGAGGTCGGTCCGGGCCGCCCGGCAGGTTCTCGCCGATCGGCCCGGCCCACCCGGCAGCTTCTGCCGCGTGGGATATGTGCCGCGCGGGGTGTGGGAGGTCCCGTTTACGGGCCGTTATACCGCTGCACGCTAGGGTCGCGTCACGAGGCGCTGGAACGATGCGATCATGCGACCGAAGCGGACGAGTCTCGTCCACCTGATCTACTTCTCGCGTCTGGCGCTGTCGTCCGACCCGCAGCTGCGCTCCAGCCAGCTCGGCGACATCACTCGCCAGGCCCAGAAGAAGAACGAGTTCGCCGTGATCACGAGCTTCATGATCGTGGAGCAGAATTTCGCCGGCCAGATCATCGAGGGCGAGCGCCAGCAGATCCACGACACCTTCGCCCGCATCGCCGAGGATCCGCGCCACCGCGACGTGCAGATCTGCGAATGGCGCGAGATCGCCAAGCGCGAATTCGTGAACTCCTTCAAGATCGCCGTGCGCTCGTCCGCCACCGAGACCCAGTTCGCCAAGGCCAACCTGCTGCCGAGCTTCCAGCGCGGCACGCCGAAGGCCGGTGCCATCCACGCCCTCGCCCTCGCCCTGCAAGCCGACGCCATGTCGAAGCAGGGCATCGATCACCTCTTCGTCTGAAACCCGTCGCGGAAGCCGGCCGGACCATGAGCGACACGCCACCGATCCTCGTCGTCGACGATCAGGAGAAGCTCCTCAAGCTGGTCATCATGCTGATGAACCGGCTCGGCTTCCCCGAGGTCGAGGGCGTGTCGAGCGCCATGGACGCCCTCGATAAGCTGCGCGAGCGGCGCTATGCCCTCGTCATCTCCGATCTCGACATGGAGCCCCTCGACGGCATCGCCCTGCTGCGCGAGATCCGCGCCGACGAGGCGCTGGCGAACACGCCCTTCATCCTCACGGAATCGTCCTTCACCTTCGAGGACATCACCATGGCCCACCAGGCCGGGGCGGATGCCTTCATCCTCAAGCCGTTCGACATGAACGTGCTCAAGGTGAAGCTGAAGCAGGTGCTCAACCGCAAGCCCAGGAAGCGCGAGGCCCCCGCCACCACGGAATCGACCCTGAGCGTCGATTTCCCGATGCTCGGCAAGTTCTGAACCGTATACCGCACGCCACTCAGGGCGCGCGCTTCTGGTAGTCCTTCACGTCGGTGAAGCGGACCTCCGGCCAGCGCTCCTCCTCGTAGCGCAGCGAGAAGGCGGTGGTCGCCATGAACACCGGCGCCCCATCGAGGTCGCGCGCCATGGACGAGCCGTGCTGGCCGACGAACTTGTCGAGCTCGACTTCCTTGTCCGCCTCGATCCAGCGGCAGACCGTGAAGCGGGTGGCGTCGTAGTCCACGGGCAGGCCGTATTCCGCCTGGAGGCGCTCCTTCAGCACGTCGAGCTGGAGCGCGCCGACCACGCCGACGATGGCCTGAGAGCCGTCGTCGGGGATGAAGACCTGGACCACGCCCTCCTCGCCCATCTGCTGGAGCGCCTCGCGCAGCTTCTTGGCCTTCATCGCGTCGGTGAGCTTCACCCGGCGCAGCAGCTCGGGGGCGAAGCTCGGCACCCCGCGAAACACGATCTCCTCGCCCTCGGTGAGGGTATCGCCGATGCGCAAGGTCCCGTGGTTCGGGATGCCGACCACGTCGCCGGCGAAGGCTTCGTCGGCGATGGCGCGGTCCTGCGCGAAGAAGAACTGCGGCGCGGTGAGCGAGATCGGCTTGCCGGTGCGCACCAGCCGCGCCTTCATTCCCCTGTTCAGCCTGCCGGAACAGACCCGCATGAAGGCGATGCGGTCCCGGTGGTTGGGGTCCATGTTCGCCTGGATCTTGAAGACGAAGCCGGTCATCTTCGGCTCGGTCGGCTCGACGAGGCGCTTGTCGGAATCCTGCCCGCGCGGGGGCGGGGCGAAGCGGGCGAGCCCGTCGATGAGGTCGCGCACGCCGAAGTTGCGCAAGGCGCTGCCGAAGAAGACCGGTGTCAGGTGGCCCTCGCGGAAGGCTGCGAGATCGAAGCTCTTGAGCCCGCCCTCGGCGAGCTCCGCTTCCTCCCGCCAGCCGTCGGCCTCGCCGTTCTCGGTGAGCAGCCTGTCGAAGAGCGGGTCGTCGAGCCCCGAGACCGCTACCGTGCCGGCATCGTCCGCGGCATCCAGCCGGCGCACGCGGTTGGCCCCGAGCTCGTAGGTGCCGGCGAAGTTGCGGCCCCGGCCGATGGGCCAGGTGACGGGGGCGACGTCGAGCGCCAGCGTCTTCTCGATCTCGTCCAGGAGTTCGAACGGGTCGCGGGCCTCGCGGTCGAGCTTGTTCACGAAGGTGACGATCGGGATGTCGCGCAGGCGGCAGACCTCGAAAAGCTTTCGCGTGCGCGCCTCGATGCCCTTCGCCGCGTCGATCACCATCACGGCGGAATCCACCGCCGTCAGCGTGCGGTAGGTGTCCTCCGAGAAGTCCTCGTGGCCGGGGGTATCGAGCAGGTTGAAGACGCAGTCGCCGTACTCGAAGGTCATCACCGAGGTGACGACCGAGATGCCGCGCTCCTTCTCGATGCCCATCCAGTCGGAGCGGGTCGAGACGCGGTTGCGCTTGGCCTTCACCTCGCCGGCAAGCTGGATCGCGCCGCCGAACAGCAGCAGCTTCTCGGTGAGCGTGGTCTTGCCGGCGTCCGGGTGGGAGATGATCGCGAAGGTGCGCCGCCGCGCCACCGGGTCGGCGGCGGCCTCGCGCTTGGTTTCGGTCTGCATCAGCATGGCGGTCGCCCTGCCCGCGGTCCGGTCGCGCGGGCATCCGTCTCTAGGAACTGTCAGGAGCGGGCGCCGCCGGGGCGCCCGCCGTGCCTTGTAGGCGGATCGCGCCGCATTGGCAAAGCCGCCCGTCCGCTCAGCCCCGGCCGATATAGGGCATGGCGGTGGCCATCACGGTCATGAACTGCACGTTGGCCGAGAGCGGCAGCCCGGCCATGTAGACCACCGCGTCGGCGACGTGGCGGGCGTCCATCACCGGCTCCGGCTTCATCGAGCCGTCCGCCTGACGCGCTCCCGTCGCGAAGGCGCGGGTCATGTCGGTCTCGGCGTTGCCGATGTCGATCTGGCCGCAGGCGATGCCGTGGGCGCGGCCGTCGAGGGAGGTGGAGCGGGTCAACCCGGTGATGGCGTGCTTCGTGGCGGTGTAGGGCGCCGAGTTCGGGCGCGGCACCTGCGCCGCGAGGGAGCCGTTGTTGATGATGCGCCCGCCCTTCGGGCTCTGCGCCTTCATTATCCGAAAGGCTTCCCGCGTGCACAGGAAGGCGCCCGTCAGGTTGGTGTCGAGGCTGCGCCGCCAATCCTCGATGGCGATCTCGTCGACGGGCGCGGAGGGCGTGAACACGCCTGCGTTGTTGAACAGCACGTCGAGCCGGCCGAACGCCTGTTCGACGCGGGCGAACAGCGCCGCGACGGAGGCCGGATCGGTGACGTCGGCGGCGACGGGAAGCGCCCCGCCGCCGATCTCGCCGGCCAGCGTTTCCAGCGGCTCGCGCCGCCTGCCGGCGAGCACCACGGCGTAGCCGGCCCCGCCGAGCCCCAGGGCCACCGCCCGGCCGACGCCGGAGCCGGCCCCCGTCACGATCGCCACGGGCTTGCCCATACCGTCCCCCGTCCTTGTCCCGATGGCCGCCGACGCCGCGAGGCCAGGGCGCACAGCCTACCCCGCCGGCTGTTGCCTCGACCAGCGCCGCCGTCTAGACAACGCACGGCCTCCGGTGGGGCGTCGCCAAGCGGTAAGGCAACGGTTTTTGGTACCGTCATTCCCAGGTTCGAATCCTGGCGCCCCAGCCAAGCCAATAAGTCTCTGATCTAATTCGTCTATTCGGTGTTCTGACATCCCTATGGTCCCGCCGGGCCACGGAGATGGCGGCCGTGGAGGACGCCATCGGGCTCGCCAATTGCCGCCCTGCTGCGCGTGTCGCCACCCAACCTCATCGAGGGGCTCTGAGAGGAGCTACGGCTTGCGTCGCAGGTCCGTCTTGTCGAAAGCGACGTGACGTCCGAAGCAGACGACGCGATTGCGCTGCTGCCTGACAAAGGCGGGATCCAGCCGGAACGAGCCGCTCTCGGTCCAGATGGAATCTTCCCTGCCATTGACCCAGTCATCGGGCGGCAGGAGCGTCGAGCTGTGTGTCGTCACGTCACTGATGCCGTAGTGATGCGGCACGATGAGCCGCGCGGCGAGCTTCGCGGCGACGGCGTCCGCCTGCGCATGGCTCAGGACGTGCTGCGAGCCGTCTACCGGCAGGAGCAGGACGTCGATCTCTCCAAGCTGTGTCCATACGTGCTCCGGAGGATTCGGGCGGTTGTCGCCCCAGTGCAGGATGCGCAGACCCGCCACCTCGACAAGCAGGAGGCAGTTGTCGAACGAGCGCCAGTTGTCGGGCGGTGAGGTCTTCACCGCGGTGAGCCGCCGCGTCGTCTCCGCCCAATCGTAGGCATTGTGCGTGCTGTCGCAGACGTGCTTGTCGGCAATGCCGGTGATGCGGACGCCGGCGAATTCGTAGGTGCCGATGAGCCTGTCGAGGACCGTGTGCGCGCTCACCCGGTGGACGCCGTCATGGTCGAAGTGAGCATGCGTGGACAAGGCGACGTCCACGGCGATGGACGGGAAGTCGTGGAGAAACCAATCCCCGTTTCCCCATGGCGGATTGCGCCACGGATCGATCAACAGGGTCAGGCCGGACGGGGCGGTGATCCTGAAGGCGGAGCCGCCGAAATAGCTCAGCTCGACATGACCGTCGTGTGGCGGCGGGTCGCCGGCTTGCTCCTGCAAGGCGATCATGTGGTTGTGGTTCTCGGGCTGGCGCCAGGCCCAGAGTCCCTCCTTCGACCTGTCCGTCATCTCGCTGCCGCCTCGTCTCGCTGCCTCGGCCGAAGCCCGGCTGCCGTGGGTCGAACGCATGCGGAGCTCTCCGGCGTGCCGGGTCAGACCGCGTCCGGCGCGTCGGGACCTGAACCGACACGTTCCCCGAGATCGCGGGCGATGTGCGAGGCGAGGTGATCGGCGGCCGAGGAGCGGCCCGGCTGACGCTGCCACAGCATCAGGTCCACATCCGGCATCGGCGGCAAGCCGTCGGCGCGGCCGAGCTGGCGCAGCCCGGCGACGTCGACGCTCTGCGCCAAGACGATCACCGCCGCGTCGGCGAGCGCCATGGCCTGGAGCCCGGCGATGCTTTCCGAGACGCAGGCGATCCGCCACGCGATCCCCGCCCGATCGAGCGCTGCGAGCGCGTGGTCCCGGTAGAGGTTGCCTTCGGGCAGCATGGCGATCGGCATCGGATCGCGCCTATGGGCCGAGCCCCCCTCCGCTCCGAGCCAGACCAGACGCTCCCGACGCAGCAGGGTGATGCTGGGAATGCGGGGGTGCACGTCCGGCATCCGCGTGGCGAGCGCCACGTCGATGTCCCCTTCCTCCATCGCCTGCGCCACCTGCCGGCTGAGGGTGCAGCGCACCGTGACCTCGACCGCCGGATAGGCGGCCTGGAAGCGCGCCAGGGTCCGGGGCAGCAGGAAGGCGGCGTACAGGTCGGGGCATCCGAGCACGACGCGGCCCGAGACCGCATCGGACAGGAGATGCGCGCGAGCCTCGTCGTGCAGGTCGAGGAGGCGGCGGGCATAGGTCAGCAGGGTCTCGCCCTGCGCCGTGAGCCTGGGGCGCCGCAGATCGGACTCGAAGATGGGGCGGCCGACGAGCTGCTCGAGCCGGTTCAGCTGGAGGCTGATCGCCGGCTGGGTTCTGTGCAGGCGCTGCGCGACCCGCGTGACGCTGCGCTCCTCCGCCAGCAGCACGAACGTCTTCAGCAGCGAAAGGTCCAAGAGGTGCGGATGCGTCATAAGCCAGACTTTGCCTGAGGCAAAACATTATAAATTTGTATGTCGGTCCGGTGAAGCGTAGTTTTCGCAGGGATAGGATAGAGCGAGCGCAGATAATTTGCATGATTTGACCCAATATGATGCAGTCATGCACGATAAATAAGCATGCGGCATCGCGGTCCGCTTGACGTTCTAGATCGATTCCATGGGCACGGGAGCGCATCCGGCGTGACGACGGCGATCGAGATTCGGGAGATCGGGAAGGCGTATGGCGGCGCCGCCGCGCTCGACGGCTGCTCCCTCGCCATCGAGGCCGGCTGCGTGACCGGGATCATCGGCCCGAACGGGGCCGGCAAGACGACGCTGCTCAACGTGCTCTGCGGCCTGGTGGCCCCGGATTCCGGGGAGATCCTGTTCCGCGGCGTCCCGATCACCGGGCTGCCCTCGCACATCGTCGCGGCGCGTGGGATCGTGCGCACATTCCAGATCGTGCGCGATCTCGCCGGTCTCACGGTCCTCGAGACCCTGCTTCTCGCGCCAAGTGCCCAGATCGGCGAGACCATCGTCGGCGCGCTGTTCCGCCGGGGCGCCGTCGAGGCCCAGGAGCGTGCGCGCGCGGTCCGGGCCCGTGGCCTGCTCGAACGGATCGGGTTGTGGCGCCTCGCGGACGCGCCGGCCGGATCCCTGTCCGGCGGGCAGAAGAAGCTCCTCGAACTGGCCCGCGCATTGATGCTCGAGCCGGCGGTCCTGTGCCTGGACGAGCCGGCCGCCGGCGTCTCGCCGCCGCTGCTCGACGCGATCATCGACCTGATCCGCGAACTGCGCCGGGCGGGCCTCACGATCATCGTCGTGGAGCACGACATGCATCTCATCCGCGAAGTCTGCGATCATATCCACGTCCTGGCGGAGGGGCGCCCCCTGGTGTCCGGGACCTTCGCCGACGTGACAGCGGATGCCCGCGTCGTCGACGCCTATCTCGGGCTGGCGGCGTGAGCGGCGCGCCGGCCATTCCCGCCCTCGCGGTCCGCGGCCTGCGTGCCGGATACGGGCGCGGCGGAGACATCCTGCGCGGCATCGACCTCGATCAGCGGCCCGAGACGATCCTCGCGGTGATCGGCCCCAACGGCTCCGGCAAATCGACCTTCGTGAAGACGCTCGCCGGGCTCCTGCGGCCCCGCGAGGGCTCGATCGGCATCACCGGGCGCGACGTGACGGGATTGTCGGCGGCGCGCCGCGTGGCGGCCGGCGTCGCCTATGTGCCTCAGGAGAAGAACGTCTTCGCCACGCTCACCGTGCGCGAGAACATGCAGCTCGCCACCGAGTTCCTCCGCCGCCGCGCCGGCACGGGGCGCGAGCAGGAGGAGCGCGTCCTCGCGCTGTTCCCCGAGCTCGCGGGCCGGGGCCGCACGCTGGCGGGAAATCTCTCCGGCGGCCAACGGCAGATGGTCGCCATCGCCTGCGCCCTGCTCGCGAATCCCGAGGTGCTGCTCCTCGACGAGCCCTCCGCCGGGCTGTCGCCGCGCTTCGTCTCCGAGACGATGGAAGCCATCGTCCGGGTCCGGGAAGCAGGCACCACGATCGTCCTGGTCGAGCAGAACGTGCAGGCGGCCCTGCGCATCGCCGACGCGGTGATGGTGCTGGTCGCCGGGCGCAAGAGCCTGGAGGCGCCGGCCGGGCAAGTCCGGCAGGCCGACCTCGCCGACCTGTTCTTCGCGAGGGCCGCATGATCGGTCAGCTTCTGCTCAACGGCGCCGTGAGCGGCCTCCTCCTGGCCCTGCCCGCACTGGCGGTCAGCCTGACCTTCGGCATCCTCAAGTTCCCGAATTTCGCGGTCGGCGGCAGCCTCACCCTCGGCGCCTATGCCGGCTGGGTCTTCAACACGCAGTTCGGCTTCCAGATCGCGGCGGCCGCGCTTCTCGCGGCGGCCACCGTCGCCCTGGTCAGCGTCCTCCTCGACATCGCCGTGTTCGGTCGGCTGCGCGAGCAGGGCTCGATCGCCCTGATGGTCGCGTCGATGGGCGTTTCCCTGATCCTGGAGAACCTGTGCCGCTTCGTCTTCGGCAACGCGACGCGCAGCCTCGACGTCGAGGTGGCGCGGCCCCTGCGCTGGGCGGGCCTGCGCATCAGCCACGAGCAGATCGTCACCGCGTCGGCGGTGCTCTGCTGCCTCGTCCTGCTCCATCTCGTGCTGCGCGCGACGCCCCTGGGCCGAGCGATGCGCGCGGTGGCCGACAACCCGACGCTCGCCTCGGTGCGCGGCATCGAGCGCGAGGCGATCGTGCGGCTCACATGGGCGATCATCGGTCTCCTGACGGGGCTCGCCGGGGTCCTCGCCGCCATCGATCGCGCCGTCGAGCCGCTGGTCGGCTGGAGCTACCAGATCCCGGTTTTCGCCGCCGCGATCCTCGGGGGGCTCGGCAGCCCGCTCGGGGCGGTCCTCGGCGCCCTCGCGGTCGGGCTGTCCGAGGAACTGGCGACCCTCGTGGTGCCGACGAGCTATCGCCAGGTGGTCAGCTTCGCCGTGATCCTCCTGCTTCTCCTCGTGCGCAGCCAGGGTCTCCTCGGTGCGCGGGCGGTGCGCAAATGACGGCCTATCTCGTCACCATCCTGGTCATCGTCGCGATCGCGATCCTTGTCGGGCTGGCCTTGAACTTCCAGTGGGGCTGCGCCGGCCTGGTCAATTTCGGTGTCGTCGGCTTCGTCGCCCTGGGGGCCTACACGACGGCGCTGCTGACGCCGGTGGTGGGCTGGTTCGCGGCGATGCTGGCGGCGGCGGCCTTGAGCGCGTTGCTCAGCGTCGTCCTCGCCCTGCTGTCCATCCGCCTCGCCGACGACTATCTCGCCATCGTCACGTTGGGGTTCGGCGAGGCGGTGCGCCTCGTGCTGCTCAACGAGGACTGGCTGACAGGCGGCGCGCTCGGCATCGCGGGCATACCGAGGCCCTTCGCCGGCCTGGTCGCGCCGGAGCACGCGGACCTCGCCCTTCTCGGTTTCGCCGTGGCGCTCGTCGGCATCGTCTATCTCACCCTCGAGGCCCTGGTGCGCTCGCCCTTCGGCCGGGTGCTGCGGGCCCTGCGCGACGACCCGGTGGTGGCCGCCTCCCTCGCCAAGCCCGTCCTGATCCTGCGGATCAAGGCTTTCGCGGTGGGCGGCGCGACGATGGGGCTCGCGGGCGCCATGCACGCCTTCTACATGACCTATATCGATCCCTCGCAATTCACGGCGATCACGACCTCGTACGCCTTCATGGCGGTGATCGCGGGCGGCCGCGGCTCCAATACCGGCCTGATGATCGGCGCCGGGACGATCATGCTGCTCCTCGAAGGGACGCGGTTCCTCAAGGATCTCATCCCGGCGCTCGACGGATCCCAGATCGCGGCCCTGCGCCTGGGCGGTGTCGGAGTCGGCATCGTGCTGCTCCTGCTGCTGCGGCCGCAAGGCCTCCTGCGCGAGCCTCAGCGCAAGGCCGCGTCCCTGCTCGGCGAGCCCGATCTCGCCGATATGGCCGATCCGAGCCTGCCCCCCTCCCACCCCCAGGAGATCTGAGACCGTGGCTCTTCCCATCTTGAACCGTCGCCATCTCCTCGCCGGGCTGGGTGTCGCCCCCCTCGCGATCCGGTCCGTAGGAGGCGCTGCGGCGCAGGGAGCGGATATCCCGCTCGGCTTCGTCATCCCCTTCACGGGCGCCACGGGCCCCTACGGCCCCGACATGAAGAAGGCGGCCGACCTCGCGACGAAGACCATCAACGATGCCGGCGGCATCCTGGGCGGCCGCAAGCTCAAGCTGTTCATCGAGGACGAGGAGACCAGCGCGACGGCGAGCGTCACGGCCACGCGCAAGCTGCTCGAGGTGAACCGGGTGGAGATGGTCGGCGGCTTCTGGGGCAGCCCGCCCGCGCTCGCCGCCAAGCCGCTTATCGTCGGCGCCAACAAGGTGCAGATGGTCTCGGCCGCCGCCCCCGCGATCACCGAGGGCGAGACAAAGAATCTCGTCTACCGCTTCCAGGCGAAGAGCACGCAATGGGGCCCGGCCGGCGCCAAGATCCTCAAGGATCTCGGCGTGAGGAAGGTCGCCCTGCTCGCCCAGCAGAACCCTTTCATCGTGGCGATGATCGAGCCGTTCAAGGCCGAGATGGCCAAGCTCGGCGGCACCGTGACCGATGTCGTCATGTACACCCCGGATCAGGCGTCCTACCGCGCCGAGGTTCAGAAGGCGTTCGGGCCGGAGCCGGAGGCGGTGTTCGTCCTCGCGCTCCTCACCGACATGGTGGCGATCGCCAAGGAGATCTATCGCGGCGGCTTCCGCTCCAAGGTGCTGGCCCTCGGCACCGGCGCCGATGCCGATGGCGCCTTCCTGAGGAGCGTCAGCCCGGAGGTGGCCGAGGGCATCCATCACTTGCAGCCCGCCCCGCCCCTCAACGCCGCCTCCTACAAGAAGTTCGTCAAGGCGATGGGCGCTCCCGACGGCACCGTCTTTCTCTTCGCCGGGAACATGTACGATCAGGTCTGCGTGACCGCCCTCGCCATGGAGCATGCCAAGAGCACGGACGCACCGGTCTGGGCGAAGTCGATCCGGGCGGTCTGCAACCCGCCGGGCGACGACATCGACGATATCGCCACGGCGCTCGAACGCGTCCGCCTCGGCCACGACATCAACTACGTGGGTGCCGGAGCCACCTGCGATTTCAACGATCAGGGCGATCAGCTCAACCGCTCCTTCCTCCATCAGGTGATCGAGGGCGGGAAGAACCGGATCGTCGGCGTCCTCAGCTAGTTCCGGACGCCGGAGCGCACTCCGCCGAGGTGGATGCCGGTTCGGCGGGGTACGCGGCACGACAAGAGCTCGGAGACGCCCATCCGCCGCGAGGCGATCGGAGGCGGCTCCGGGAGACGAATTCCAAGCCGATCGGTCGACGGCACGGGCGGTTGCTTCCGCCCATGCGCAGCCCGCGCATGCCCGACAGACGAGACGCGGAGGGGACCATGCCCAACAAGACCATGCATCTATGCGGCTTCATGAATGCCGGGCCGGTCGTGCACAGCCACGCCCTGTGGCGCAACCCGCGTCACGAGACGCCTTTTCTCAGTCTCCGGCATTATGTCGAGATCGCGCAGATCCTCGAACGCGGCCGGTTCGACCTGATGTTCTTCGCGGACAGGCTCGCCATCGCCGACCGGTATGGCGACAGCCATGTGGTCGGCATTCGGCACGGCGACCAGGACGCGACGCGGCTCGACCCGCTGCCGATCCTCGGGGCAGCGTCCGCCATGACGCATCATATCGGGCTCGGCGCGACCCGTTCGACGACCTACGCGTCGCCTTACGGCGTCGCGCGGGAATTCGCGACCCTCGACCACATCTCCAGCGGCCGGGCCGCGTGGAACGTCGTCACCTCGATGAACGACGGCGAGGCGCTCAACTTCGGCAACGTGCAGCATCTCGGCCACGACGAGCGCTACGACCGCGCCGACGAGTTCATGGATGTCGCCTTCAAGCTCTGGGACAGTTGGGAGCCGGACGCCCTCGTCCTCGACCGGGAGCGCGGCATCTACGCCGACCCGGCCAAGGTCCACCATATCAACCACGAAGGCGCGTGGTTCCGTTCGCGCGGCCCGCTGAACATTCCGCGCTCGCCGCAAGGGCGGCCGGTCATCATCCAGGCCGGCTCGTCCGGGCGCGGCAAGGCCTTCGCCGCACGCTGGTCCGAGGTCATCTTCGCCCTTCAGCCGAACGTCGAGCGGATGCGGGTCTTCAAGGCCGACGTCGCGGCGAGCCTTGCCGCGCAGGGGCGTCCGCCGAATGCGACCAAGGTGATGATGGCGGTCATGCCCTTCATCGCGCAAAGCCGCGCCGAGGCGGAAGATCTCCGCGACCTCCACGATTCCCTGGTCGATCCCCTCGTCGGCCTGTCGACCCTCGCGGGCCACGCCAATGCCGACCTCTCGACCCTGCCGCTCGATGCGAACGTCGAATCGATCCAGGCCTCGGGGAGCCAGGGCAACCTCGCGGCCCTGAAGAGCATCGCGGCGGGCGAGCCGATCACCATCGGCGACGCGGGGCGCATCTACGGTCGCGGGGTGATGTGCCCGCGCCTCGTCGGGACCGCGCAGGACATCGCCGACGAGCTCGCCGACATTCTGCACAGCGGAGCCGCGGACGGCTTCGTGATCTCCCCGGCCTTCCTGCCCGACACGTTCGCCGACTTCGTGGATCAGGTCGTCCCCCTGTTGCAGGCCCGCGGGCTCGTCCGGCGCGACTACGCCGGCGCCACCCTGCGCGATCATCTCGCCGAGTGAGGCGCGCCATGACGGCCCCACCCGATGCCGGCACCGCGCTGCCCGACCTCCCGAGCGTGAGCGAGGCCGCCTTCAAGGCGGCGATGCGCGCGCTGGCCTCCACCGTCTGCATCGTCACGAGCCGCCATGGCGGCGAGGCGAACGGCATGACGGCGACGGCCGTATCCAGCGTGGCGGCCGCTCCCCCGACGGTCCTGGTCGCCGTCAACCGCAACAACCATTCGCACGCGCTCATTCGCGACGGGGCCTGCTTCGCCCTGAACATTCTGTCTGCCGACCAAGACGGGCTCGCCATGCGGTTCGCGATGCGGGCGCCGCAGCCTTTCGCCACCGTCGCCTTCAGCGAGGGCGTGACCGGATGTCCCCTCATCGAGGGCTGCGGGACGGTGCTCGAATGCGTGCTCGCATCGTCCCTCGATGTGGCGACGCACACCATCTTCATCGGCCGGGTCGTCGCGTCCCGCTGGTCCGGCGAATTGCCGCTGCTCTATCGGGACGGTCAGTTCGGCACGATGCGCTGACATCGGCCGATGGTTCAGTCCAACGGACGCCATCGTGCCGATGCGGGGCTTGTCCTCGGCGCGCGCCGCTCTCCGCTGACGACGACCGGCCTGCCAGGGGCGCCTGCCAGAGGCGCTTGATCCGATTGGGGGTATGAGGTCCGCCCGTTCCTGTCGATCTGCACGGGCGGCGAGCGGACGCTCCGATAGCAACCCGATGCGCCCGGCCGCCCGCCGCCTGCCCGTCGCGCAGCCGCGGCCCATCTCGGAAGTCAGCGTCTCCCAGGGCATCCCCGAGCGCGGTAGGGACAGGGATGCCGGTCGGCGCTCACAGGCTTTCATGCCCGCGATGAGCGCGCGCAAGCCATGTCTGTCCGAGGCTGTATCGGCCCGCACGGACAGTCCGTGCCAGGCCCGAGGGCCGCCTCAATTTTCAGGCTAAGTCATTGGAATGATTGGTGGGCGCACTAGGGTTCGAACCTAGGACCCGCTGATTAAGAGTCAGCTGCTCTACCAACTGAGCTATGCGCCCGATCGCCGGAGCGATCGCCGGGCGGCCACCAAGTCCGCCCGTGAGGAGGCGGCTGATAGCAAGGGGTTTCGGGGGTGTCCACCCCCTAGGCCCAGCTTTTTCGCCGCCTCCTTCACAATCGTGTCGTCCAGGCATCGTTCTCCGCGGCAAGCATGCCGGCCCCGATCGCGGATCGGGACCGGCGTGCGAAAAAAACTACTCGGCGGCGACGTGCTGCGCGTGGAGGCGCACGGCCTGGGCCGAGAGCTTGTTCAGGGCCGAGAGATAGGCCTTGGCGGACGCCACCAGCGTGTCGGGGTCGGCGCCGCGCGCCGTGACGCTGCGCTCGCCGGCCTTGAGGCGCACGGAGACCTCGGCCTGCGCGTCCGTGCCCTCCGTGACCGCGTGGACCTGATAGAGCTCGAGCTGCGCCTCGTGCGGGACCAGCGCCTTGATGCAGTTGAACACCGCGTCCACGGGGCCGTTGCCGTCCGCCTCCTCTGTGAAGAAGCGGCCCTCCATGTCGATCTTCATGGTGGCGCGCTGCGGGCCGCGCGTGCCCGCGATCACCGAGAGCGAGACCAGCTTGATGCGGTCGCGCGCCGTGGCGAGGTTCTCGTCGACCAGCGCCTCGATGTCCTCGTCGTAGACATGCTTCTTGCGGTCGGCGAGCGCCTTGAAGCGCTCGAACACGTCCTGCATCTGGTTGTCGCTCAAGGAGAGGCCCAGCTCGGCGAGCTTGGTGCGGAACGCCGCCCGTCCCGAGTGCTTGCCCATCACCAGCGAGGTCTTGCTGACGCCGACCGATTCCGGGGTCATGATCTCGTAGGTCTCGGTATGCTTGAGCATGCCGTCCTGGTGGATGCCGCTCTCGTGGGCGAAGGCGTTCCGGCCGACGATGGCCTTGTTGTACTGCACGGGGAAGTTCGTCGCGTGGCTGACGAGCTTCGAGGCGCGGGTGAGCATCGTGGTCTCGATGCCGGTCTCGAAGGGCATGACGTCGCCGCGGGTGCGGATCGCCATGATGATCTCCTCCAAGGCCGCGTTGCCGGCCCGCTCGCCGATGCCGTTGACGGTGCACTCCACCTGCCGCGCGCCACCCTCGACGCCGGCGAGCGAGTTGGCGATGGCCAGCCCGAGATCGTTGTGACAATGCACCGAGAAGACCGCCTTGTCGGAATCCGTCACGCGCTCGCGCACCGCCTCGAACATGGCGCGGTACTCGCCCGGCGTGGCGTAGCCCACCGTATCGGGCAGGTTGATGGTGGTGGCGCCCGCCCGGATCGCGGCCTCGACGCAGCGGCAGAGATAGTCGACGGGCGTGCGGGTCGCGTCCATGGCCGACCATTCCACGTCCTCCACGAGGTCGCGGGCCTGGGCCACGGTCTTGAGGATGATCTCCAGGACCTCGTCCTGGCTCTTGCGCATCTGGTGCGCGAGATGGATCGGCGAGGTCGAGACGAAGGTGTGGATGCGTCCGCGCTGCGCCTGCCGCACGGCCTCGCCGGCACGGGCGATGTCGGCGGGGATGGCACGGGCGAGCCCCGCGATCACGGCGCGCTTCGAGCGGCGGGCGATCTCGGAAACGGCCTCGAAATCCCCGTTCGAGGCGATGGGAAAGCCCGCCTCGATGATGTCCACGCCCATGCTGTCGAGCAGCTCGGCGACGGCGAGCTTCTCGTCCAGCGTCATGGTCGCGCCGGGGCATTGCTCGCCGTCGCGCAAGGTGGTGTCGAAGATGAGAACCCGGTCCTTGGCGGTGCTGCCGGTGGCGGTGGTGCTGGTCATTGTCCTGAACCCTGTCGCGGCGCGGGCGTCCCGCTTGTCGTCGAGCGGTCGCGGATGGCGCCTCATGAGCCTGTCGTGATGGCGGCGCGATCCCCTGAGAGCCCAGGCGCTCGCGCCCGGACGGCCCTCAGGGGCGGGTAAGGAGAAGGCCGGACAGGAGCGCGCGCGCGGACGCCGCCGCGGTCGCGGCCGTCGTCGTCACGGGCATTGAGCCGGCATAGGCCACGGCTCGTCTCTCCTCAGGGCGGGCGGCGATCTCGCCGGCGCGCGTCTCGTCTATGGCACTAGCTATCGCCGGCGGCGCCGAAACACAAGTGCGGCCCCGGACGACGCCCGGAATCGAGCGGACGCCCGGACACGGGCTCATTTCGCGGCCGGCCCATTGCCGTGCTTCGCGCACAGCCTACTTGCCACGCGCCCGCCAAGGGCCGCCCGCGCCGTGCCATCCGCGCGGCGCGACGACAGAGATCGATCGGACCAAGGGAGAACCGTCCGCCATGTTCCCGACCTTCGCACGCATCCTCGTCCTGCCCGGCCTCGCCCTCGTGGCGACGACGCTGCCGGGCCATGCCATCGAGGTGGCGAAGTCCGCCGCCGTGGCGGCGCTGCCGGCCAAGGTCTGGCAGACCGTCGGCGACTTCTGCGGCATCGGCACCTGGCACCCAGCGGTTGAGAAGTGCGTCGTCTCGCAGAAGGACGGCAAGACCCTGCGCACGCTGAGCCTCAAGGGCGGCGGCACCATCGTGGAGGAGCAGGTCTCGCGCGACGACAAGGTGATGACCTACACCTACGCCATCGTCGAGAGCCCGCTGCCGGTCTCCGACTATACCTCGACCCTCTCGGTGTCGCCGAGCGACTCCGGCTCGAAGCTCGACTGGAAGGGCAGCTTCAAGGCCAAGGGCGCGCCCGACAGCGTCGCCACCGACGTGATCTCGGGCATCTACGACGCCGGCCTCAAGGGCATCGCCGACAAGGCGAAATAGCGCCCCTCCGGCGTCACGCCGCCGCCGCGGATGCGACCGCGGCGGCGATTGACCCCATGCCGCCCGATGGCGCAGAAATCCCCGCCCGGCCGAGCTCGGCCGCGAGGGAGAAGCATCCGTGCCCTTCGTTCGTTCATGCGTCGCCGGCCTCGCCTGCCTCGGGTTGGCGCTGCTCGGCGCCTGCCAGCAGAAGGCCGCCGCTCCGGTCGCCGTCGCCGCCGCGCCCGCGCCGGTGGTGATCCCGCCGGACGGGCCGGGATGCGGGGCGGCCATCGCCCGCACGCAGGCCGTGGTCGACAGCGACGTGGCGACCGGGAACCTCAACACTCCCGTCGGCACCCGCTTCAGCGCCGACCTGTCGAAGGCTCGGGCCGCCTGCGAGGGGGGCCGCGATGGCGAGGCGCTGTCGCTGCTGGCCTCCGCCAAGGCGCGTTACGGCTATCGGTGACGGGTCCGTCCCGGCACCTTCAGATAGACGAGGATCGGGGGGCGGATATGGACGAGCGTCTGACGGCGATCCTGCCCTGTAACGATCTCGACGCGGCGGAGGCGTTCTTCGCGCGGCTCGGCTTCCGCCGCGACGAGGGCAGTCCCGACGCCTACCGGCTGCTCTCCGACGGGCATGGCGGCAGGCTGCATCTGAACCCGGCCGTCGAAGGCTGGCTGGAGCCCGGCCGCAACCCGTTCGGGCTCTATCTGTACCGGAAGGACGTGGACGCGCTGGCGGCCGCCTTCGCCGGCGAGATCATCGAGCGCGAGGGGCCTAGCGACAAGCCCTGGGGCATGTACGAGTTCGCCCTCAACGGCCCGGACGACGTGCTGGTCAGGGTCGGCTGGCCGACCGAGCTGCGGGCGACGTCGGCCCGAAGGCATCCCTGAGGAAGGCACGCACATAGCCCGGCATCCGCTCCGGCTCGATCTCGGCGATGCCGCGCACGATGACGATCCCGGACAGTTCGGGCGGGTCCTCCGCCGCGAGATGGCGCTCCATCCGCTCGCGCAACGCCAGAGCCGGTTCCGGGAAGCGGACCGGGCGCAGGAAGGCGAGATGCCCCTCGCCGCGCAGAAGCACCCAGGATTCCGGGGCGCCCGGCGGCAGGCTCACCCCCGTCTCCTCGAGGAGCTCGCGGGCGGCGCTCCCCGAAAGGTCGACCGTCGTGCCCGTCAGGTCGTCGCGGTCGGGCGTGCCGCAGGCGAAATAGACCTGTCCGGCATTGGCCGTGTGCGGGGCCATCTCGCCGAGCAGGACGCCGCCATCGGCACCGAACGGGGCGATGGCCGCGAAGGCGTTGGCGACGCTCCCGTCGGGGAAGCCGAGGTCGCGATGGGCGATGAAGGCCGAATAGCGGGTCTCGAACAGGTCGACGCGGCACCCCCCGTCCGCGATCTCGCAGGCGCAGGCCAGAAAGACCGGCCCGTCGAAGAGCGCCGGCTGCGCCGCGCGCCGCCGCTCCCAATGGCGCGCGATCCTGTCCGCGTTGGTCCTCGCCCAGGTCCAGTCGTGCGGGACGAGCCGGGCGCGGATCCGGCTGAGCCGGGTGAGGACGTAGCCCTCGGCCGAAGGCTCAGACAAGCAGCACGCCCTCGGCGACGACCACCGCCCCGCCGCCGATCTCGACGGAATCGAGGGCGCCCTCGCGGATGACGAGCTGGAGGTCGATGTCGCTCGGACGCCCCATGGCGACGCCCTGGGCGATGGCGACGTCGTGCGTGCCGTTGCCGAGCGCCTCGAACTGCATCATCACCCCCGCGAAGGCCGCCGCCGCCGAGCCCGTCGCCGGGTCCTCCGGCATGCCGAGATGCGGGGCGAACATGCGCGCCTGGAAGCGATGCCCGAGCCCCTCCGGGTCCGCCGCGTAGACGTAGAGCGCGTCGCCGCCCGCGAACCGCGCCAGATCGAGGCGCACCGCGTCGAGCTTTTCGCGGGAGGCGACGGGCACGAAGGTGAAGGGCACGCCGGCCGAATGCCGGCTCGGGAGATGACGCGCGGAGCCGATATCCTCCGTCGACAGGCCGAGCATGGCGGCGAGCGCAGCGGCCGTGGGGGCCTCGCCGAGATAGTCCGGCAGCAGCGGCGCCTTGAAGCGGGCCCGTCCGCGCCCGTCGGCGGCTTCCGCCACGCAGGGCACCGTGCCGGCGTCCTCCTCCAGGCCGAACGCGATGGCGTCGGCCCGGCCCGCGCGCGAATCCTCCAGCGCTAGCAGCACGGCGGCGCCGAGGGTCGGGTGGCCGGCAAAGGGCAATTCGCGGGTCGGCGTGAAGATGCGCAGCCTCGCCCGGTGGCGCGCGTTCTCGGGCGGCAGCACGAACACCGTCTCCGAGAGGTTGAACTCCCGCGCGATCCTCTGCATCGCCGCCCCGTCGAGCCCCTTCGCGTCGAGGACCACGGCGAGCGGGTTCCCGGCAAGCGCCTCCTGCGTGAACACGTCGAGGGTGACGAAGCGGCGTCGGGCCATCGTGGGGGTTCCGTCCGTGGGGAAGAGGCGAGGCGGGTCTACACGCTCTCGACGGGGAAGGTCTCGCTCGGCGACACGAACTCGTCCTGCGCCTCCACCGTGAGGATCTCGCGCGAGCCGGCTTCCGCCGTCCGCCGCAGCAGGCCGTAGACGGAGGCTGCCGCCATGCCGAGGGCCAGCGCCGCCGAGCCGGTACGGGCGTAGTGCACGAAGAACAGCGCGGCGACGGCATCGCCAGAGCCGTTCACGTCGAGATCGAGGCGCGGGGTGCGCACCCGCCAGAACTCGCCGTCCTCCGCCGCCAGCATATCGATGCGGTCGGGGGGAGTCTCGTCGGTGGCAAAGGATGTCACCAGCACCACGCGCGGCCCCCTGGCGTGGAGCCCCGCGACGGCCGCCTTCGCTTCGTCGAGGGTGGCGCACGGGCTGCCGGCGAGGAAGGCCAGCTCGAAATGGTTCGGCGTGACGATGTCGGCCGCCGGCACCGCGTGGTCGCGCATGAATTCGGGGATGCCGGGGCGCACGTAGCAGCCGCAGCCGGTGTCGCCCATCACCGGGTCGCAGCAATAGAGCGCGTCCGGGTTCAGCGCGCGCACCGAGGCGACGGCGCGCAGGATCGCGGTGCCGATATCGGCCGAGCCCATATAGCCCGAGAGCACCCCGTCGCAGGTGCCGAGCACCCCGCGCTCGCCGATGCCCTGCACCACCTCCTCGACGGCCGGTCCGTCGAACACCCGGCCCCGCCAGGCGCCGTAGCCGGTGTGGTTGGAGAACTGCACCGTGTGCACCGGCCAGACATCGACGCCGAGCCGCTGCATCGGGAAGACGGCCGAGGCGTTGCCGACATGCCCGTAGGCGACGTGAGACTGGATCGACAGGATCTTCACCACGGGCCTCCCAGGCGCGGAGCATCGCCGATGCCTGTTAGCGCCTAACCGTCCCCGGCGCATCCGCGTAAGCGCCTTGCCGGACGGGGCAGGGGCCGCCACATCGGGCGGGCATCACCCGTATAAGGACCCGATGGACCTCGACACCCTGCGCACCGCGACCCTCGGGTTCGTGGAGGCCCACAAGGCATGGGCGCCGCTGATCGCGGGCGCGCTCGCCTTCTGCGAATCCGTGGCCTTCCTGTCGCTGCTGGTGCCCGCCACGGTGATCCTCGTCGGCATCGGCGCGTTGGTGGGCGCCGCCGGCCTGCCGTTCTGGCCCGTCGTGGCGGCGGCGGCGGCGGGGGCCGCGCTCGGCGACTGGCTCTCCTACGAGTTCGGCCGCCATTACAAGGACGGCGCCCGGCGGATGTGGCCGATGCGGCGCTTCCCCCGTCTCGTGGCGCGGGGCGAGCGCTTCCTCGCCCGCTGGGGCGCGGCCTCGGTGGCGGTGGGCCGCTTCTTCGGGCCGGCGCGGGCCGTGGTGCCGCTCATCGCCGGCATGTTCGGGGTGGCGCGCCTGCCCTTCCAGATCGCCAACCTCGCCTCGGCCGTGGTCTGGGCCTTCGTCCTGCTCGCGCCCGGCGCCGGGCTCGTGGAGTGGCTGAAGGGCTGACGGCGCGCCATCCCGCGCGGCAGGTGACAAGCCCGGCCCGACCTGATTCCATGGCGTCTCGCCGCGCGAATCCGAGCCGTCCCTTGTCCGCAGCCGTCGCCTTCTCCGCCCCGGCCTTCGCTCCGCTTCCGGCCGACGGGCGCCAGTCCGCCCGCGCGCTGAGCGTCCAGCGCGGGGTGCGCCGCCTGTTCGCGGAGCTCGGATCCGTCACCATCCCCGAGTTCGGCCTCGCCAACGGGCGGCGGGCGGACGTGATCGCGCTCGCCGCCTGCGGGCGGCTCACCATCGTGGAGATCAAGTCGAGCGTCGCGGATTTCCGGGCCGACCGGAAATGGCCTGACTACCGCGACTATTGCGACCGCTTCTTCTTCGCGATCCCGCCGGATCTGGCCCCGGAGATCATCCCGCAGGAGGCCGGCCTCATGGTCGCCGACGCCTTCGGCGGCGCCGTCCTGCGCGAGGCCGGCGAGCACCCCCTGAGCGGCGCCCGCCGCAAGGCGGTGACGCTGCGCTTCGCCCATTCCGCCGCGCGCCTGCTGCACGCCCTCGCCGACCCCGGCGCCATCCGCGAGGGAGCGCTTTAGGGCGGGGATCCGCTCGGTGCTCCTCTCCCGGTCGTGGAGACAGGCAGGCATGAACTTCCGCCTCAAGATCGACTATCAGGGCTGACTCCGGGCGACGTCGCCGAGCGCTTCACCAAGACGGGCCCTGCGGGGGAGGGGAGCCTTTCGCGACGGTGGCGATCGCGGTCCGCAGCCTCGGCGCCGCGTGATCCACGAACGCCCGCGGAAACCCCGCTCCTGCGCGCGGCGGCCGCGAACGAGCCCTCGTCGACGACGGCGACGAACAGGGCCATGGCGTCGCGGCGATCCATCGTTGCAGTTCCTGAAACGTAGACTTGCGGACGCCGGATATTATTGCCGGCCGACTGGAACGCCACCTCCATCGCACGATGCGACATGGAGGAGCGGCAGGCATGGCACGGTTCGAAAATGGCTGGGAACGGCGCGAGGTCCTCGCGGCCCTCGGGCTGGGGCTCGGGGCGGCACCGCTGGCGGCCCGTTCGGCACTGTCGGCTTCGCGCGCGTCCCCTGCATCGATAACCCAGGAGGATCGAATGGCTGTCCGTTTCGCGACCGAAAAGGTCGGCGACGTCGAGGTGTTCTATCGGGAGGCCGGCCCGCAGGACGGGCCGGTGCTGCTCCTGCTCCACGGCTTCCCGACCGCCGGCCACATGTTCCGCGACCTGATTCCCCAACTCGCCGACCGCTACCGGGTGATCGCCCCCGACCTGCCCGGTTTCGGCAACACCGTGGCGCCGCCGCGCGGCCGGTTCGACTACAGCTTCGATCGCCTGGCGGAGGTGATCGAGGGCTTCGTCGAGGCGATCGGCCTGAGCCGCTATGCCCTCTACATCTTCGACTACGGCGCCCCGGTCGGCCTGCGGCTCGCGATGCGCCACCCGGAGCGGGTCACGGCGATCGTCACCCAGAACGGCAACGCCTATGTCGAGGGCCTGAGCAAGGAATGGGAGCCCTGGCAGGCCTATTGGCGCGATCCCAGCCCGGCGAACCGCGAGGCCTGCCGCGCCGCGCTCTCGGATGCGGCCATCCGGGTCCAGTACGGGCAAGGCGCCCCGGCCGGGCTCCTCTCGCCCGACGGGATGACCCTCGACATGCACTACATGCGCCGAGGGGAGGCTCAGGAGATCCAGCTCGACCTGATCCTGAGCTACCGCACGAACGTGGCGCTCTATCCCGACTTCCAGGGCTATTTCCGCGCGCGCAAGCCGCCGCTCCTCGCGGTCTGGGGCCGGAACGATCCGTTCTTCATCCCGGCGGGCGCGGAAGCCTATCGGCGCGACCTGCCCGAGGCCGAGATACACCTCCTCGACACGGGCCATTTCGCCCTGGAGACGCACCATGCCGAGATCGCCCGGCTGATGCGCGATTTCCTGGCCCGCAAGCTGGCGGGCTGAGACCGGGGCGTCCGCCTCGAACCGCCACCCCGCGGGTCTCCGGCGTTTTCGACCCATGCCGTCATGGCCCCGGCGGGGCCGGCCGGCACGGGGCGGAAGGGTTTTCCGCCGCCGGTCAGATCTCGAAATCCCGTGAGCGGGCCTGCCGCGCGGCAGGTCCGTCAGGCGGCCTGTCGTCGCGCCTCGGCCGCGATGGCCGGGACGGCCTGTGCCGGGGCGGGCGCGCCGGTGGGACGCAGGATGCCGGATGCGCCTTCGAGGGCGCCCGCGCGCAACTCGAGCCCGAGGAAGCGCTCGCGTTCGAACGGTCCCGGCATGGCGAGACCGGCGGCGAGCCCCGGCTCGAAGCCGAAGCGGGCATAGTAGGGCGCATCGCCGACGAGCAGCACGGCGCCGTGGCCGCGCGCCTCCGCCCGGCCGAGCACGGCATGCATCATCACGGTGCCGAGGCCCTGGCGCTGGATCGCGGGATCCACCGCGAGCGGCCCGAGCAGCAGCGCGGGACGGCCGGGGCCGGCCTCGACATGCCACAGGCGCACGGTGCCCACGAGCCGGCCGTTGCGGATCGCCGAGAGCGCGAGTCCGCGCGCGGGCAGGCGGCCCTCGCGCAGGCGCTCGGAGGTCTTGGCGAAGCGGGAGGCGCCGAAGCACGCGTCGAGCAGACGCTCGCGCGCCGCGACGTCGCCCTGGTGCTGCTCACGGATCTCGATCATGGCAACGAACTCCCCTGGACCTTGGTGAGGGAGAAGCGAAGGCGGGCGACCGTGGCGGGCCGTCCGCTACGAATGCGGCAAGAGGAATGAACCTGCGATGACGGCGGCCGGAAAAAACCGCCCGCGCCGTCAGATGACGATCTGCTCCAGCGGGGGGAAGCCGTTGAAGGCCACCGCCGCGTAGGTCGTCGTATAGGCGCCGGTTCCCTCGATCAGCACCTTGTCGCCGATGGAGAGGGAGACCGGCAGTGGGTAGTGCTCCCGCTCGTAGAGCACGTCCATGGAATCGCAGGTCGGGCCGGCGAGCACGCAAGGCGCCATGCGATCGCCGTCGTGCTCCGTGCGGACGCGGTAGCGGATCGACTCGTCCATGGTCTCGGCGAGCCCCCCGAACTTGCCGATGTCGAGATAGACCCAGCGCACCTCGTCCTCGGCCGCCGACTTCTTCGAGACCAGCACCACTTCCGCCTCGATCATGCCGGCGTTGCCGACCATGCCGCGGCCGGGCTCGATGATGGTCTCGGGCAGGCGGTTGCCGAAATGCTTGGTGAGCGCGCGGAAGATCGCGTCGCCGTAGCTCTCGACGCCGGGCACCTCGCGCAGGTAGCGCGTGGGGAAGCCGCCGCCGAGATTGACCATCGACAGGCCGATGCCGCGCTGCGCGCATTCGCGGAAGATCATGGAGGCGGAGGCGAGCGCTCCGTCCCAGGCTTCCGTGTTGCCCTGCTGCGAGCCGACATGGAACGACACGCCATAGGCGGTCAGGCCCTGGCGGTGGGCGTGCTCCAGCACGTCGACGGCCATCTCCGGCTCGCAGCCGAACTTGCGCGAGAGCGGCCAGTCGGCGCCGGCGCCGTCGCAGAGGATGCGGCAGAACACCTGTACGTCACGGGCTTCCACGCCCGCCGCCCCGGCCGCGCGAAAGATCTTCTCGACCTCGGCCTCGCAGTCCACGGCGAAGAGGCGCACGCCGAGCGTGAGGGCGCGGCCGATGCAGCGCTCCTTCTTGATGGTGTTGCCGAACGAGATCCGCTCGGCCGTGGCGCCGGCCGCGAGCGCCATCTCGATCTCGGCGACGGAGGCCGTGTCGAAGCAGGAGCCCATCTCGGCGAGCAGGCGCAGCACCTCCGGCGCCGGGTTCGCCTTGACGGCGTAGAACACGCGGGTGTCGGGCAGCGCGCGGCTGAACGCAGTGTAGTTGTCGCGCACCACGTCGAGGTCGAGCACCATCACGGGGCCCTCGTCGCGGCCGAGGTCGCGGCGTGCGCGCAGGAAGTCGCGGATGCGATCGGTCATGGTCGTCCCCACCACAGGTTCGCATGCGCCCTCGAACGCGGAGCGCGACGTCGAATCGGTAGACGGCTACGGAGCAGCCGTCCGGCGTCAGGGGGCGAAGCGGCGCGCGACCTCGCGTGCTGTGGAGACACGCGTGACCGAGCGGGCGCAAGGCCCCCGGAAGCTGCCGTGGATTGGATGGGGAGACCCCAACCGCACGCCGGGCAAAGAGAAACAAGCCTCTTCGGTGCCGGCCTTTGGAGGGCCGACGAGACCAAAAAAGCCCGTTCGTCGTTGCTTTAAGCTGCGTCCCCCGTGGAGAGCGGGGTTCGCCGGTTTCGCCTCCGGCTGCCGGTTGTTGTCGAGGTCCGGTGTCGCCACCTGGATTGCCGGCCGTAGGGATCCACCCTTGCGACCATCGATCCTAAGACCCCTGGCGGCTGTCCGGCAGTTGACCGGATGCCCACCAACCGGCACGCGGCCACAGGCACGTGCGAAATTGGGCAGGCGCGATATACGGATCGCCTGCCCCCGCCACAAGGGCAAAAACGAGCCTGAGCCGGCGAAATCCCCGCTCTTTGCCGGCCATGTTGCACGATTGCACGGGCCGGCCGCGCGCGGGGCTTTTCAAGCCGGCGCGAAGGCTGCATCTGACGCGGCGCCCATGGAAAAGCGGAAGGACGATCGTGCTGCGAGAGGACAGGTTGCCGGACGCCGCACGGCCCCGCGAGGCCGGGGCGTGATCGCCGAAGCGCAGGAGCGCGACATGGCGCGGGCCCTCTCCATCCGGGAGGCCGTGCCGGAGGATCTCGACGCCCTGGTGGCGCTGGAGCATGCCGCCTTCGTCAGCGACCGGGCGGAACGGCGCGCCATCCGCCACGCGATCCGCTCGGCGAGCATGACGGTCCTGTCCGCCCTGGTCGAGGACGGCGCGGAGGCGGTGCTGGTGGGCGCGGCGACGCTGGAGCGGCGGCGCGGCTCGCGGATCGCGCGGCTCTCCTCCATCGCGATCGCCCCGGCTCGGTCGGGGCTCGGCCTCGGCGGGCTGCTCCTGGCGGCGGCGGAGGAGGATGCGCGCGCCCATGGCTGCGAGCGGCTGCGTCTCGAGGTCCGCTCGGACAACACCCTCGGCATCCGCTTCTACGAGCGCCGGGACTATCGGCGTTTCACGGTGGTCGAGGATTATTACGAGGACGGCATGTCGGCCTGGCGCTACGAGAAGGCGCTCGGCGCATGAAGAACCCGCTCCGGCGGTAGCCGGAGCGGGCGCATGAATGATTTGCCGGCTTCCCGTCAGTCGCAGGACTCCTTCGTCACGGTCTTGCGGTCGCCCTCGTCGTTGGTCCTGGTGACGGTCTTCGAGCGGCAGCCGTCGGCATGCTCGTGCTTCTCGACGGTGGTGCTGGAGGTCGTGGCCGGCCGGTCGACCACCACGGTGTCGGGCGCGTCGCGGTGGATCACCGTGGTCTCGGCGAAGGCTCCCTGAACGCCGAGCAGGCTGATGACGGCGGCCGCGGCGAGGATGGGGGTGCGCATTCGGGGCTCCTGTGAAGTGTGTCGTGGCCCCCAACGGCAGCGCCTGCCGAAGGGTTCCGCGCGGGAGCCCCGCCCACCGCGAACGCTCCGCCGGCGAGCCCGTTGCGCCGGCGAAGCTTTCGGCCGGCCCTCAGCCCTTCCAGCCCTTCAGGGCGGCGAAGGGGCTGTCCGAGCGGTCGGCCTGCGGCGGGTTGAGGACCGGCTCGACCTGCGCCACCGCGTCGGCCAGCGAGAACACGGAGCCGTCCGGCAGCCGGCCGCCGGCCGCGTCCCGATGTCCGCCGCCCCGGAACTTGCGGGCGCCGTCGAGGGCGGTCTCGTCGTTGGAGCGGAAGGACAGCGAGCCTGTGCGCTGCACGTTGACCACGCGCCTGGCGCGGCCGCCCTGCATGATGAGGTCCGACACCCGCTGGAAGGTACCCGGATCGAGGCCGAAGGAGAGCAGGGTGCCGTCGCTCAGGCGCTGGAACAGCACGTCCGAGCGGGCGAGCGCGCGGGCGATCCGCATCCGCGTGGTGAGCGAGGGATCGTCGTCGGGCTCGTCGCGCATCAGGCGGTCGACGATGGCGGCGCGCGCTCCGACCCCCCGGCGCTCGACCTCGGCGGGGGAGGCGCCTTCCCCCAGCCAGCCGGCGGCGGTCCGCAGCAGATCGCTCACGAAGGGGTCGTGCCAGGGGTGCCCCGGCGGCACCAGCGAGGCGACGTTGTCCCAGAAGAGCTCGTCGAGGGCGACGCCGCCGGCAAATGTCGGGCGCTCCTTCTTCCAGAGATCGAGGGCGTCCACCGCCTCGACCAGGGCGGCGAGCGCGCCGGCCTCCTCCGCGCCGGGCTCCCGCGTGGCGAACAGGGCGTTGTGCTCGTAGGTCATGCGCGTGGCGCAGCGGTCCCCGTCGATGAGGACGAGGACGTCGGGATCGTCGAGATCGAAGCGGAGCAGGCCGGGACGGTCCGGGTCTTCCTTCGGTTCCAGGCCCTGGGCGCGCATCTGGTCGACGGAGGAGGCGTGATGGTCGAGCACGATCAGGCGGTGGCGCAGGCCCTCGTCGCGGCGCCGGTTCATCGCGGCGAACCGCTTGATGAAGGCCACCGCCGGCTCCTCCAGCCCGATATCGGTCATCAGCAGCGTCTCGCGGCCGCCGGCGCGGCCGAGACGCTTCAGCTCTTCGCCCACCACGGGCCCGACATCGGCGTAGCGCCCGACATGGACGACGCGCGTCACCTCGGCGAAGGCGGCCGCGACCGTCGAGGCGCCGTAGCCGTCGAGGTCGTTGTGGGTGATCTGGGTGAGGGTCACGGCAGCTCGTGTCTCGCGGGGCGGAAAGGCGTCGGTCCGGCGCGGGGCCGGTCACGGACGGCAGGGATGGGGCCGGTCCGCAGCATATGCCGCGCCGTTCCGCGAAGCGGCAAGCCCGTTCGCGGATCGACGGTCGCCGGACAGCCGTTGCTGTTCGATTTCGTAGAACGTTTCGTTCGATCTTATTCGGCTTTTCCGGTCGTCGGGCGGGGTCCATCTTCCCTCCATCGAAGGGCGGCCGCAGTGGCCGCCGAAGCCGAACCCCGATGGAGCCTGCCATGACCCGCCTCACTGCCGCTTCCGTTCTCGCCCTCTCCCTGCTCTCCGCCTCCTCCGCCCTGGCCCAGAGCTACACCGCGCCCGCCGGCATCCCCGCCGCGGCCGCCGAGGTCGCGAGCCAGGCCCTGCCGCAGGTCTCGGACCGTTCGGATGATGGCGCCGTCTACACCACGGGCTCGGTCGCCGGCCGGGCCATGCATCACCGCCGGGCGGTGAACCGCTGATCCGAGACCCTCGACGGCGCGAAAAGGCCGGCCCCGGAGACGGGACCGGCCTTCGCCGTATCGGGACCTGCGGTGCGGAAGGCTACCGGCAGACGCGGTCTAGGGTGTAGCCGTTCGGGCCGGCATGGCCGCTGTAGCGGCAGCCGCCATAGGTGCCCATGAAGCCGTAGGCGTTCCGGCCGGTCTTCCAGGTGGAGCCCTCGCCGCCGCTATACTTGGCGGTACGGACCTGGGCCGTGCGCACCGTGCGCTCGGCGACGGCGGGTTTCGCGGTGGGCGCGGGGGCGGTGACGGCGGCCTGCTGCGGCTGGGGCGCGGGCACCGGCCGGGCATCGTTGGCATAGGAGCCCGTCGTCTCGATCACGCGGGGCGCGGGCTTGTCGGCCTGGGGAGCGGGGGACAGTTCGGCCCGCGCGGTCGCGGACAGACCGAGCGAAAGAAGCGCGACGGCGGCGACGAGACGTGTGCTCATGATCAACTCCTCGATAGTGACGATGCCTGTGCCGGGAGGCGGCCCGTTGCTGGGATGGACGCTCCGGCGATGAGGAAAGTCAGTATCGGTCTTCTGAACGGGCCGCCGTGCGCGCCGACACTTGGGCGTTGTTTCATTGGGCGTTGTTTCATTGGGCGTCGCTCCACGGCGGCGTCCCGCGCGGGAGCGCCCGATCAGGGGGCCAGACGCCGGGTGCCTCCGACGAAGCGGTCGCGGCCGGCGCCGAGCGCGCAGAGGGCCGCCGCCAGGACGATCCCGCAATACAGGAGCGCCGGCAGGCCGGGGCGGCCGGAATCGCGGGCGAGCCCGAAGGCGAAGGGGCCGAGCGCGGCGATGCAGTAGCCCGCGCCCTGCGCCATGGCCGAGAGCGCGCCCGCCGAGGCGACGTCGCGGGCACGCAGCACCAGCACCGTCAGCCCGAGGCCGAAGCAGCCGCCGAGACCCACCCCCAGCCCCGCGACGGCCGGGCCGATCAGGGCGACGGGACCGTAAAGCGTCGCCAGGAAGCAGGCGGCGATGAGCCCGAGGATGATGCCGGCGAGGAGTCGCTGGTCGCGCAGGCGCCCCGCCAGCATCGGCACGCCCAGCGCGGCGGGGGCCTGCCCGATGCTCATGAGCGAGGCGATGAGCCCGGCCTCCAGCGGATCGAGCCCGCGGTCCTGAAGGATCGCCGGAGCCCAGCCGAACATGATGTAGGCCAGCGCCGACTGGAACCCCATGTAGCCCGTCACCTGCCAGGCCAGGGGATCGCGCCAGAGACGCACCGGAACGGCGGGCGTTCGCGGCGCCCCCGGCGACAGAGGGGATGCACGCGCCGCCACAGGGGACCAGGCCAGCGCCGCGGCGAAGGCCGGGAGCGACCAGATCGCCAGGGCCGCCGACCAGCTTCCGCCCAGCGCCGCGCTCAACGGCACGGTGAGGCCGGAGCCCGCCGCCGCGCCGAGGCAGAGCATCATGGTGTAGAGCCCCGTCAGCAGGCCGATGCGGGTGGGGAAGTCGCGCTTCACGAGCCCCGGCAGCAGCACGCCGGCGAGCCCGATCCCCGAGGCCGAAAGGGCGGCGCCGGCAAACAATGTGGGCAGGCCGCCGAAGGCGCGCAGCCCCAGGCCCAGCCCCACGAGCAGGGTCGCCAGGAGCACGCCCCGGTCGGCCCCGAGTCGGCGGCTCGTCCAGGGGCCCGCCGCGGCGGAGAGCCCGAGGAAGAGCACGGGGAGCGTGGTGAGCACCGCCGCGCCCGTGGCCGACAGCCCGGTCGCGTCCTGGATCGCATGGAGCAGCGGCCCGACCGTGGTCAGCGCCGGACGCATGTTGAACGCGACGAGCAGCACGCCGGCCCCGATCAGGGCCGGGGCCACCGGCCCCCGCGCGCTCACCGGCGCCGCCTCGCGGCGAGCGCCAGGGCGAGGGCCCCGGCCATCAGCGCGGCGAAGGGTGCCTCGCCGTAGCGGGCATAGGGCGTGCGGCCGGGAATCGCGGCGGGGAGGTCGGCGTCGAGCACGTCCTCGACATTCAGCGGCAGTTGCGCCGTCACCCGGCCGTAGGGATCGACCACCGCCGAGATGCCGGTATTGGCGTCGCGCACCAAGGGCAGGCCTTCCTCGACGGCCCGCAGGCGGGCCTGGGCGAGGTGCTGGCGCGGGCCGGGGGTGTCGCCGAACCAGGCGTCGTTGGTGACGTTCAGGATCAGGCCGGGCTCGCGGACCGCCTCGCCCGCATGCGGGGAGGGCACGACGGCGCCGGGAAAGATCGCCTCGTAGCAGATGGTCGCGGCGACCGGGGGCAGGCCGGCGACGTCGAGGATGCGCTGGCCGGCGGCGCTGCCGGCGGAGAAGCCGCCGGGGATCGACACGAACTGCCGCAGGCCCACCGCGCGCAAGGCGGCGTCGAGGGGCCCCGGCAGATACTCCCCGAAGGGCACCAGATGCACCTTGTCGTAGGTGTCGGCGATCCGCCCGCCGGGCTCGATCACCATGATCGCGTTGTAGAAGCGGATGCGCTCCCCCGGCAGCGGCTCCTCGGCGCGGGCCGCTCCCGTCAGCAGGTGCTGGCCCGTGGGAATCGATGCGCCGACCTTGGCGAGCGAATCGGGGTCGCGCTGGATCAGGAAGGGAAAGGCGGATTCCGGCCAGATCACATGCGTGGGCACGGCCGCGCCCGGCGCCGGCTCGCGCTGCGACAGCTCGATGTAGCGGTCGACGATGTCGGCGCGGTTCTCGGGGCGGAACTTGGCGTCCTGGGGCAGGTTCGGCTGCATCAGCCGCAGGCGCACGCCCGCCACCGTGGCGTCGGCGCCGGAGGGGAGCCGCAGCGCGCCGTAGCCGGCGAGCCCCGCCAGCAGCAGGGCGGCGGCGAGGCTCGGGCCGTAGCGGCCGGCCGGGCGCCCTCCCGTCGCGAGGGTCGCGGGGGCGGCGCAGATCACGACCGCCAGGATGGTCAGCCCGTAGAGCCCGATGACGGACGCGCTCTGGCTTAGAAAAAGATTCTGGCCGAGCGCCATGCCGAGCGTGTTCCAGGGAAAGCCCGTGAACAGGTGCCCGCGCAGCCATTCGGCTCCGGCGAGACCGACGGCGAGGGCGGCGATGCGGCCGGTCCCCGGCGACCAGACCAGCCGCGCGGCGGCGAATCCAGCCCCGTAGAACAGCCCGAGCACCGCCGGCAGGCCGATCACCCCGAGCGGCAGCGCCCAGGCGAACTCGTCCGCCTCCACCAGGAAGGCCGCGCCGAGCCACCACAGGCCGGCGGTGAGGTAGCCGAAGCCCCAGGCCCAGCCGACGAGGGCGAAACGCAGCAGCGAGCGCCCGAGCGGGCCTTCCGCCGCGCCGTCCGCCAGCCAGGTCGCCAGCACCAGCGAGACGGCCAGCGCCGGCAGCAGCCCGAAGGGCGGCATCGCCAGCGCCCCGAGCGCGCCGGCGAGGAAGGCGAGCGCGAGCCGGCGCCAGCCGCGAAGGTCTCTCAAGATCTGGATCATTGCGCCGCGTGGTTCGCCGGAGTCGCCACGGCTCGCCTGCTCCCCTCGGCGGAAGAAGGTGGCCCACGAAGCGGGTCGGATGAGGGGAACGCCGTTTCCGGCCGCGTCGCCCCCTCTCCCGACCCGCCTGCGCAGTGCACCCTCCCCCGCGGAAGGGGGAGGGGAAGGCGCTGCAAGCTCACGGGGTCGGCGGCTCGGCGGCGGGCGGGCTCGGCGGGGGCAGCGCGAGCGGCACCACCGTGCCGATCTTGGCCGCGCCCTTGTGGAAGCGCAGACGCTTCAGCCGGCGCGGGTCGGCGTCGAGCACCTCGAACTCGAGGTCGCCCGGCCCGGCGATGAGCTCGCCCCGCGAGGGCACCCGGCCGGCGAGCGTCACGATCATGCCGCCGATGGTGTCGATCTCCTCGGCCATCTCGCCCACCGCCGCGACGAGATCGACGCCGGTCGCTTCCGATACTTCCGCGAGCCCCGCGCGGGCATCGGCGACGAAGACCTCGGCCTCCCCCTCGACGCGCTGCACGAGGCGCCCCTCGGCCACGTCGTGCTCGTCCTCGATGTCGCCGACGACGACCTCGATCAGGTCCTCGATGGAGATCAGCCCGTCCGTGCCGCCGTATTCGTCGATGACCAGCGCCATGTGGGTGCGGGTCGCCTGCATGCGCACCAGCAGGTCGATGGCCGGCATCGAGGGCGGCACGAACAGCACCGGGCGCTGGAGCTTCGTCGCCGCGAGCGTCGCGCCGAGGTCGACATTGCCGAGGTTCAGCCCGCGCAGCGTCCGCACCGGGGCGCGGCGGGGCTTGGCGGCGGCGGCCGGCTCCGGGGCGGGATCGGAGGCGGCCGCAGCGGCTGCCGCCGCCGGGCGGCGGGCCGGGGCATCGGCGCGCGCGGCGATGTGGTCGACGAAGTCGCGGATGTGGACCATGCCGCGCGGGTCGTCGAGGGTCTCGCCATAGACCGGCAGGCGCGAATGCCCGGCGGTGCGGAACAGCCGCAGCAGGTCGCCGAGGCTCGTGTCCACGGAGACCGCGACGATGTCGGCGCGCGGGATCATCACGTCGTCCACGCGCACCTTGTGCAGGCTGAGCACGTTCTTGAGCATGGCGCGCTCGAGGGGCGAGAACCCGTTCTCGCCGGTATCGGGCTCGTCCAGCGCCCCCTCGATGTCCTCCCGCAGCGAATCGCGCGGCTTCAGATGCAGGACCTGGAGGAGCCGGTCGTACCAGGGCTCGCGCCCCTGCGATTCGGCGTCCGTCGGGCTGGGCGCGGCCTGGGCCGCGCCGCGACTTCGATCGTTGCTCATGTCTCTCGGGTCTGGGGTTGGTCGGGGATCGGCCGCTCAGTCGGCGTAGGGATCGGCCACGCCGAGACCGGCAAGCGCCTGAATCTCGAGGGCTTCCATCGCCTCGGCCTGCGCCTCGCCGGTCTCGTGGTCCTGGCCGAGGAGATGGAGAATGCCATGGACGAGGAGATGGGCGAGATGGTCGGACAGCGGTTTCGACTGCTCCTCACTCTCGCGCAGCAACGTGTCATACGCAAGAACGACGTCCCCCAGCGGCGCCGCGACGCCGGCCTGCGCGGGCTGCGGGGCGGCGGGGAAGGAGAGCACGTTGGTTGGCTTGTCCTTGCCGCGCCAGGTCTTGTTCAGCTCCCGGACCGTGGCGTCGTCGGCGAGCAGGACGCTCACCTCCACGGGCCCGGCGGGCTTCTCGGGCGCCACAGTGAAGGCCGCCTCCACCGCGCGCGCCACGAAGGCCTCGAGGTCGGGGGCGACGGCGGTCCAGCGCTCGTCCTCGATCGCCGTGTCGATCTCGATGGCAGGCATGGTCAGGCGAGGGGCCGGCGGCGCGGGTTCGGGTTGCGGTCGGCGTCGCCCTCGCCGTGGGCGGCTTTCTCATAGGCGGTGACGATGCGGCGCACGAGGTCGTGGCGGACCACGTCCACGTCCTTGAAGGTGACGCGGCCGATGCCCTCGACCCCGTCGAGGACGTTCACCGCCTCCACGAGCCCGGATTTCTGGCCCGGCGGCAGATCGATCTGGGAAGGGTCGCCGGTGACGATCATGCGCGAGTTCTCGCCGAGCCGGGTCAGGAACATCTTCATCTGCA
Organism: Methylobacterium endophyticum; assembly: GCF_050591105.1. Classification (NCBI taxonomy): domain Bacteria; kingdom Pseudomonadati; phylum Pseudomonadota; class Alphaproteobacteria; order Hyphomicrobiales; family Methylobacteriaceae; genus Methylobacterium; species Methylobacterium endophyticum. Next base: position 94,300 of record NZ_JBNHES010000013.1, read on the forward strand.
TGGAGGTGGTGTTCTGGGCTTCATCCAGCAGCACCACGGCGTTGGTCAGCGTGCGCCCGCGCATGAAGGCCAGCGGCGCGATCTCGATGATGCCGGTCTGGAGGCCCCGGTCAACATGGCGCGCCTCCATGAAATCGTAGAGCGCGTCGTAGATCGGGCGCAGATACGGATCGACCTTCTCGCGCATGTCGCCGGGGAGGAAGCCGAGCCGCTCGCCCGCCTCGACGGCCGGGCGCGACAGGATCAGCCGCTCGGCATGGCCCTGCTCCAGCAGCGAGACGGCGTGGCCGACGGCGAGCCAGGTCTTGCCGGTGCCGGCGGGCCCTTCGGCGAAGACCAGCTCGTTCTCGCGCAGCGCCTTGATATAGGCGTCCTGCGCGGCGTTGCGGGCGCGCACGGCGCCGCGCCGCCGGGTGGCGATCTGCTCGAAATACGGCCGGTCCGGCTCGGCGGCGACCTGGGCCGCCGGGAACAGGTTCCCCTGCGCCTCCGTCTCGCGGATGGCACCGTCGACGTCGCCGAGCGTCAGCGCCGTGCCCCCGCGCCGGACGCGGGCATAGAGCCGCTCGAACACCCGGCGCGCCTTCTCTGCGGCCTCGGGGGCGCCCTTGACGACGACGTGGTTGCCGAGCGCGGTCGCGGTCACGTCGAGGCGGCGCTCGATATGGGCGACGTTCTGGTCGTACTGGCCGAAGACGAGGCTCGCGAGGCGGTTGTCGTCGAAGGTCAGCGAGACCTCGACGCGCTCGACCAACTCGCCGCTGCGCGCCGCCGCCGGGCCGCGCCCGCGCAGGAGACCCCGTCCGCCATCGGAAGCCGTCACGAATCCATCCTCGCCTGTGCGGACGCCGCGCGCATCTAGGCGGCCGCCGCCTCGTTGAGCGCCTGCCCGAACAGGCTGTTCGTCCCGGCCTCGACGATGCGCACGGGCACCACGCCGCCGATGGCCGAGGCCGGCGCGTCGAACTGCACGGCGAGCATGTGCGGCGTCTTGCCGGCGACCTGGCCCGGACGGCGGCCGGTCTTCTCGACCAGCACGTCCACGACTTGGCCCACCGCGGCGTCCTGATAGGCGTAACGCTGCCGGTCGAGCAGGCCCTGGAGCGCCGCGAGGCGGGCGCTCATCACGTCCTCGGGCACCGCGTCGGTGCGCTCGGCGGCGGGCGTGCCGGGGCGTGGGCTGTACTTGAACGAGAAGGCGCTCTCGAAGCCGATCTCCGAGACGAGGCGCAGGGTGTCCTCGAAATCCGCGTCGGTCTCGCCGGGGAAGCCGACGATGAAGTCCGAGGAGAGGGCGATGTCGGGCCGCGCCGCGCGCACCCGCGCGATCAGCCGGCGGTAGTCGTCGGCGGTGTGCTTGCGGTTCATCGCGGCGAGCACCCGGTCCGAGCCGGACTGAACCGGCAAATGCAGGTAGGGCATCAGCGCCGGGATCTCGGCATGCGCGCGGATCAGGTCCTCGCCCATGTCGTTGGGATGGCTCGTGGTGTAGCGGATGCGCGCGATGCCGGGGATGGCCGCCACCGCCCGCATCAGGTCGGGCAGCGTCGCAGCGCCCCCGTCCGGGCCGGCGCCGTGATAGGCGTTGACGTTCTGGCCGATGAGGGTGATCTCGCGCACTCCCGACGCGGCGAGCTTCTCCGCCTCGGCGAGGACGGCCGCCACCGTGCGCGAGACCTCGGCGCCGCGCGTGTAGGGCACCACGCAGAAGGCGCAGAACTTGTCGCAGCCCTCCTGCACCGTGAGGAAGGCCGAGACGCCCTTGTTGCGGCGCGCGGGCAGGTGGTCGAACTTGTCCTCGACCGGGAATTCGGTGTCGACCACGCGCTTCTCGCGGGAGCGGGCGAGGAGTTCCGGCAGGCGGTGGTAGCTCTGCGGGCCGACCACCACGTCGACGGCGGGCGCGCGGGCGAGGATCTCGGCGCCCTCGGCCTGCGCGACGCAGCCGGCCACGACGATGCGGGTGTCGAGCCCCTGCTCCTTGCGCTCGCCCTTCAGCACGCGCAGGCGCCCGAGTTCGGAATAGACCTTCTCGGCCGCCTTCTCGCGGATGTGGCAGGTGTTGAGGAGGACGAGGTCCGCCTCCTCGACGCTGTCCGTGGCGGCGTAGCCCTCGCGCCCGAGCACGTCCGCCATGCGGGCGGCGTCGTAGGCGTTCATCTGGCAACCGTAGGATTTGACGTAGGCTTTCTTCAACGGTCCCGTGCCCCGAGAGGCCGGCGCACCCGTGGCGCCCCGCCTCTTCCCGCTGCGACGGGGCCGCTCTAGCACGCTTTTCCGCCTCCGTCGCCGTGACGGAAGAGGCTCGCCCTTCGAGGATCGTCCAGGGCATGGATCCGTCGACCGACACCGCCTTCCACGCGCTTCTCACCGGAAGCCATCGCCGCCTCGTCGGGAGGGCCCTGGGACCGGAGCCGGACCGGGGCGCGGCCTGGCTCTATGCCGAGGCGCCCTTCGCGGTGCTGGCGCACGATCTCGGCCCGGACCCGCGCTTCGTCTATGCCAACCGGGCGGCGCAGGCGTGCTTCGGCTATGCCTGGAGCGAGATTGTCGGGATGCCCTCGCGGCTGTCGGCCGAGGCGCCGGACCGGGCCGAACGCCAGCGCCTTCTCGATGCCGTGGCCCGCGACGGGTTCGTCGCTGGCTATGCCGGCATCCGCATCGACCGGAGCGGGCGCCGGTTTCCCATCGCCGACGGCGTGGTCTGGCAGTTGATCGACGCGGACGGCGTCCTGCACGGGCAGGCCGCGACCTTCCCGCCGCCGCCGGGCTGAGCGCCCGTCAGGTCGCTGCGATGCCGGAGGCGGGAAGCGGGGTGTCCGCGCGGTCGGGCTTGACCGATCCCGAGGCGGGGCGGCCCTCCGAAGGCGCACCGTTCGCCCGCCCCGTCACCGAGAGGCCCACGGCCCGGCGCACCGCCGTCTCGGCGATCGCCGTGGCGCGCTTGCGGTCGGTGCCGACCTCGAAGGGGATCGGCTCGCCCCAGACGACGTGGACGTCGATGGGCCCCCGGCTCGCGAACAGGCCGAGATGCGGCGCGAGCTCCATGTCGCCGTACCAGGCGATCTCGGGCCGCTCGGAGCGCACCACGGGCAGGCCGTTGCGGCGGGGATAGGTCAGGGCCAGCGGCTGGAGATGCACGCGCTCCAGCTTGGCGCCCTCCGCCTGGAGCGCGGCGCGGGCGGCCCCGACCAGCGACGATCGGAAGGGCAGCACCCGGTTGCCGTCGCCGGTGGTGCCTTCCGCGAAGAGCACGATGAGATCACCCGCCGCGAGCCGCGCGGCCACCGTCTCGTTGACGCTCGCCGTGGAGGCGCGCCGGGCCCGGTCGATGAAGATCGTCTGCTGGAGGCGCGCCAGGGTGCCGATCACCGGCCAGCCGGCGATCTCGGATTTCGCCACGAAGGAGAGCGGCCGCAGGGAGCCCAGCGCGATGATGTCGAGCCAGGAGACGTGGTTGGCGAGCACCAGCGCCGGCTCGCCCGGACCCGGCGGGGTGCCCCCCTGCGTCACCCGCACCGAAAAGAGCCGCAGCACGAGGCGGTGGAACAGGATCGGCAGCCGCGCGGCGACCCGGCCGCGTCCGTAGCGCAGGCTCAGCCATTGCGGGCCTACCATCGCCGCGAAAGCGAGCGCGCAGAGCGCCAGCCGCAGCCCCACGCCGACCCGCGTCATCGGCCGCTCACGCGAGCGTCGCCCGCATGGTCAGCGCCGTGGTCCGGCCGCCGTCCTTGTGGGTGTAGTAGCCGGTCCGCTCGCCGACCTTGGCGAAGCCGTGCCGCGCGTAGAGCCGCAGGGCCGGCGCGTTGCCCTCGTCCACCTCGAGATGGACGTGGCGGATGCCGGCGAGCGAGAGCGCGGCGAGATGCTCGCGCAGCAGTCGCCGGCTCAGGCCCCCGCCGCGCACCGACGGGGAGAGCACCACGGTGAGGATCTCGGCCTCGTCCGCGACCTTGCGGGAGAGCACGAAGCCCTGGACGCTGCCCGCCCGCCAGAGCGCGTGCGCCTGGGTCGAGCGCTCGCACAGCATGCGCTCGAACTCGTGCCCGTCCCAGGGCCGGGCGAAGGCGGTGGCGTGGAGGCGGGCCAGCGTGCGCGCCTGCCCGGAATCGGTGAGCGGCGCCACGTAGGGCTCGGGGCCCCAGGCGTCCCACCAGGCGAGCCACCACTCGAAGGGCCAGAAGGGGGAGATCGGGCGGGTCATCGGCGGGCGAGCCTCGCGTGGTCCTGCGGCTGGGCGTCGGGGCCGCGCAGGTAGAGCGGACGGGCCATGGCCTGGGCCGGATCGGCCACGAGGCCGAGGGAGGCCACCCAGGCGATGGAGGGCGGCCCCGTCTCGGCGACCTCGGCGTCGGCGCCGCGCGCCTGGAGTTCGGCCGCCAGAGCCGGCGCGCCCGAACCGATCAGGGTCACGGGAGCGCCGCCGAGGAGCGCGGCGGCTTCCTCCAGGGAAACGAGGCTCGGCGGCACCACGATGCCCTCGGCGAGGCTCATGGCCTGGAGGTAGACCGAGCCGTGGCGGGCATCGATGGCGGCGGCGAGCAGCCGGTCGGCCTCGGCCGAGAGCAGGGGGGCGAGGAGCGCCGAGAGCGTGGTGACGCCGACCACGGGGATGCCGGCGGCGAGCCCCACGGCGCGGGCGGCGGAGAGCCCGACGCGCAGGCCCGTGTAGCTGCCCGGTCCCACGGTGACGGCCACGCGGTCGAGGCTCTCGAAGCCGCCCTCGACGCGGGCCATCACGCGCTCGATCAGGGGCAGCAGCGCCTCGGCGTGGCCGCGCGCGAGCGTCAGGCTCTCTTCGGAGAGAAGATCGTCGGAGGCGTCCGTCGCGACGCAGGCGGCGCAGGCGTCGAGCGCCGTGTCGATGGCCAGGATACGCACGCTCACTCCAGATGCCGCCGGCGACGGGCGCCGGCCGACCCCTCCCATGAGGCCGAAAACCCGTAAATCCTAAGCCAAAACGGCCGGCCCGTCAGCGCGGGCCGGCCGGTTCGGGATGGTTCGGGGTGGAGTGTTGCGCGGCTGCGTCTTGCCGGGCCGTATCTTGCCGGGCCGTCAGACGGCGCGGACCTCGCGGATCTCCGGCAGGAAGTGCTTGAACAGGTTCTGCACGCCCTGGCGGAGCGTCGCGGTGGAGGAGGGGCAGCCCGAGCAGGCGCCCTTCATCTCGAGGAAGACGATGCCCTCGCGGTAGCCGCGGAAGGTGATGTCGCCGCCGTCGCTCGCCACCGCCGGGCGCACGCGGGTCTCCAGGAGGTCCTTGATGGTGACGACCGTGTCGTGATCGGCCACGTCGTAATCCTCCTCGGCGTCGTCCTCCTCGGAGCGGGCGCCCTCGCCGAGCACCGGCGCGCCGGACTGGAAATGCTCCATGATGGCGCCGAGCACGGCGGGCTTCACCTGGGGCCACTCGTTGCCGTCCTCGGCCTTGGTCACGGAGATGAAATCGTGCCCGAAATAGACGCCGGCGACGCCGGGCACCCCGAACAGGCGCTGGGCCAGCGGCGAATGCTCGGCCGCCTCCGGGCTGCGCGCCTCGAAGGTGGAGTCTGAGAGCACGACCCGGCCGGGCAGGAACTTCAGCGTGGCGGGGTTCGGGGTGGCTTCGGTCTGGATGAACATGGCCTGTCGGAATCCTCGTCCTCTGCGCCGGTTCAAGGCCGGCCGGGAACGGCGCCGCGCGATCGGGCGCCCGCCCTCCATGTGGACCGGAGAGGGGATTTTCTCAACCGTGACGGACGGGACGCGAGAGCATCGACAAGCGGGGACGGTTCGTGTATCGCGGCGCCAACTCACAACAGGATGCCGAAATCCTGACGCCTTCCTCCCATGCAGGGGCGAAGGCGCGACGGCCGGAGCTTTGTCATGAACATCATCCAGCAGCTCGAGCAGGAAGAGATCGCTCGTCTTGCCAAGACCATCCCCGATTTCGAGCCGGGCGATACCGTCATCGTGAACGTCAAGGTGAAGGAAGGCGAGCGCTCCCGCGTCCAGGCCTACGAGGGCGTCTGCATCGCCCGTTCCGGCGCCGGGCTCAACGAGAGCTTCACCGTCCGCAAGATCTCCTACGGCGAGGGCGTCGAGCGCGTGTTCCCCGTGCACGGCCCGCTGATCGATTCGATCAAGGTCGTCCGTCGCGGCAAGGTGCGCCGCGCCAAGCTGTATTACCTGCGCGACCGTCGCGGCAAGTCGGCCCGCATCGTCGAGCGCAACGACCGTCCCGCCAAGGCCGCCCCCGCCGCCCAATAAGGCTGCGCCTCGGGGCCACCCGATCAAGGGCTACGAAACCCGCTTCGGCCGAGAGGCCGGGGCGGGTTTTCGCATGGGTGGGCGCTTTCGGCGGGGGCTTTCAGTGGATGCGCAGGTCCTCGGCCGCCGAGGCGAGGCAGCGCCCGAATACCGCCGACAGCTCCGACGCCTCGATGGCATCGCCTTCGGCGGCGATGTCGGCGCGGGTGCGTTCGAGCAGGTCGGCATCGGGCATGCCGTCGATGGAGAGCGCGACCAGCCTGTCGGCATAGGTCCGGGCCGCCTCCGGCCGCAGCCCCCGCCGCTCGGCGGCGTAGGCGGCGAACTTGCGTAGCGCGCTGCGATGCGCGACGAATCGCGCTTCCTCCGAACGCGCGAAGAGCAGTTCCTCGGCGCGCTCGCGATCCTCGAACAATCGACCCATCGTCGCCTCCTTACACGGCCCGGCACGCGGCCCGGCGGGTTGAGAGGCGAGGGAGGTTACGCCCGCCGCGCGAGACGCGGCAAGGCCGGTCGTGACGCGGGAGGATCTCAGGCGAGGGTGGCCGTGACCTCGATCTCGACCTTCATCTCGGGCCGCAGCAGCCCGGCGACGACGACGAGCGTCGCGGCGGGACGGATCGCGTCGAGCACGCGCCCGCAGACGGCGAGGACCGCCTCCGCCTCTGTCCGGTCGGTGATGGAGTAGGTCGCCCGCACGATGGTCCGCAGGGAGGCGCCGGCGTCGGTGAGGACCGCCTCGATGGTGCGCCAGCACGCCTCGGCCTGGGCCGCCGCATCCTCCGGCATCGTCATCGTGCCATGGTCGTAGCCGGTGGTGCCGGCCACGAACACGAAGCCGTTGGCGACAACCGCCCACGAATAGCCGTAGGCCGCCTCGAAAGGCGAGCCCGAGGACAGGAGCCGCCGGCTCATCCTCGCCGCAGGGCGTCGAGCACCTTGCCGCCGGGGCGGCCGGTCGGCGGCATGCCGAGGCTGCGCTCGACCTCCTTGATGGCGTCGCGGGTCTTGGCGCCGACGCGGCCGTCCGGCTCGCCGACATCGTAGCCCTTGGCGGTCAGCCGGGTCTGGAGGTCGCGGCGCTCGGCGCGCGAGAGCGGCGGGTCGTCGGTGGGCCAGGCGGTCTGCACGCCGGCCCGGCCCTTCAGGCGGTCGGACAGCACGGCGATGGCGAGCCCGTAGGACTCGGCGGCGTTGTAGGAATAGATCGCGTCGAAGTTCTTCGTGACCAGGAAGGCGGGGCCGTCGGCGCCGGCCGGCGCCAGGATGCCGACCGCCCCTTCGCCCGTCAGCGGCCGCCCGTCGAGGCGGGTGACGCCGAGGGAAGCCCAGTGGCCGACGGGCTTCTTGTTCTTGCGGCCGGCGGCGGCGGTGTTGAAGCCGCGCGGCAGGCGCACCTCGTAGCCCCAGCCGATCCCGTTGGACCACTTGGCCGCGCGCAGGAAGTTCGCCGTGGAACCCACCGCGTCGGCGGCCGAATCGACCACGTCGCGGCGACCGTCCCCGTCGAGATCGACGGCCAGCCGCTGGTAGGTCGAGGGCATGAACTGGGTCTGCCCGAAAGCGCCGGCCCAGGATCCGGAGAGGCGCGAGGGCTCGATGTCGCCGCGCTCGATGATCTTGAGCGTCGCGATCAGCTCGCCGCGAAAGTAGTCGCGCCGGCGGTTGCCCGAGCAGGCGAGCGTCGCCAGCGACTGCACCAGCGGCATCTTGCCGAGGTTCTTGCCGAAATTCGATTCGACGCCCCACACCGCCGCGACCACGTAGCGGTCGACGCCGTAGCGGGATTCCGCCGTGGCCAGCGCCTGCGCGTTCGCGCGCATGGCGGCGCGGCCGTCCTCGACGCGCTCGTCGTCGACGAGAGCCGCCATGTAGTCCCAGATCGGGGTCTTGAACTCGGGCTGCGCCTGGGAGAGCTCGATCACCTTGTCGTCGTAGGCGATGCCGGCGGTCGCCGCCCGGAAGGTCTCGGCGGAGACCCCCGACTGCGCCTGGATGCCCGCGAGGCAGGACTGGAAGTCCGCGCGGGCCGCCGCCGGCGCCGCGAGGCCGGCGAGGCAGAAGAGGGCGAGGGTCTTCGCGCGCGTCGGCATGGGCGGCTCCTGGCGAGGCTGGCAGAGTCTTCCGATCTTTAAGGCGCCCTCAAGGTAAACGAAGGGTTTCGCCCAAGCTCCGCACCAGGCTCAGGCCCAGGCCCGCTCGGCGAGCTTCGCCTCGTAGGCGTCGATGGCCGGCGCGCGCTGGAGCGTCAGGCCGATCTCGTCGAGGCCGTTGAGCAGGCTGTGCTTGCGGCCCTCGTCGATGTCGAAATGCAGGGTGCCGCCGTCCGGGCCCTTGATGGTCTGGGCGGCGAGATCGATGCTCAAGGTGGCGTTGGCGCCGCGCTCGGCGTCGAGGAAGAGCTTCTCGAGGTCCTCCGGGGAGACCACGATCGCCAGGATGCCGTTCTTGGCGCAGTTGTTGAAGAAGATGTCCGCGAAGCTCGTGGAGATCACGCAGCGGATGCCGAAATCGGCCAGTGCCCAGGGCGCGTGCTCGCGCGACGAGCCGCAGCCGAAATTATCGCCGACGACGAGGATCTTCGACTGGCGGTAGGCCGGGCGGTTGAGCACGAAATCCGGCTTCTCCGAGCCGTCGTCGTTGTAGCGCATCTCGGAGAAGAGGCCCTTGCCGAGGCCGGTGCGCTTGATCGTCTTGAGATACTGCTTCGGGATGATGCGGTCGGTATCGACATTGACGATCCGCATGGGCGCGGCGACGCCCTCCAGGGTGGTGAATTTTTCCATTTTCCGGCGTCCCGAACCACGGCCGCGCGAGGGCGGCCGATCTTCATCCTGGTCCGTCATGTAGCGGCGGGACGCGCCGACCGGAAGTGCGACGCCGCCGGCGTCTCGTATCCGTCGCGCGGCGGGGCTATCCTCGCGCGCATCGGCGGGCGCGGGGGACGACGGACATGAGCGAGACCGGCAACACCTTCAAGAAGGCGCCCAAGCGCAAGGCCGAGAAGGGCCGCTCCGTGTCCGTGTCGGCCGAGCAGAAACAGGCCTACGCGGAGATGATCAAGGAGCGCGAGCAGCGCGAGCAGGATTACGCGCGCCACCTGCGCGCCGACGAGAGCCCACGCCGCTAGAACGCCCTCAGCGCTTGCGGACGAATTCCGTCCGCAGCACCAGCCCCTTGATGCTGTCGTGGCGGCAGTCGATCTCCTCGGGATCGTCCGTGAGGCGGATCGAGCGGATCACGGTGCCCTGCTTCAGGGTCTGGTTGGCGCCCTTGACCTTCAGGTCCTTGATGAGGGTGACGGAATCGCCGTCCGCGAGGAGGTTTCCGGCCGCGTCGCGGACCTCGACCTTTCCGGCCGCCGCGGCGGCGGTCGCGACCTCCGAGGCCGGGCGCCATTCCCCGGTCGCCTCGTCATAGACATACGCGTCGTCGTCGTCGGCCAAGGATCCGTCTCCCTCTGTGGTCGCGACGCTTCTCGCGAGCGGCGGGGCGCGAGACAAGCGCCGCGGACGGAGGGGCTGATCTTCGCGGGAAGCGGGGCCGTTCATTGGGAACCCAGGTTCCCGAAAGCAGCGGGCGGCCCGCGAAGGCCGCCCGCGTCCGGCGTCAGGCGCGCTTGAGCGGCCCGGCCTCGATCACGTCCTCGACGGTGCGCAGGCCCGCCTTCGGGGAGTTCACCAGCACCGCCATGTTGCCCGGCGGGTGCTGGTTCTTCCACATCTTGGTGTGGGCGGCCGGGATCTTGTCCCAGGGGAAGACCTCGCTCATGCAGGGGTCGACCCGGCGGTCGAGCACGAACTGGTTGGCCGCCGAGGCCTGCTTCAGATGGGCGAAGTGCGAGCCCTGGATGCGCTTCTGGCGCATCCAGACGTAGCGGGCGTCGAAGGTGATGTTGAAGCCGGTGGTGCCGGCGCAGAACACCACCATGCCGCCGCGCTTCACCACCAGCGCCGAGACCGGGAAGGTCGCCTCGCCGGGGTGCTCGAACACGATGTCGACGTCGTTGCCCTTGCCGGTGATGTCCCAGATCGCCTTGCCGAACTTGCGGGCTTCCTTGGTCCAGGTGTTGAACTCCGGCGAGTTCACCTTGGGGAGCTGGCCCCAGCAGTCGAAGTCCTTGCGGTTGATGACGCCTTTGGCGCCGAGGCTCATCACGTACTCGCGCTTCGACTCGTCGGAGATCACCGCGATGGGGTTGGCGCCGGCGGCCGCGCAGAGCTGCACGCCGAACACGCCGAGGCCGCCGGAGGCGCCCCAGATCAGCACGTTCTGGCCCGGCCGCACGGTGTGGGGGGCGTGGCCGAAGAGCATGCGGTAGGCGGTGGCGAGCGTCAGCGTGTAGCAGGCGGCCTCCTCCCAGGTGAGGTGCTGCGGGCGCTTCATGAGCTGGCGCGACTGCACCCGGCAGAACTGCGCGAAGGAGCCGTCCGGCGTCTCGTAGCCCCAGATACGCTGGGAGGACGAGAACATCGGATCGCCGCCATTGCACTCCTCGTCGTCGCCGTCGTCCTGGTTACAGTGGACGATGACCTCGTCGCCGACCTTCCAGCGCTTCACCTTGGCGCCCACCGCCCAGACGATGCCCGAGGCGTCGGAGCCCGCGATGTGGTACTCGGCCTTGTGCACGTCGAAGGGCGAGATCGGCTCGCCGAGCCCGGCCCAGACGCCGTTGTAGTTCACGCCGGCGGCCATGACGTAGACGAGCACCTCGTCGTCGCCGATCGACCACACCGGCAGCACCTCGAGCTGGTGCGACTGCTCCGGCGGCCCGTGGCGCTCGCGCCGGATCGCCCAGGCGTACATCTTCGCCGGCACATGGCCGAGCGGCGGGATCTCGCCCATTTCGTAGAGGTCCTTGACCTCACCGGTCGCTGCCGGTTTCACCGCCGCGCTGGCCGCCATCGTCATCTCCCTGACATTCGTGTCTGATGCGGTCGTCTGGGACCGCCTTCACGGCAGCGCTATAGCGACGATGAAGGATGCCTCCAAGTGCTCCAAAATGGGGATAGCCCAAGCGATCCCGCAAAAAATCGGAGCGCGCAGCACCACCAATGTTGAATGCAGAATTCAAAGACGCCGATTGCTGGCAACAGACGCGCTGGAGCTGCTCATGACCGCCGGGGTGCGGCCCATGGACCTTGCTCGGCAGGCCGCGTAGATCGGGGGCAATAGTGGCCGATGCGTCTGCGGCGCGCGCCTGGTTGAAAATGAGATGACGAGCATGATTTTAAAAAAATTCTTGAAGAAGGATCGTTTTAAAAAATTCCAAAACGACTACAGCATCATTAAGGACGAGTTCGACGTCGAATTCTATAAAAATGAATATTCTGATATATCAAATATAAAACACAGCCCTATCTTGCATTATCTTGAGCACGGTTCCCGCGAAGGGCGTCGTCCGACGCCGGATTTTGATCCGAAATACTATGCATCGAAAAACAAAAACCTCATCGGTGATGAGGACCCTTTTGTTCATTATGTTCTGAAGGGGCGGAAGCTAGGTCTTCGCGGTTCGAGGGAAGGGTTTTTCTATAGCAAGCAGCTCGTTTATCCGAACGGTGTCGTTCCCTCCAGGCGAACCCAGAACGAGAACGACTACGCATTGTCGTCTCCTTTATCTCCGAGCTTGCGGGGCTTCCCGTTCGAACGTGTCGCCGCGATCGTTCATGCCTTCTATCCCGAACTCATGGACGACGTCTTCGATCGGTTGGAGAAATCCCCCTGCGCGATCGACGTCTTCGTCTCGACGGATAGGAACGACAAGGCCGATGTGATCCGGCGATTGGGGGCCGGCTATGGTCGAGGACGGGTCGAGGTGCGGGTCTGCGAAAATCGCGGGCGCGACGTTGGTCCGATGTTGTCGCGTTTCAAGGATGTATTTGAGGAATACGCTGTCTTTCTCCATCTTCATACGAAGCGGTCTCCACATGGCGGCGGCGACTTGGAGCCATGGAGGGATTATCTCTACGATAATCTGGTGGGTTCCGAGGAGATCATCGCGACAAATCTATCTTTGCTCGCCAGGGATCGTGTCGGGGTCGTGTTCCCTCAGCATTTTTACGTGCTGCGGGGCATTCTGAATTGGGGGTTCGATTTCGATCTGGCCTCGCGGTTGCTCAGAAGGGTCGGCATTGCCCTCAACAAGGACATGATCCTCGAGTTTCCGTCCGGCACGATGTTCTGGGCCCGGACGGCCGCATTCAAGCCGCTGGTCGACTTGAATCTCGGGCCCGACGATTTCGATGAAGAAGCGGGCCAGGTGGACGGCACGCTGGCGCATGCCATCGAACGCTCGCTCTTGTTCTTCGCGGAGAGCGCCGGCTTTACCTGGGTCAAGGTGCTCAAGGCGGACATCAAGTATCCGCATCCGCGCAGCGTGTTGCGCGCCGAGACCGCCGAACAGCTCGACAAGGCGCTCGCCCGCATTCACCGGCCGGTCGCCGCGATGGCCGAGTCGGGACGCTACACGTTGAACCGCGGCGTTCCGGAAACGCGCGATCTGTTGTTCTCTCCCTCGATCAAGCATCGTCCCCGGTTCGTCCTGTTGGTGCCGTCCGTCAACCCCAAGCAGACCTTCGGCGGAATCTCCACGGCGATCGGCATCTTCAGGCAGATCATGGAGCGGGTCGGAGGCAGCGCGGACTTTGCCATCGTCGCGACGGATGCGGCCATCGACCCGGAAGGGCGCGAGGCATTCGCCGATTTCGAGTTACGGTCCGTCGATGAGGTGGATACGGGCGCCGAACGGATACTGGTCGACGCGTTCGAGCGTGATACGGCGCGCTTCCAGACGCGATCCAACGATGTCTACTTCGCGACGGCGTGGTGGACGGCGAACTTTTCCGGCGCCGGAAAGGCATTCCAAGAGAAATTCTTTGGAATTAGCCGGCCATTTATCTACTTGATACAGGATTTCGAGCCGAATTTTTACGGGTGGAGCTCGAATTATGTGCTGGCCGAAAATACATATCGCAATGCAAGAGATTATGTCGCAATCATCAATTCGGAAGAGCTGTATCGATTTTTTCTGAAGTCGGAATACGGCATTGAGGATGCCTTATGCTTGCCGTATAAAATCAATGACAAGATCGAAAAGATGATAAATCCGCATCCGCGCGAAAGAATCATCCTCTTCTATGGCCGCCCGTCGGTAAGGCGGAACGCGTTCGAGATCGTCTGCAACGGGTTGGCGCTGTGGCAGGAGCGCAATCCGGTCGAGTCCGCGACGTGGAGAATCCTGTCTGTCGGTGAGGAGTACGATCCGGGCTGGGTCGATCCGGTTCAGAACGTGACGGTTCTGGGAAAGCTGACGCTCGAGCAGTACGCGTACTGGCTCAATAGGGCCAGCATCGGCATATCGCTGATGATCTCGCCTCATCCGAGCTACCCGCCGCTGGAAATGGCCGCGGCCGGACTCATGACCATCACCAACGATTATGAAGGCAAGACCATGGCCGAGCGGTTCGATCTGATCTCGATGCCGTATCTGTCTCCCGATCTGCTTGCGCAGGCGATCGAGAACTGTGCCGCCCGGTTCGTCTCGGGCGAGTACCCGATCAATGCTGGCAGGGGGGTGCCGAAGAAGCTCGATACGAGCGGCATCGACATCTACAGCGTCGACAAGTTGCTTGCGCGCTTCCCATTCGATTAGAGGGGGCGCCGGCATCGGCAGGCGGCGTGTGTCGCCCGCTTGCCGGAATGGGCAGCGGGGCGCGCTTCCTTCCGAACCGGGGGGCGGCCTTCATTCGCCTCGGCACGCGCGTCCTCGGATGACGCGTCGCGGAGGCTCCGCTAGGGTGATCGTCAAGCTGCGCCCAGAGGCGCGTGGTCCAAGAAGGCCGAGACGGAGCGTATCGGGATGAGCGTCAGTGCCAGCGTCGCGGAGGTCAAGCGCGACAAGCCGTGGATCATCCGCACCTATGCGGGCCACTCGAACGCCAAGGAATCGAACGCGCTCTACCGGGGCAACCTCGCCAAGGGGCAGACGGGCCTCTCGGTGGCCTTCGATCTGCCGACCCAGACCGGCTACGACCCCGACCACGAGCTCGCCCGCGGCGAGGTCGGCAAGGTCGGCGTCTCGATCGCCCATCTCGGCGACATGCGGACGCTGTTCGACCAGATCCCGCTCGTCCAGATGAACACCTCGATGACGATCAACGCCACGGCGCCGTGGCTCTTGTCGCTCTATCTCGCAGTGGCCGAGGAGCAGGGCGCGCCCTTCTCCGGTCTCCAGGGCACCACGCAGAACGACATCATCAAGGAGTATCTGTCGCGCGGCACCTACGTGTTTCCGCCCGCGCCCTCGCTCCAGCTCACCAAGGACGTGATCCTCTTCACCACGAAGAACGTGCCGAAGTGGAACCCGATGAACGTCTGCTCCTACCACTTGCAGGAGGCGGGGGCGACGCCGGTCCAGGAGCTGTCCTACGCGCTCGCCATCGCCATCGCGGTGCTCGACACCGTCCGCGAGGACCCGGATTTCGACCCCGAGACCTTCCCGGAGGTGTTCGGGCGCATCTCGTTCTTCGTGAACGCGGGCCTGCGCTTCGTCACCGAGATCTGCAAGATGCGCGCGTTCTCGGAGCTCTGGGACGAGATCGCCCAGGAGCGCTACGGGATCGACGACCCCAAGAAGCGCATCTTCCGCTACGGCGTTCAGGTGAACTCCCTCGGGCTGACCGAGCAGCAGCCCGAGAATAACGTCCACCGCATCCTCATCGAGATGCTGGCCGTCACCCTCTCGAAGCGCGCCCGCGCCCGCGCCGTGCAGCTCCCCGCCTGGAACGAGGCCCTCGGCCTGCCGCGCCCCTGGGACCAGCAATGGTCCATGCGCATGCAGCAGATCCTCGCCTTCGAGACCGACCTTCTCGAATACGACGACATCTTCGACGGCTCGAAGGTCATCGACGCCAAGGTCGAGGCCCTCAAGGCCGAGACCCGCGCCGAGCTCGAGCGCATCGGCGGCATCGGCGGCGCGGTGGCGGCGGTGGAGACCGGCGCGCTCAAGCGCTCGCTGGTGGAATCGAACGCCAAGCGCATCTCGGCCATCGAGGCCGGCGAGCAGATCGTCGTCGGCGTCAACAAGTGGCAGAACGGCGAGCCCTCGCCCCTGACTGCGGGCGAAGGCGCCATCTTCACGGTGTCCGAAAACGTCGAGATGGAGGCCGAGCAGCGCATCCGCGCCTGGCGCTCGCAGCGCGACGACAAGGCCGTGGAGCAGGCGCTCGCCGATCTCGAGGCGGCGGCGCGCTCGGGCGCCAACATCATGCCGGTCTCGATCGCCGCCGCGAAGGCCGGCGTCACCACCGGCGAGTGGGGCGGGCGGCTGCGCCAGGTCTTCGGCGAGTACCGTGCGCCGACCGGCGTGACGCTGGAGACCGTGTCGTCCGGCGCGGCCGAGGAGGCCAAGCTCCTGATCGCCGATCTCGGCGAGCGGCTCGGCGAGACGCCGAAGCTCGTGGTCGGCAAGCCCGGCCTCGACGGCCACTCGAACGGCGCCGAGCAGATCGCGCTCCGCGCCCGCGACGTCGGCTTCGACGTGACCTATGACGGCATCCGCCAGACTCCGTCGGAGATCGTCGCCAAGGCGAAGGAGACGGGCGCCCATGTGGTCGGCCTGTCGATCCTCTCCGGCAGCCATGTGCCGCTGGTGCGCGACGTGAAGGCGAAGCTGCGCGAGGCGGGGCTCGACCATATCCCGGTGGTCGTCGGCGGCATCATCTCGCCGGAGGACGAGCTCGTCCTCAAGAACATGGGCGTGCAGGCGGTCTATACGCCCAAGGACTACGTCATCGACACCATCATGATCGGTATCGCCAAGGTGGTCGGCCGCGCGCTCGACAAGGCGAAGGCGGTGGAGGCCGAGGGCGCCAAGGCCAACGGCTCGGGGCAGGTCTACTGAGGCGGCGGCGGACGGGCCGTCCGCCGCGCGCATCCGCTCGATGTCCCTCGCGCCGCTGATCGCGGTCCCGCTCGCCGCTGCCTTGAGCGCCGGGCTGATCCTGCTGCTGAAGCCGCTGCTCAGGCGTTATGCCCTGGCGCGGCCGAACGCGCGCTCCAGCCACACCGTGCCGACGCCCCAGGGCGGCGGCATCGCCGTGGTGGGGGCGGCCCTCGCGGTCGCGGGTGGGCTGATCGCCTTTCTGCCGGGGCTCGATCGCGCTGAGACGGCGGCGGTCGCGCTGGCCGCCGTGCTGCTCGCGCTGCTCGGCGCCGTCGACGACATCCGGCCGCTGCCTGCGGCTTTGCGGCTGCCGGTCCAGGCGCTGATCGTCGCCGCCCTGGTGGCGACGGTGGACGGACGGCTGCTGCCCGGCCTTCCCCTGGCGGCGGAACAGGCGCTGGCGGTGCTGGCGGGCGTGTGGTTCGTCAACCTCGTCAATTTCATGGACGGGCTCGACTGGATGACGGTCGCCGAGATGGTGCCGCTCTCGGGCGCCCTCGTCCTGTTCGGTCTCGCCGGGTTCCTACCGCCGCTGCCGACGCTGGTCGCCGGTGCGCTCCTCGGCGCGCTCCTCGGCTTCGCGCCCTTCAACCGGCCCGTGGCGCGGCTGTTCCTGGGCGATGTGGGCTCGCTACCCATCGGGCTGATCGTGGCCTGGCTGCTCTACCGCCTGGCGCTGGAAGGGGGGCTCGCCGCCGCGATCCTGCTGCCGCTCTACTATCTCGCCGACGCGACCCTCACGCTGATCCGCAGGGCGGCGAAGCGCGAGCGGGTCTGGGAGGCGCACCGCTCGCATTTCTACCAGCGCGCCACCGTGAACGGGCTGTCCGTTTCCGGCGTCGTCACGCGTGTCCTCCTGGTCGACGTGGTGCTGGCCGCGCTGGCGGCGGCGACCTTGCTTTGGCCCGTCTGGCCCGTCAGGCTCGCGGCACTCGGGCTCGGCATCGTCGTTGTGGCGATGCTGCTGCGCCGGTTCGCGACGAAGCGGGTCGAGGGGGATCGGGCGTGAGCCAACTCGTGGCGCTGACCGGAGCGACGGGCTTCATCGGCCGCCATCTCCTGCGCGCGCTGTCCGAGCGGGGCTTCCGCGTGCGGGTGCTGCTGCGCCGGCCGGTGGAGGTGCCGGAGGGCGCGAGCAGCGCCGTCGTCGGCGATCTCGCCCGGCCGATGAACATGGCCGCCGCCCTCGCCGGGGTCGACGCGGTGGTCCATTCCGCCGGCCTCGCCCATGCCATGAGCGGCGCCCCCGAGGACGATTACCGCGCCTCCAACACCGAGGCGACGCGGCGGCTCGCGGAAGCCGCAGCGCGGGCGAAGGTGCGCCGCTTCGTCTTCCTCTCCTCGATCCGGGCGCAGAGCGGGCCGAGCGCCGCCGGCATCCTCGCGGAGACGGACGCGCCCGCCCCCACCGACGCCTATGGCCGCTCCAAGCTCGCCGCCGAGCAGGCGCTCGCCGAGATCGGGCTCGACTGGGCGGCGCTGCGGCCGGTGCTGGTCTACGGGCCGGGGGTGAAGGGCAACATGGCCGCGCTCCTGCGCCTCGCCCGGCTGCCGCTGCCCCTGCCGCTCGCGAGCCTCGACGGCCGGCGCTCCCTCGTCTCCGTCGAGAGCCTCGCGGGCGCCGTCGAGACCGTGCTCGCGGCGCCCGGCCCGCTGAGCAGGCCGCTGGTGCTCGCCGATCCCGATCCGCTGACGCTGCCGGAGATGATCGCTGCGCTGCGCTCGGGCGCCGGGCGGGGGCCCGGCCTCTTGCCGGCGCCGGCCGGGCTGCTGCGCCTCTGCGCCGGGCTCGCCGGCAGAGAGGAGGCGTTCGCGCGGCTATCCACGGGCCTCGTCGCGCGCGCGGACGGCCTTCGGGCGCTCGGCTGGGCGCCCGCGACGACCACCAGGGACGGGCTCGCGGCCCTGGCTCGTGGGGAAGGTTTGGCGCGCGGCGAGGGGTAAGCCGGTCAGGCCGGCGTCGCGGCGGTCGCGATGCGGGTGTCGGGCGCCTCGGAAGGAGCGATTGCGGATGCCGGCGGCGCGTGACGCTCGCGGAAATCCGGTATCGCCGCCTCGAACACGGCTTCTGCCGCCGTCCGGTCGCCGGCGGCGACCGCCTCGCGCAGGCGCCGGGTCCAGGCGTCGAGCACGGCGCGGTCGGCGAAGACGGGGCGCGCCGCCATCACGCCCGCGATCCCGTCGAGGCTGACGCGCGGCTCCTCGCGGGCGAAGAGGATCTCGTTGAGGCGCTCGCCGGGGCGCGAGCCGGTGACGGCGATCTCGATCTCCTCGCCGGGCTCGAAGCCGGCGAGCCGGATCATGCGCTCGGCGAGCTCGCGGATCTTCACGGGCTGGCCCATCTTGAGCACGTAGACGGCCGCGCGCTGGTCGCCGCCTTGCGCCGCCGGGAGGGCGCGCGCCTCGCCGTCGGCATGGGAGGCGGCGGTGAGCACGAGGTCGGAGGCTTCGCGCACTGTCATGAAGTAGCGCACCATGTCGGGATGCGTGACGGTGACGGGGCCGCCCCGCGCGATCTGCGCCTTGAACACCGGCACCACCGAGCCGACAGAGCCCAGCACGTTGCCGAAGCGCACGGCGATGAGGCGCGTCGGCCGGCCGCCCGTCTGCTCGGCGTCGAGGGCCTGGGCGTACATCTCGGCGAAGCGCTTGGTGACGCCGAGCTGCGAGACCGGCTCGATGGCCTTGTCGGTGGAGATCATCACCAGCGCGCGAGCGCCGGCGGCGACAGTGGCATCGGCGACGTTGATCGAGCCGAAGACGTTGGTTTTCACGCCCTCCGTCCAGTCCCGCTCCAGATAGGGCACCTGCTTCAGGGCGGCCGCGTGGAAGACGTAGTCCGGCCGGTAGGCGGTGAAGAGCGCGTGCAGGCGCTCGCGGTCGCGGATGTCCGCCAGCGCGCCGCTCACCTCGGCCTCCGCGTTCAGGATCGCCGGCTGGTTGAGGATGCCGTGAAGCGCCGGCTCGGAGTTCTCGACCACGAGCACGCTCGCCGCGCCGAAGGCCACCGCGCGCGCGCAGATCTCGGAGCCGATGGAGCCGCCGCCGCCGGTGACGATCACCCGCTTGCCGGCGAGAAAACGCTCCAGGCGCGGCCGGTCGATCTCCACGGTGGGGCGCAGCAGCAGGTCCTCGATCTCGAGGGGCGCGAGCTCCGCGTCGCGCATGCCCTCGCCGAGGCTGACCACGCGGGCGAGCGGCAGGCCGAGGCGGCGGGCGCGGGCGATGAGGTCGTCGGGCTCGGCCTCCGGGGTCAGGGCGCTCGGCGTCGCGACGAGCCGGCGCACCGGCTGGCCCCGGTCGGCGAGGGCCTGGACCACCCGTTCGAGATCGGAGAAACCGCCGAGCACCGGCACGCCGCGCATCTCCTGGCCGGCTTCGTCGGCGCGCGGCGAGAGGATGCCCTTCGGCGCGAGCTTCTTCACGGAGCCCGATTCGATAGCGCGCAACAGAACCTCGATATCCCCGCCGCGCCCGAGAAGCAGGGTCGGCACGGTGGCCGCGCGGGCGCTCGACTGGCGCGAGCGGGCGTATTTCAGGTAGCGGAAGGCGAGGCGCGGGCCCCCGAGCAGGAAGATCTGGAGCACCCAGTAGAGCGCGATCGCGATCTTCCCGAAGAAATAGAAGCCGTACATCGTCGAGGAGACGAGCACGTAGTCGACCACCAGCAGGCTCAGCGCCAGCACGCTCGCGGCGCGCACGATCCCGGCGAGGTCCGGCAGCGAGGCGAAGCGCCATTTCGTCCGGTAGAGCCGGAAGCGCGCGTAGACGAACCCGGCATAGACGAGGAAGGGCGGCAGCAGGAGCGGCAGCGCCGCCATCCGCTCGGCGAGCATCGCGCCCTCGAAGCGGACCCCGAAGGTGAGGACCACGGCCAGCGCCGTCGCCACGAGATCGTGGGCGAGCATCACCGCGGTCTTGTAGATGCGCTGCTGCATGACCGGCGGCGGTATCGGCGTAGGCGCCGCCGCTGTCAACGCGCGAGCCTATGCCGACGGCTTCGCGACCTTGCCCGTCAGCGCCACGTAGAAGCCGAGCCCGTCCTGGGCCGGCAGGGTCTGGAGGCGCTCGATCAGCCCTTTCCGCCGGGCGTCGAGGAGCAGCCGCCCGGTGGGCTGGAACAGGGTCTCGCCGCCGCCCTCCGGGGGCGGGTCGAGGCGGATCGCCACGGTCTTGTTCCTGGCGAAGCGGCTGCGCTCCAGCATGTCCTTGAGGGACGCCTCGGCTGTGGGCCGGTTGCTGCCGCGCAGGTCGAGCACGGAATCCGCGTCCGTCACTCCGAGGGAGCCGCGCAGCTTGTCGGCGTAGAAGTCTTCGAAATGGGGCAACGGCGGCGACCTGGGAGGAGGGTTGCTGGAGCATGTCCGGGAGAGGCGGAGCCCGGCTCTCCGTCACGGCATGCGATATATCGATGACTTAGAAGGCAATTCCGGCGAAGACGGAGGCGACGGTGAGATCTCCGCCGATCTCCGGCAGATCGAGGACGCCGTCGAGGCCCAGCGCCTGCTTGCGCCACGCCGTCCCTTCGCCGCGCCGCCAGACCTCCACGCGCGGCTCGTCCTGGTAGACGATGAGGAACGCCTTCAGGGACTCGATCGAGCGGTAGAAATCGGTCTTGCGGCCCCGGTCCAGGCTCATGGTCGAGGGCGAAAGCACCTCGGCGACGAGAACGGGATCGGAGGCGTAGCCGTCCGGCAGCGGAGGGCCGCAGCGCACCACCACGTCCGGCACGGGCGCGAAATCGTTCATCGCCGCGCTCAGCACCGCGATGCCGGGCACCACGCGGCAGCCTTTCGTATCCGCCAGATCCCCCAGGCGGCGGATCAGATTGGCCACGACGATCTGGTGCCGCTCGCTCGGCGGCGACATCAGCACGGGCTCGCCATCGAGCAGCTCCCAGCGCTCATGGTCCGGGCGCGTCTCCGCCCAGTCCCGATAGTCCGGGAGGCTCATGCGGGTTTCGCGTCGGGCCGCGACGGCCATGGCGGCTGCTCCTGATCGTCGGGCGGATGGTATCACCGAAGCGTCCGGCCGCAACACGAAGCGGTGGCATGGGCGGCCTACCGGTCCGGTTCAGAACGCGACGCGGGCATAGACGTCGGAGACGGCCAGCGCGCCTCCGAGCTCGGGCAGGTCGATGACGGCCCCGGCGCCGATGCCGCGCATGCTCCAGCCGTCCTCGCGGCGCCAGACCTCCACTCGCATCTCGTCCTGATGGACGATCAGAAAGGTGCGCAGGCTCGGCACGGAGCGGTAGAAGGCGGTCTTGCGGCCGAGATCGTTCTTCATGGTCGAAGGCGAGAGCACCTCAGCCACGAGGACGGGCGCGCTGGTGTAGCCCTCCGTCGAGGGCGTGCCGCAGGTGACGACGATGTCCGGAACCGGCGCGAAATCGTCCATCGCGGCGCTGAGCACGCCGAGGCCCGGAAGCGCGCTGCAACCGCGCCGCTCCGCCAGCTCATCGAGCCGGCGCACTACGTTCGCGACTGTGCGTTGGTGCCGCTCGCTCGGCGGCGACATCAGCACGGGCTCGCCGTCGAGCAGCTCCCAGCGCTCGTCGTCCGGCGTGCCCTCGACCCAGGCCCGGTACTCGGCGACGGTCATTCCCGTCTCGCGGCGAACCGCAACGCCCATGGTTCGTGCTCCACCTCGGAGCACCACCATACCTCCTCGCGAAGGGTTTTGCGATCCGGCCGGCGGCGAGGGCCGGCCGGATCGTTCGATACGCCCTCAGCCGTGCACGAGCACGTTGCGGAACTGCCAGGGGTCGCTCTCGTCGATGTCCTCGGGGAATAGGCCCGGACGGCCGGTCAGCGGGGTCCAGTCGGTGTAGACGCCGATCACGGGGCCGAGATACGGCATCTGCACCTCGAGGCAGCGGCGGAAATCGACTTCGTCGGCCTCGACGATGCCGGCCTCGGGGTTCTCCAGCGCCCAGACCATGCCGGCCAGCACGGCCGAGGTCACCTGGAGGCCGGTGGCGTTCTGGTAGGGGGCGATGCGGCGGGTCTCCTCGATGGAGAGCTGCGAGCCGAACCAGTAGGCGTTCTTCTCGTGGCCGTAGAGGAGCACGCCGAGCTCGTCGAGCCCATCGACGATCTCGTTCTCGTCGAGGATGTGGTGCTTCTCCTGCACCTTGCCGGCATTGCCGAACATCTCGTGCAGCGAGAGCACGGCGTCGTTGGCCGGGTGGTAGGCGTAGTGGCAGGTCGGCCGGAAGACCGGCTTGTCGCCCTCGCGCACAGTGTAATAGTCGGCGATGGAGATCGCCTCGTTATGCGTGACGAGGAAGCCGAACTGCGACTGCGCGGTGGGCGTCCAGGAGCGCACGCGGGTGTCGGCGCCGGGCTGGAGCAGGTAGATCGCGCAACGCGAGCCCTTTTCCTGCTCGCGGGCGTTCTCCGGCATCCACTTCTCGTGCGTGCCCCAGCCGAGCTCGGCCGGCTGGTTGCCCTCGGAGACGAAGCCTTCGACGGACCAGGTGTTGACGAAGACGCCCTGCGGCTTCGGGGTCTTGGCGCGCTGGGTGTCGCGCTCGGCGATGTGGACGCCCTTGACGCCGACCTCGCGCATCAGCGCGGCCCATTCCTCGCGGGTCTTCGGCTCGGGCGTCTTCAGGCCGAGATCGGCGGCGATGTTCAGGAGGCCCTGCTTCACGAACCAGGAGACCATGCCCGGATTGGCGCCGCAGCAGGAGACGGCGGTGGGGCCGCCGGGGGCGGCGCGCCGCGCGGCGAGGATGTTCTCGCGCAGCGCGTAGTTGGTGCGGTCGCCCTGGCTCTTCGACTTGTCGAAGTAGAAGCCCGTCCAGGGCTCGGCCACGGTGTCGATGTAGAGGGCGCCGAGCTCCCGGCACAGCTCCATGATGGCGCGCGAGGAGGTGTCGACGGAGAGGTTCACGCAGAAGCCCTGGCCGCCACCCTCGGTGAGGAGCGGGGTGAGCACGTCGCGGTAGTTCTCCTCCGTCAGCGCGACCTTCTCGAAGCGCAGGCCGTGCTTGTCGGCGAGCGCCTTGTCGGTATCGACCGGATCGATGACGGTGAAGCGCGCCTTGTCGTATTCGAAATGGCGCTCGATGAGCGGCAGGGTGCCGCGGCCGATCGAGCCGAAGCCGATCATCACGATGGGGCCGCTGATGCGTCCGTGAACGGGCCAGGTGGTCGGCGTGTCGGTCATGGGCGGTCCTCGGGGTCGACGGAAAACATGGAAGCGGCGGCCTGTACGCCCCGCATGTGAAGATCGAGCGACGGGCTCAGTGGCGATTCCTTACCGAAGGGTCAACCGGGAAGCGGGTTTCGGCCCGAAACGGCCCTCCGCCCATGAGCCGCGCGCATGGGACGATCCCGCTCGGGCCGATTGCCGCGACGGCGGGGCGGGCGGATATTGCGGTGCAGCAAGTCGCTGGTGCAACGCAAGGACGCAGCCATGCTCGCCGTCATCGCCTCGAACGTCGCCGCTCCGGCGGAAGAAGCCGCCGACCGGGATCCCGGCATCCTCACCCTCGCCGCCGCCGTCGTGCGCGCCGTCCGCCGTGGGAGCGCCGCCGCCTTCGCCCGGCGCTGCGAGCGGGCCCGCGAGGCCGGGTTCGACCCCGCCGCTTGAACGATTCCAAGTCGGCACCGGGTGCATTGCCACGCGGCCGGTAGGGCGATAGGCGGCTTGCCGCATATCGTCCGCCGGAACCGCCCGCATGAACCCGATGATCCGCGCCGCCCGCCATGTGCTCGTCCCGGCATGGCTCCTGTGCGCGCCGGGCGTCGCGCTGGCGCAGGAGGCCGCTCCCGAGCCGGAGGCTCCCGCCGCCGCGCCGGCCGAGAAGCCGAAGCCCAAGCGGCCCCCGGCGCCGCGCCCGGTGAAGCCGGCCCCGAAGGCCGCCGAGAAGGCGCCTCCGGCAGCGCCCGCGCCGGCCAAGGCGGTCTGGCCGGAGGGCGCCAGCACGGTCAGCGAGGTCTATGGCGACTGGACCGTGAACTGCGCCCGCCCGCAGGATCCGGGAGCGGGCCCGGCCGTGATCTGTAGCCTGATGCAGTCCCAGGGCGATGCCAAGACCGGGCGGCGGACCTTCGCCTTCGAGCTCCGTTCGCCGAAGGACGGCCGCGCCGAGGGCATCATCCTCATGCCCTTCGGCCTCTCCATCGAGGACGGCGTCAGCTTCAAGCTCGACGACACCGTGCTCGGCAAGGGCGCGGTCTACTCCACCTGCGGCGGCGACGGCTGCTTCGTGCCGATCAGCCTGCCGACGCTGGCCACCGACACCATGCGCACGGCGACCACGCTGTCCGTCACGGCGCAGAAGCCGGACGCGAAGGAGCCCTTGGTGGTCAAGGTGCCGCTGGCGGGCTTCGCGGCGGCCTTCGACCGGATGGTCGCCTTCGGCGGCTGACCGTCGAAGTCTCGATCAGACCGTCCTCGGGCACATCCCCGGAGCGTTTCGCGGCGGATCAGGCCGCGATGGCGTGTGTCGCGACGGTCTCGATCGGCTGGGGCTGGCTCCAGATGTCGTGAAAGCCGTTCTCGTCCCGGAACCAGTATTGCCCGGTTTGAAGGCTCCAGCCATGCTCGGCGTACGACCGGGCGATGCTGCGGGCTATGAGACGAGCCTGAAGGCTGCACGGAACATCCATGGCAAGTATCTCCGGGTATCGATGCTCCGGCATATTGCAGTGCCGAACAATGATCATGTTCATATCGACATCCTTGCAATCGTTCCTGATCGTTCGATCATGACGAATAGGGAAACGCTTCACAACCTGTTCGTTCCAGAAACAACCCTGGGTATGTTAATGGGTGTTGTCGGGGATCCGAAGGATTGGATGCATCGCTATCGCGCGATCGGGGTCGGCTCCGCCGCTGGCCGTAAAGGACATCGGCCGGTCGCTCGGAGCGTCTTCGATGGGGCGCCGATGGAGATTCGTGGGACTCTGCGCCGTCCCGGCGACACCCAATCGTCAATCTGCCGCGCGGCCTTAAGCGCCCGTTAGCCGCGTTTCGGCACAGTCCGGCGGGTGTGTGGCAGGGGCGCCGCGCGCGGGCGGCCGCCGGCCTGCCTTCGCGCCGCGTCCCGAGCGTGGCGTTCGCGTAGATGAGAGCGGCTCTCGGAGCAGGGGCGAGGTGCTGGGGGGGGCTCGCGCTCGCCGTGCTGACGCTCCTCGCGCTGGCGCTGCCGGCGCAGGCCGCCCGGCTCCTGTCGATCGAGGGAGGGGAGGGCGGTGGCTACGGCCGCATCGCGCTCACCTTCGATTCGGCCGTGCCGGTCAAGGCCCGGCTTTCCGGCGCCGTGCTCATCATCACCTTTGGCGACACGGCGACGGGGGGAGCCGAGCGCCTCGCGCTGAGCATGCCGAACTACGTCACCGTGGTCCGGCGCGATCCCGACGGAACCGGCCTGCGCCTCGCCTTGCAGAAGCCCTACCGCCTCAACGTCCAGGTCGCGGGCGAGCGCGCCTATGTCGATCTGCTGCCGGAGGGCTGGGCCGGCCTGCCGCCGCCGCTTCCCCCCGAGATCGTCGCGGCGCTCGCCAAGCGCGCCCTGGCGGCGGAAGCCGCGCTGAAGGCGTCCGCGCCGGTACCCGTGGCCAAGCCCCTCGCCGTCGAGGTCGCGCATCTGCCGACGCTGACGCGCCTGACGGTCCGGCTGCCGCAGGGGACGGAGAGCACCGCGCGCGGCGACGGGCCCGCGACCCGCGTCACCGTGCCCGGTTTCTGGAAGGTCGACGAGACGGACGCGCGCGGCCGGCTGCGGCCGGCGGTGACGCGCTTCCTCGTGGAGAGCGACTCCGCTGCCACGAGCTTCCTCGTGCAGCCGGCCGAGGGCTACGTCGTCACCACGGACCGTGACGACGAGGGCGTGTCCATCGACATCGCCAGGGAGGCGGCCAAGGGGGTGGCCAAATCCTCCGGCAAGCCCGCCGCCAAGGATGCGTTTGCCAAGGACGCGCATGCCGACGAGCATTCGAAGGACGCGCACGCGGCCGAGCCGGCAGCGCCCGCCGGCAAGACGACCTCCGTCAAGCCGGCCTCCGGCCATGGCGAGGACGCGCATGCGGCGCCGGAGCCGCAGGCTCCCGCGAAGGCGCCCCCGCGCGCCGCGCCGATACGCCCGGCCGCCGCCGAGACCGTCGAGGAGGCGCCCGTTCCCGCCCCCGACAGGACCGGCGTCCGCAAGGCGGCGGGCAACGTGGTGTTTCCCTTCCGCCGCCAGCCGGCCGTCGCGCTGTTCGAGCGGGCGGGCATCGTCACCCTCGCGTTCGAGACCCGCGAGCCGGTGGAGATCCCCGCCGGCGCCGCCGCCGCCGGAATTGTGCCGCTCGGGCCGCCGCGCCGGGTCGGCGAGGTCGTGATGCTGCGCTTCCCGGCCCCCGCCGGCAAGCTGCTCGACCTGCTCCCCGTGGGTCCGCTCGCGGCGCCGGCCGGCTGGGAGCTCCTCGCCGGGGAGAGCCTGTCGCCGAGCGAGGCGCTCGTGGCGAACCGCGTGTCCGCCGGCGGGCGTTTCGCCCTCGGGGTGAGGCTGCCCGATCCGGGCGCGGCGACCTGGCTCGATCTCGACGGAGAGCGCATCGCCGTGGTGACGACGCTCGGGCGGCGTCCCGCCGGTGTCGCCAAGCGCCAGCGCTTCGTGGATGCCGAGCTGCTGCCGAGCCGGCTCGGCGTCGCCGTGCTGGCCTTCGCCGACGACCTCACCGTGCGACCGGACCTCGACGGCGTGGCCATCGCGCGCGAGGGAGGGCTCGCGGTGTCCGCCGTCGAGCGCCCGGCCGAGGTGGTGGCGGCCGATGTCGATCAGCCCGCCATCGACCGGAAGGCGTGGGACGAGGCCCGCCGGGGCGACGTCTTCACGGCGATGCGCCAGCAGTTCGGGGCCATCGCCGAGCAGCCGCTGTCCCTGCGCGGGCCGGCGCGTCTGGCGCTGGCACGCTTCCAGCTCGCCAACGGTTTCAACCCCGAGGCGCTGACCGTGCTCGCGGCCGCCGCCGAGGACGATCCGGCGCTCGGCGCCCAGCGCGATGTCGCCATCCTGCGCGGGCTCGGCAACGCCCGGATGGGCCGTCTCGCGGAGACGAAGCAGTTCCTGGCCGGAAAGGCGCTGGCGCGCGACCCGGAAGCCGCCCTGTGGCGCGGATACGCCGCCGCGCAGGCCGGTCTCTGGCTCGAGGCCGACGGCGCGATGCGGGCCGGTCTCGCTGTGCTCGACCGCTACCCCGACGATCTCCAGGCCCTGTTGCGCACGGCCGTCGCGGAGGCCGCCATCGAGATCGGCGATTTCGAGATGGGCAAGCGCCAGATCGCGATCATCGACCGGCTCTCGCCGGCGCCGCTCCAGCGCGACATGCTGAAATACCTGACGGCGCGCCTCGACGAGGCCAGCGGGCAGACCCTCGCCGCCCTGTCGGCCTACGAGCGCCAGGCCGAGGGCGCCGAGCGTCCCGTGGCGGCGGCGGCGACGCTGCGCGGGGCGATGCTCGCCCATTCCGCCGGCAAGCTCTCGGCGAAGGACACCGTCGAGCGCCTGGAGCGCCTGATGCTGATGTGGCACGGCGGCCCGGTGGAGACGGAGATGACCTCCGGCCTGTTCAGTCTCTATCGCGAGACCGGCCGCTGGCGCGACGCCTTCACCGCCGTGCGCCGGGCCGAGGCGGCGGCAGGGGATGCGCCGGCGGCGCGAGCGCTGCACACGGAGGCGCTGGCGCTGTTCGACGACCTGTTCCTCAGCCCGCTGGGCGACCAGATGACCGGCGTCGAGGCGGTGGCGCTGTATTTCGACTTCAAGGATTTCGGTCCCGTGGGCCGGCGCGGCGACGAGATCGTGCGGCGGCTCGCCGACCGGCTTGTGGCGCTCGACCTGCTCGACGCCGCCGCTGGGCTCCTCCAGCACCAGGTCGACCACCGCCTGACGGGCGCGGCCCGCGCCAGCGTCGCGACGCGGCTCGCGGCGGTGCGGATCATGGACGCCCAGCCCATGAAGGCGCTGGAGGCGCTCGATTCCACCTACCTGCCCGAACTGCCGGGCGAGCTGCGCCGCGCCCGCATGCTGCTGCGCGCCCGCGCGCTCTCGGACCTCTCGCGGACCGACGTCGCGCTCGAGACCCTTGAGGGGGACAACGCGCCCGACGCCCAGCGCCTGCGCGCCGACATCCTCTGGGGCGCGCGGCGCTGGCGCGAGGCGGGGGAGGCCCACGAGATGCTGCTCGGCGACGCCTGGCGCTCGGGCAAGCCCCTCGACGACGCCTCCCGCGCCGACGTGATCCGCGCCGCCATCGCCTACGGGCTGTCCTCGGAGGCGATCGGGCTCGAACGGCTGAAGGCCAAGTACGCCGACCCCATGGCCGAGAGCGCGGATGCGCGCACCTTCGCCCTGCTCACGGCGCCCAACGCCTCCCGCACGGCCGGCTTCCGCGAGATCGCGCAGAGGGCCTCGACGGCGCAGACGCTCGCCGCCTTCCTCGACGAGTACCGCAAGCGCTACCCCGAGAACGCCGTGCCCGAGCGCGGCAAGCCGCAGGCCGCGACGGAGGCGCCGGCAGGCACGCCGCCGGGCTGAAGGCGGCGACATCCGATCCGACGCCCGGCGACGGTCCTGCCGACCGCCCCGCCGTCGCTCAATCCATGCACATTTGGAAGTAGAGCTGTCTCACCTGCTCCATGGCCTGGAACCCCGGCGCGCGCGGGTTGAGAAGCTCCGGCCCGTCCGGGACCCGTCCGAAGAAGGCATTGGACAGGTCGACCACGAATCCGCGTTCGCCGGCATAGCGCCCGTCCTTGTTCTTGACGTTGACCGAGCCGCATATCCACGAGCCGTCGGCTCGGCGCAGAGCCGTCACCTTGGGCTCGAGATCCTTGAAGCGCTGGCCGATCAGATCGAGGACGGTGCCGGCGGCGGCCTTTCCGATCGCGGCGTCGGACCCGTCTTCGACGGTCTGGGCGCGGGCGGCGAGCGGCGCGGCCGAGATCGAGAGCGCGACGGCAAGCGCGATCGGGGACGGCATCGCCATGAACCCGTCGCGCCGAACCCGGCCATGCATCGCGTCTGCTCCTTATCGTCGGCGCCGGAGGTGGGCATCCGTGCCGAGCGCCGGACGGCTTCCGGCGGCCCGGATCTCAGTCGTCCGCCCTCGTGACGGACAGTCCCTTGGTGGGCGAGGTGCCGGTTTCGGCGATCAGGATGTCGAGGGATCGGCGCACGATCTCCAGCGCGCCGACGCCTTCGCGGTCCGCCTCGGCCTGGACCTCCGCCCGCTCGGCGGCGGGCATCCCGTCGAACAGTGTCCGGGCGACCGCGGCCGATGCGTGCTTGTGATGGTCACTCATCGTGAGGCTGCCGGATGATGTTCGAGATCGGATCGAAGAATAATTCTGACGATATTCTTATTAGGGACGGTTTGAATCGGGATTTCGAGCCGAAAGGTCGAGGATCACTTTTCCATCACCTCGGGCGACCGATCAACTCCTTTCGTGCGGCCCGCTAGCTTCCGTAGCTCTGCACCAGCGAGCCGGCGACCAGCGTCCAGCCGTCGACGAGGACGAAGAAGATCAGCTTGAAGGGCAGCGCCACGGTCGCCGGCGGCACCATCATCATGCCAACCGCCATCAGCACCGAAGCGACCACGAGGTCGATGATCAGGAAGGGGATGAAGAGCAGGAAGCCGATCTCGAAGGCCCGCCGCAGCTCCGAGATCATGAAGGCGGGGGTGACGATCTCCAATCCCACCGCCTCGGGCCCGGCGGGTGTCGGCGCCTTGGCCATGTCGAGGAAGAGCTTGAGGTCCTTCTCGCGGACGTTCTTGAGCATGAAGGTCTTGAACGGGGCCGAGGCCCGCTCGAACGCCACCCCTTGCGTGATCTGGTTGGCGAGAAGCGGCTCGATGCCGGCGCGGTAGGCTTCCTTCGCTGTCGGCGCCATCACGAAGGCGGTGAGGAACAGCGCGAGGCTGACGATCACGGCGTTGGGCGGCGCGGTCTGGGTGCCCAGCGCCGAGCGCAGGATCGAGAGCACCACCACGATGCGGGTGAAGGAGGTCGCCATCACCAGCACGGAGGGCGCCAGCGCCAGCACCGTGATGAGCGCGACGAGTTGCAGCGCCCGCTCTGTGACTCCGCCTGCGCCGAGATCGACGTTGAGGCTCTGCGCCGTCGCGCCCGTGCAGGCCGCCGCGACGAGGATCGCGGCGAGCGGCAGGGCGGGACGCAGCCTGGCGAGCAGTCGCCTGGGCAGGCGCGGGAAACGTCGATTCGGGGTGCTCATTCCGGCGGCAACCTGCTGCGCGCGGGACTCGGGCGCAAGCGCCGGCTCGCCCGTCACGGCGGGGCCGGGGGCGCGAAGGCGGCGCGGCGCGCCTCGATGGTCTGCCAGACGATGAGCGAGGGCAGGCCGATCGCCACGTCCGGCACGCGCTTGGCGAGCGACATGGCGATGGCGGTGCCCGCGTCGATCCCGAACAGGGCGCCGACCACGACGAAGCCGCCTTCCTGCACGCCGAGCCCGCTCGGCACCGGAAAGGCCGCCGACTTGATCGCCTGGCTCAGCGCCTCGATCACCACCACGTCGGCGAGCGTCACGCCCTCGACGCCGATGCAGGCGAGCACGATCCAGATCTCGAGGGAGCCGAAGGTCCAGGCCGCGAGATGGAGGAGCGCCGACTGCGCCAGACGCCCCGGCCGCGACCAGACCGTGTCGAGGGCGTCCTGCACGCTGGGGCCGGAATCCTGCGGCTTGCCGGAGGCGTCGCGCAGGAAGCGCCGAGCGATGGCGCCGACGCGGTTCTCCAGGACGCGGGCGGCGCCGCTGCGCTGGATCACGAAGAAGGCCGCCAGCGCCGCCGCCGCCACCAGGAGCGCGCGCAGCATCCAGCCGGTGAGGGCGGCGGCCGGGGCGCTCTCCAGGCGGTGCAGCAGCCCGACCCCGACGAGGGCGAAGACGAGCTGCGTGCCGGCCTGGAGCAGCAGATCGGCGAGCACCGAGGCCGCCGCCAGGGAGCCGGTCACGCCCCAGAAGGTGAGCAGGCGCCCGCCGACGAAGTCGCCGCCGATGGAAGCCACCGGCAACAGGGTGTTGATGCCCTCGCGCACGTAGCGCAGCACCACGAAGGCCCCCGTGCCGGCCTCCGAGAGTCCGTCGAGGAGGCGCGCCCAGGCGAGCCCGCAGAGCAGGATCAGGCAGGCACGCACGGCGACGACCGCCACCAGGCCGCCGATGCCGATGCGGCCGAAGGCGGCGGCGATGGCCGAGAGGTCGTTGGTGGCCACCAGCCACGCGGCGAGCCCGAGCCCGAGCAGCGTGCCCACGAGCGGCAGCCGCCGCAGCACCGCGCGGCCGATCCCCCGCCCGGACGAGCGCGACGCCGTCCTCTCCATCAGCGACGCCGGCCGGTCGGCGGCGGGCGGGGCGTGGCACTCATGCTGGCGCTCATGACGGACAGCTCGGATGCGAGAGTTCGAGAAACGAGGTTACGGCGGCGCTAGCGTCGCTTTGAGGCCGAAATCGGGGAGCAGGGCCCGCGCCATCTCGCCGCCGCCGGCCTCCGGCTCCAGCAGCACGATCCGGCCGGCCGCGACGCTGGCGCCCGTCGCCACCGCCAGATGGCGCTTCGGGCAGGGGCCGAGACAGCCGGTCTTGACCACGCGGACCTTGCGGCCGCCTTCGCGCTTGAGCGCGTCCTTCACCCGGCCGCGCACGGCGCGCGCCTTCAGGCCCTGGCGCTTGGCGCATTTGGCGCAGACGAGCACCACCTCCGCGAACCCGGCCTTCGCCGTCCGGGGGCGTCCCGCCGTTTCGGGCCGCGCCTGTTTCGTGTTTGCCATGTGGGCGAGGTAAGGCGGCCCGCGCGCCGGGGCAACGGCGGGAATCGACGCGGGGGCGGCGCCTTAAAAAGGGCTGAAAAACGCGGGAGGCGGAAGGCGGATCGGAGGGCACGGGAACGACCCGGCAGCGGCCCTCCGGCTGCCCTCGATACGCGGCACGCGCGGTGCCGGCGGCGTCCCGAAAGCCCAGGCCGGGACGAGGCAGCGACGGGACAGGCGGCGGATGAAGGTCGACGAGGTCAGTCAGGACGAGGCGAGGCAGGGCGAGGGCTTGCGCGGCCTCATCGAGATCGCGCGCCGCTCCATGCCGGACGCGCGCCGCGACGCCGAGACCATCGAGCCCGTCTCCGAGGAGAAGGGCGCGGTCGCCCTGCTGCGCCGGGCGCGGGAGAGGATCGACTGGACCCGCATCC
Source organism: Methylobacterium endophyticum (assembly GCF_050591105.1). Lineage (NCBI taxonomy): Bacteria > Pseudomonadati > Pseudomonadota > Alphaproteobacteria > Hyphomicrobiales > Methylobacteriaceae > Methylobacterium > Methylobacterium endophyticum. The sequence continues at coordinate 126,703 of NZ_JBNHES010000013.1, forward strand.
CCGGCTTCCAGGCGAAGGCCGAGCCGGCGGAGGAGCAGAGCCTCCTGCGCATGCTGATCCGGCGCATCTGCCTGTTCGTGCTGCTGCCGACGGCGCTCGTCGGCGTCTACCTGTTCCTCATCGCCTCGGACCAGTACATCGCCGACGCCCAGTTCGCGGTGCGCGGCAACGTCGAGCCCATGGGCGACGTCAATGTCGGCGAGTTCACGAGCCTGATCCAGAAGCACAACAGCCAGGACAGCTTCATCGTCCGCGACTACATCCTCAGCCAGACCATGGTCGAGGCGCTGGACAAGAGCCTCCACATCTCCAAGCTGTTCTCCCGCTCGGAAGCCGATTTCTGGGCGCGCTACAGCGACCCGCAGCCCATCGAGGAGCTGACGAAATACTGGCGCGAGCAGATCGGCGTGCGCATCGAGGCGGTCTCGGGCATCATCACGCTGAGCGTGCGCGCCTTCACGCCCCAGGACGCGCTGACCATCAACAAGGAGATCATCAGCCGCTCCGAGGCGCTCATCAACACGATCTCGCGACGGGCCCAGGCCGACATGGTGGTCCATGCCCAGGCCGACGCGGAGAAGACCGCCGAGCGCCTGCGCGCCGCCCATCTCGCGCTCCAGACCTATCGCAACCGCTGGGGCATCATCGACCCGATCAAGTCGGCCGAGTCGATCCTCCTGCAAATCAGCAGCCTGCGGAAGGACAAGTTCAAGGCCGAGAACGACCTCCAGGTGCTGCGCGGCTCCAATCTCGACGAGAAGTCGCGCGGCATCCAGGTGCTCGTCGCCACCGTCGGGGCTATCGACCAGCAGTTGAAGCAGCTCCAGGACCAGCTCACCACCCAGGGGCCGGCCACGGGCGGGGCCACGAACATGGCCGAGGCGCTGCTGCAATACGAGGGTCTCCTCGTCGAGCGCACCATCGCCGAGAAGCTCAACGAATCGTCCAACACCATGCTCGACCGCGCCCGCGTCGCGGCGAGCAAGCAGCAGATCTATCTCGCCACCTTCGTGCCGCCGGTGCTGCCGACGGACACGCTCTATCCGCGCCGCTGGCGGGCGCTGCTGGTGACGTTCTTCTGCTGCCTCGTGGTCTGGAGCTCGGTCTCGCTCGTGCTGAGCGGCATCCGCGACCAGCGCCTGTAGGGCTTCCGGTGCGGCCGCGCGGCTGGTAGCCCTGCGCGGCCAGGACGATATCCTCTCCGCAAGGTCCGATGTCCGATTTCGCCGAACTCGTCGCCCGCGCCGTCACCCCCGGCATGGACCGCGCCGCGCGCGAGGCGGTCTATGCCGTCGTGCGCGAGGCGGTGCAGCGCTTGCAGGAGCGCGAGGCGACCTCCGCCGGGGACCAGCGCTTCGCCTATCAGCAGCACCTGATCGAGGAGACGATCCGCGACGTGGAGGCGGACGTCGCCCGGTTCGAGGCGCTGCGCAAGCTCGACGAGGCGCTCGCCGCGCAGACGGCGGCCCATTCGTCCACGGCACGGCGGCGGTAGCGCCTTGCCGCAGCTCGTCGTCATCGCCGCCGCGCTCATCCGCCGGGCGGACGGGCGCACGCTGCTGGTGCGCAAGCGCGAAACCACGGCCTTCATGCAGCCCGGCGGCAAGATCGAGCCCGGCGAGACGCCCCTCGACGCCCTGATCCGCGAGTTGAAGGAAGAGCTCGGGCTCGCCGTCGATCCGGCCAGCGCGCGGCCGCTCGGCCGGTTCTCGGCGCCTGCCGCGAACGAGCCCGGCGCCACCGTGCGGGCGGAGGTCTTCCGCATCGACATCGCCGCCGAGGTCCGGCCGGCGGCCGAGATCGCGGAGATCGCCTGGGTCGATCCGGCCGCGCCGGGGCCGCTCGAGCTGGCTCCGCTGACGCGCGACCGGCTCCTGCCGCTGCTGGCAGCCGCTCAGCCGTAGGCGGCGACGGCGCGCGCGGTGCCGGGCTCGGCCACCTCGATGCCGGCCGCGACGTATTCGTTGAGCTTGTTGCGCAGCGTGCGGATCGAGATGCCGAGGATCCTCGCCGCGTGGGTGCGGTTGCCGAGGCAGTGGTCGAGGGTGTCGAGGATGAGGTCGCATTCGACCTCGGCCACGGTGCGCCCGACGAGGCCGCGCGTCGCCGCTTCCGCCGCCTGCGCTGCGCGGGCGGCCGGGCCGGGGCGGTCAGTGATGGTCTCGCCCTCCGGCGTCATGATCGCGTCGGGGCCGATCTCGGGCCCGGTGGCGAGCAGCACGGCGCGGTGGAGCGTATTTTCCAACTCGCGCACGTTGCCGCGCCAGGGATTGGCCCGCACCAGACCCTGCGCCTCGCGGCTCAGGGCGCGGACCGGCAGGCCGTTCACCTCGGCGTATTTGCGGGCGAAATGGGAGGCGAGTTCGAGGATGTCGGCCGGGCGCTCGCGCAGGGGCGGCAGGCGCAGGTGGACGACGTTGAGGCGGTAGAACAGGTCCTCGCGGAAGCTGCCCTTCTTCACCTCCTCGGCGAGGTTGCGGTTCGAGGTGGCGAGCACCCGGATATCGACCTTCACGGAGCCCGTGCCGCCGACGCGGTCGATGACCCGCTCCTGAAGGGCGCGCAGCAGCTTCGACTGGAGCCGGACGTCCATCTCCGAGATCTCGTCGAGCAGCAGCGTGCCACCGTTGGCCTCCTCGAAGCGGCCGATGCGGCGCGCGACGGCACCCGTGAAGGCGCCCTTCTCGTGCCCGAACAGCTCGGATTCGAGCAGCGCGTCGGGGATGGCGGCGCAGTTCACCGAGACGAAGGGCCTGTTGGCGCGGGTGGACTTGGCGTGGACGTGGCGGGCCAGCACCTCCTTGCCGGTGCCGCTCTCGCCGGTGATGAGGATCGAGGCGTCCGAGCGCGAGACCTGATCGGCGAGCTTGACGACGCGCTCCATGGAGGCGTCGCGCCAGACGAAGGAGCGGCTGTCGGCGGCCACCGCCTCGATCACGGCGGCGATCAGCTCCGGGTCGGGCGGGAGCGGGATGTACTCCTTGGCGCCGGCCTCGATGGCCGCGACCGCCGCCTTCGCGTCGGTGGCGACGCCGCAGGCGACCACGGGGGTGCGGATGCGCTCATTGGCCAGCGCGTCCACGAACTCGCGGATCGGCAGCCCGACATCGATCATGACGAGGTCGGCGCCCTTGGCGCGCAGCACCGCGAGCCCCTGCTGGACCCCGTCCGCCTGGGTGACGGCGGCGCCCCGGCTCATGGCGATCTTCGAGGCGGTGACGAGCTCGCCGTTGAGCCGTCCGATCATCAGGAGCCGCATGGGCCTCACTCCGGTTCGTCAGGGGGCCGGCGGCGTTCGCCGAGCCGGCCCGTGAATGTCGCCGGGGGCCGTGGGGCTCCCGTGCAGGATCTCAGTGATCGCCCTTGACGATCTCGGTCATGGTCACGCCGAGCCGGTCCTCGACCAGCACCACCTCGCCCCGCGCCACGAGGCGGTTGTTGACGAAGATGTCGATGGCCTCGCCGACCTTGCGATCGAGCTCGAGCACCGTGCCGGGGCCGAGCCGCAGCAGGTCGCCGATGGGCATGTGCGAGGCGCCGAGCACCGCCGAGACCACGACGGGCACGTCGAAGACCTGTTCGAGATCGCCGGCGCCCTTGGGGGTCGTCGGCGCGTCGCGGATCGATTCGATGCCGTCGAAACCGGGGCCGTCGTCGCCGAGCTGGGGAAGGTTGAAGTCGTCGGACATGGGGCGCGGACCTTCCGTCTCAGGCGGTCTGGAGGGGGGCGAGGCCGAGCGCGTCACGCACGGCCGCCTCGATGCGGGAGCGGTCGCGCACGATGCCGCCATCCGCCCATTCGATGCGGGCGTCGCCGGGCATCAGGTCGGGCTCGCCGAGCACCACGAGGCGGCCCTCGTAGCCGCGCTCGCGGGCGAGCGACTTCACCAGCGCCTCCGTCTCGTCCACGAGGGCGTCGCCGACGCGCACGACGAGATGGGGCACGCCGCGCAGGTGCTGGAGGGCGCTGCGCGCCGCCTCGCCGATGGCGGCCAGCGGCTTGGCGTCGAGGGCGTCGCCGGCGATGCGGCGGGCCAGCATCACGGCCACCTCGACGGCCTGGGCCTCGCGCTCGGCATCGCGCGCGTCGGCCTGGGCGAGGAGCCCGGCGGCGGCGAGCCCGAGCCGGGTGATGGCGTCGGCCATGCGCGCCTGCGCCTGCGCCTCGGCCTGGGCCCGGCCTTCCTGGACGCCGCGCGCATGGGCCTGCTCGGCGGCCTCGGCGATCTCGGCGGCGGCCTGGACGGCGGCGCCGCTCTGCTCGGGCCGGCGGAAATCCGTGTCGAAGAGGAATCGGCGCGCGTTCAATAGACCAGCTCCTCCTCGCCGCTGTTCTTCGAGATCATTATCTCGCCCTTGTCGGCGAGGTCCTTGGCGATCTCGGTCATCTTGGCCTGGGCCTCGTCGACGTCCTTGAGGCGGATCGGGCCCATGGAGGCCATCTCGTCGGTGAGGTTCTTGGCCGCGCGCGTCGACATCTGGGCCATGAAGAAGCCGCGCACGCGCTCGTCGGCGCCCTTGAGCGACTTGCGCAGGGTCTCGCCGTCGATATTGCGCATGAGCGTCTGGACGCTGCCGGGATCGAGCTTGAGCAGGTCCTCGAAGGTGAACATCAGCTCGCGGATGCGCTTGGCGGAGCCGCGGTTGCCCTGGTCGAGGGCGGCGAGGAAGCGGCCTTCCGTCTGCCGGTCGAAGGCGTTGAAGACGTCGGCCATCAATTCGTGCGCGTCGCGGCGCGTGGTCTGGGCGATGGTCGAGACGAACTCGACGCGCAGGGTCTCCTCGATGTGGCGCAGGGCCTCCTTCTGCACCGTCTCCATGCGCAGCATGCGGTTGAGCACGTCGATGGCGAACTCCTCCGGCAGGATGGTGAGCACCTTGGCGGCGTAGTCCGGGCGCACCTTGGAGAGCACGACGGCCACGGTCTGCGGGTATTCGTTGCGCAGGAACGAGGCGAGGATCTCCGGGTCGATCTGGGCGATGGAGGCCCAGACGCGCTTGCCCGAGGCGCCCTTGATCTCGGCCATGATCGCCGAGACCTGCTCGGTCGGGAAGATCTTCAACAGCAGCGATTCCGTGCGCTCGAAGTTGGAGGTGATACCGCCGCCGGAGGAGAGCCGCGAGACGAAGTCGATGATGAGCTTCTCGACCGTCTCCGCCTCGAGCGAGCCGAGCTGCACCATCGCGTGCGAGACCTTCTTGACCTCCTCCTCGTCGAGGAGCTGCCAGATCGGCGCGCCCTCGGCCTCCCCGAGCAGCAGGAGAAGGGCGGCGGCGCGCTGGGGACCGGGCATGGCGGCGAAGGCCGCCTGTCCCGCGGCCGTCGCCTTCGCTTCTGCCACGGCGCCTACCGCCAAGGGACCCGCCGCCATCTCACCTCACTCCGCTGCGCTGTCGAGAAGCCCGGAGGCCCGTCAGTTTTCCTGGATCCAGTTGCGCAGCACCTCGACCGTCTCGGCCGGGCTGGCGCGCACCATGTCGACCACCCGCTGCACGGTCTCGGCCTGGACCTGGCCGTTGATCTTGGCGAACTCCACCAGACGCGCGGTGGCGTTGTCGCGCGGGCCCAGCGCCGCCTCCGCTCCCGCCATCGCGCCCTCCAGGGCCGCGCCACCGCCGCCGGCACCCGCCGCGATCAGCGCGACGGTGGGCGGATCGGCCGTCAGCACCCGGCGCAGCAGCGGCCGCACCACCGTGAGCAGCACGATGAGCGTCAGCAGGGCGAGCACGGACAATTCCACCATGCGCAGCACGTCTTCCTTCGAGGGCGACAGCAGCGACTGGATCAGCGTCGGCTCGGTGAACTCGGGGGCGGCGGGCGCCTCGGCGAAGCGGAGATTGGCCACCTCGATCTGGTCGCCGCGCGCCTTGTCGAAGCCCACCGCGCTGCGCACCAGGGCGGCGATGCGCTCGATCTCGGCGGCGGGCCGGGGCTGGTAGGTCGTCTTGCCATCGGCGCCGGGCACGTAGGCGCCGTCCACGAGGACGGCCACCGAGAGCCGCTTGATCCGGCCGCCCTCGACCACCTCCGTCTTGGTGACGCGGGAGATCTCGTAGTTCGTCGTCTCCTCGGTCTTGTTCGAGGAGTCCTTGGAGGACGGAGGCTTGTCGCCGCCGGTCGCGCCGGGCAGCTCGTTGCCGACGCTGACCTGACCTTCCGCGCCCCCGGTGAGGGAGCTCTCGTTGCGGGTCTGGCTGGAGCGCACGACCCGGCTCTCGGGATCGAAGGTCTCGGTGCGGCTCTCGATGCGGTTCATGTCGAGCTCGGCGCGCACCTGGATGCGGGCCCGGCCCTGGCCGACGATGCCGGCGACGATCTCCTCGATCTGGGCGCGCAGCCGGCGCTCCATGGCGGTCTGCTTCTCCTCGGCGTCGCCGCCGGGCTCCTCGCCGCGCGCGCCGTCCGCGAGCAGGCGCCCGCGCTCGTCGACGATGGAGACCCGCTCCGGCTTCAGCCCCTCGACCGAGGAGGCGGCCAGATGCCGGATGGCGCGGACCTGCCCGGAATCGAGATCGCCCATGAGCTTCAGGACGATCGCCGCGCTCGGCAGCTCGCGGTCGCGCTCGAACAGGCGCCGCTCGGGCATCACCAGATGGACGCGGGCCTGCTGCACCCGGCCGATGGCGCGGATCGAGCGGGCGAGCTCGCCTTCCAGCGCCCGCAGGTGGTTCACGTTCTGGACGAAGTTGGTGGAGGAGAAGGCGTCGCCCTTGTCGAAGATCTCGTAGCCGACGCCGCCCTGGGTCGGCAGGCCCTTGCCGGCGAGGTCCATGCGCAGGCGCGCCAGGTCCTTGCGTGGGGCGAGGATGGTCTGGCCGGCATCGCCCCGCGTCTCGTAGGCGATCCCGCGCGCGTCGAGGTCCTTGATGACGGAGGACGAGTCCTGCATCGACAGGTCGGCGAAGAGCACGCCCATGTCGGGGCGCGACACCCGCAGGATCACGAAGGCGAAGAAGCCGATCAGGGTCAGCGTCACCGCCGCCATGGCGGCGAGCCGTCCGGGCCCCAGCTTCGTCACCAGATCGAGGACCGGTTTCACGGCTCAGACGCACCCACCCGCAGCGGCGCGGCCGACGGCCCGCTCGCGCTCGGCAAAATCTGCCCGGTGCGTGGTTAGCGGGTGGTTAACGGCGCCCGCGATCGTGGGGGCCCGAAACGGCGAGAGCCGCGCCCGTGGCTGACGGGCGCGGCTCTCGACAAGGTCCGCTCGGGGCATGCCCGCGCGGGGCGCGCGCTCTGCCGGATCAGTGCCGGTAGTGCTGGATGCGCGTGGTGCGCAGGCCGGCCAGCCCGTGCTGGTCGATGGAGAACTGCCAGCTCAGGAATTCCTCGGTGGTGAGGGTGTAGCGCTGGCACGCCTCCTCCAGGCTGAGGAGGCCGCCGCGCACCGCCGCGACCACTTCGGCCTTGCGGCGGATGACCCAGCGGCGGGTCGAGGTCGGGGGCAGGTCGGCGATGGTGAGAGGGCTGCCATCGGGCCCGATGACGTACTTCACTCTCGGGCGGTGGGGTTCGGTCATGATACGCTCTACACTCGACTGACCAGTCGAGTTGGACCGTACTGGGGGCCGCTTAAAAGAGTTTGAAGCGGACCGGTTGCGTTGTCTCGATTCCATCCCACAGGGGGATTCTTGGTTGGATCATGTGGATAACGCTGATCCGATGGAGCGGACGCTCGAGATCGGCACCTTGGACGTACCGATAGCCAGGACCGGCTCGCTGCCGCTGAGATCGATGCTGTCGACCGTGCCGGAGACCGAGGTATCCACGCTGACCTTGCCGCCTGTGGCGTCGTAGGCGTCGATCTTGATCGAATACTGGCCGTCGCTGGAGGTAAGGCCGGCGGCGTTGCGCCCGTCCCAGCTCAGGGTCTGCGAGCCGGCGGTGAGCGCCTTCGACAACGTGCCGACGACGTTGCTCTTCGAATCGAGGATCGTGATCGTCGCCTTGGCGGCGGCGCGCGAGGCGGTGAGGTTCCAGCTGGCCGAGCCGCTCTTGAGGGTGGCGGTCTTGCCGTCGGCGGTGACGGTCTGGCCGACGAAGCCCGTCGCGGCCGCCGCGCTCGACGCCTTGGCGTTGGTCAGGATCGAGTCGAGCCGGTCGTTGGATTTGAGCTGCTGCTCGACCCCGGCGAACTGCACGAGCTGCTGGGTGAACTGGTTCGTGTCCATCGGGTCGAGGGGGTTCTGGTTCTTGAGCTGCGTCGTCAGCAGGGTCAGGAACTGGGTGAAGTTGCCCGCGATCTGCTGGCTGTCCGTGCTCGACGTGCTCGACCCCGACGAGGTCGCGGCGCTTGTGAGGCTGCTGATGCCCGAGGCCATGGCGATGTCCTTCAGATCCTGATGTCGAGGCTGCCGATGCCGCGCAGCGAGCGCAGGGGAACGGCGTCGAGGGCGTTTCGTGTGTCGGTCGTCTCGGCGAGGGGCCGGCGCGGACCGCCGGCCTGGGCGTCCCTGCGGCCGCCGTCCCCCGTGCCTGCGTCGGCGCCCTGGCCGCGCAGCGACAGGTCGATGCCGGCGGCGCTCGGGTCGAGCCCGGCCTGGGTGAGCGCCTGCTGGAGCTGGGAGGCGTCGCGCTGGAGCAGCGCCAGGGTCTCCGGGCGCTCCACCACGATGCGGGTGGCGACGGTGCCGCGATCCTTGTCGATGTCGAGCTTGACGTCGATGCGCCCGAGCTCGAGCGGGTCGAGGCGGATCTCGAACTGGCTCGATCCGGCGAGCGAGCGCAGCCCGATGGTGAGCGGCACCTGCCCGATCGGCACCGGCGGCGGGCCGGCCTGGGCCGCGGCGGCCGGCGCGGCATGGGCGGTCGCCGTGCTCGCCGCGACCCCGCCGCGCGCCGGGGCGAGGTCGGCGGGAGCCATGGGGCCGGTGGCGTCCGGCAGGGAGGCGGCGAACCCGGTCTCCGCCGGGGAATCGTCGCCCTGGGCATCCTTGTCCCCCGTGATGCCCTCGATGACAGCACCGAGCATCGTCCTGGCCGAGCCTGCGGTGACGGCCGTCGCCGCCTCCTCGCCTTCCGCCGACGTCGTCGCGGCTGAGCGCGTCGCTGGCGGCGTCGGGGCGAGGAGCGTCGGGGCGGGCTCGCCGGCGGCGGCCGACGCCGTGTCGCTCGCCTCGTCCTCGCTCGTCTCGTCGTCGATGCCGTCGACCTCCGCTGCCAGGGTCGCCTGAGCCTCGCCGGCCAGCGCCGCTTCCGGCGTCGTCGCGTCGGCGGCGTCGGGTTTCGCGGCGGGCCTGGCCTGCGCGGCAGCCGGGGCAGAGGAGGCGGAAGCCTGCCTGGCCGCGCCCGGTCCGGCGGAGGGGGAGGCGCCCTTGGCCGGAGGGGTCGCGGTCGCCGCCGGGCTCGCGGCGCGATCCCGCACGAACGCCGGCTTGGGGGCGGTTCCCTTCGCGGCCGCCCGGTCCGCCGCGTCCGAGCGGGCGGTCCGGGCCGTGTCGGCGCGCTGCGCGTCGCTGCGGGCGGCGGTCCGCGACGATTCCAAGGAAAACCGCTGCGTGGCGGCGTCGGCGGCGCGGGTCCGCGCGAGATCGCGCGTCTTCGCCAGCGCCAGAAGGCGCCCCTGCGCGAAGGGATCGACCGTATCGTTCGACGACAGCGCCATCAAAAAGCTCCTCGACGCCCTGTCGAGCAAGCGGCGCGCCACCGGCAAGATTTTGAAAGGAAAGAGATTTTCCGATCAGGGGAAACCGCCTCCGGCCGAATCTGCCCGCCGGCCGGCACGATTTGCCGGGTCCCGGCCCCCCGCGTGCTCGGAGGCGGCCCTGCGCGGGTCTCGCTGGAACTCCGCCGCCGCAGACACTATAGAGACGCGCAAGACGGTCGCGATCTCAAGCCGCGCGGCCGGCAAGCCCCGGTCCCAAGCCCCGGTCCCAAGCCCCGGTCCCACGTCTCGGTCCGATGAACCCGCTCGCCGCCAATTCCCTGGACCTGCCGAAGGCGCCGCACGAGACGCGCGTCGTCGTCGCCATGTCCGGCGGGGTGGATTCCTCCGTGGTGGCCGGGCTGCTGGCGCGCCAGGGCTACGACGTCGTCGGGATCACGCTCCAGCTCTACGACCACGGCGCCGCGACGCATCGCAAGGGCGCCTGCTGCGCGGGGCAGGACATCCACGACGCGCGTCGCGTCGCCGAGCGGCTCGGCATCCCGCATTACGTGCTCGACTACGAGGACCGCTTCCGCGAGAGCGTGATCGACCGCTTTGCCGACAGCTACCTCGCCGGGGAGACGCCGATCCCCTGCGTCGAGTGCAACCGCTCGGTGAAGTTCCGCGACCTCCTCGCCACCGCCCGCGACCTCGGCGCGGACGCGCTGGCCACCGGCCATTACGTGGCGAGCCGCGCCGTCGACGGGACGGGCCGGCGCGCGCTCTACCGGGCGCTGGATCCGTCGCGCGACCAGAGCTACTTCCTCTACGCGACGACGCAGGAGCAGCTCGACTTCCTGCGCTTTCCGCTGGGCGAGCTGCCCAAGGACGAGACGCGGCGGCTGGCCCGCGACCTCGGCCTCGCGGTGGCCGACAAGCCCGACAGCCAGGACATCTGCTTCGTGCCCCAGGGGCGCTATGCCGACGTGATCGCCAAGCTCCGCCCCGACGCGGCGGTGCCCGGCGAGATCGTCCATCTCGACGGGCGCTCCCTCGGCCGCCACGAGGGCGTCCTGAACTTCACCATCGGGCAGCGGCGCGGCCTGCGGCTCTCCACCGGCGAGCCGCTCTACGTGGTGCGTCTGGAGCCCGATGCCGCCCGCGTCGTGGTCGGCCCCAAGGACGCCCTTGCCACGCATCGCGTCCGCATCGCCGATCTCAACTGGCTCGGCTCCGAGCCGGCGGGCGCGGTTGCGGACCTGCCGGTCTCGGTGCGCGTGCGCTCCACCCGCGAGCCGAGGCCCGCGCGCCTGACCTGCGACCCCTCCGGAACCGAGGCCGAGGCCGTGCTGGAGGTGCCGGAGGACGGCGTCTCGCCGGGTCAGGCCTGCGTCATCTACGCCGACGACGGTCCCCGCGCCCGCGTGCTCGGGGGCGGCACCATCCGCCGTCTCGGCGCCGAGCAGGCGCGGGAAGCCGCCTGAACCCCTTCTCCCCTCATCGAAAAGCACCGAGGACGACATGCTGAGCGAGCAGCCGCGGGAGGCCGGTCCCACGACCGCCCTGATGCGCAAGGCCTACGCGCGCTGGGCGCCCGTCTACGACATCGTCTACGACAAGCTGACGGAGCCCGCCGCCCGCGCCGCCGTCGAGGCGGCGGTGGCCTGCGGGCCGCGCATCCTGGAGGCCGGCGTCGGCACCGGGCTGTCCCTCGGCTACTATCCGCGCGACGCCTTCGTCTGCGGCGTCGACCTCTCCGAGGACATGCTGAAGCGCGCCCGCTCCAAGGTCCGCCGCAAGGGGCTGACCCATGTGCGCGGCCTTCAGGTGATGGACGTCTGCCATCTCGGCTATGCCGACGCGTCGTTCGACGCGGTGGTGGCGCAGTTCCTCATCACCCTGGTGCCGGACCCGGAGGCGGCGCTCTCGGAGTTCCTGCGCGTGGTGCGTCCGGGCGGCGAGATCGTGCTCGCCAACCATTTCGGCCAGACGGACGGCCCCGTCGCCCGCGTCGAGGAGATCGTGGCGCCGATCTGCACCAAGATCGGCTGGTCCTCCGATTTCAAGTCCACCCGGATCGAGGCCTGGGCGCGCCGTAACGGCGTCACCTTCATCGGCGTGGCGCCGACCTTCCCCGGTGGATTCTTCAAGATCCTGCGGATGCGCAAGGCCGGGTGACGCGCGACCCTCGCCTGCGCGCGGCGCTGCGCTGGCTGCCGCTGGCGCTGCTGGCCTGCGCCTCCGTCGCGGTGGTCGCGTCGGGCGCCTATCACCTGCTCAGCCTCGACCGGCTGCTCGCCTCGCGGGCGTGGCTGCACGGGTTCGTGGAGGCGGATCGCGCCCGCGCCATCGTGGTCGCCGGGCTGCTCTATGTCTGCGCGGTGGTGCTGTCCGTGCCGGCCTCCCTCGTGCTGACGATGTTCTGCGGCTTCCTGTTCGGCATCGTGACGGGGGCGCTGCTGGCGGTGGTCTCGGCGACGACGGGCGCGGCCATCGTCTTCTCCATCGGCCGGGGGCCGGTCGGCGACCTGATGCGCCGCCGGTCCGGCCCGCGCCTCGCGGCGCTGGCGGAGGGCTTCCGGCGGGACGCCTTCTCCTACGTGGCCTTCCTGCGCCTGCTGCCGCTGTTTCCGTTCTGGGTGACGAACCTCGCGCCCGCCGCCTTCGGCGTGCCCCGCCGGACCTTCGTGCTCGCGACCTTCCTCGGCCTGCTGCCGGGAGCCTTCGTCTATGCCGCCACGGGGGCGGGCATCGAGGACGTCGTCGCCTCGCACGAGAGCGCCAGGGCCGCCTGCCTCGCGGCCGGCGGGCTCGGCTGCGAGAACGCGCTGAGCCTGGGGAGCCTCGTCACGCCGAAGATGGTGGCGGGGCTCGGCCTGCTCGCCCTCTTCGCGCTGTCGAGCGCGCTGCTTCGGCGCTACCTCGCGCGCCGGTCCGGCCCGTCCCGGTAGATCGCCGCCGCGAACCGCTCTCGACGGACGCGCGCGGCACGCGTAACGAAGTATCGGATCGGAAACATTTCCGTCGCGTATGGTCGGTCGGCGCTGCGCGGGGACGAGACGCCTTCGAGAACGTCCGAATGGGCATCGGAACATGGCCGACACGGAGCTGACCAGCGCCACCATCCTGCCGGCCGATCCGGCGCTGCCCACGGCCGTCGTTTGGCCGTCGCGGCCGCGTATCGGCCTGTCCTGGCGGCTCCTCCTCGTCACCGTCGTGTTCGTCGCGATCTGCGAGGTGCTGGTCTACGTGCCCGCCGTGGCGAACTACCGCCTGAGCTGGCTCTCCGACCGCATCGCCGCCGCGCAGATTGCCGCCCTCGTGCTCGACGCCGCGCCGACGCATGTCGTCTCCGAGGATCTCGCCGCCCGTCTCCTCGCCGGCGTCGGCGCGCGGGCCATCGTGGTCCGCGACGGCGAGACCAGCACGCTCCTGTCCATCGAGCCGATGCCGACGGCGGTCGCCGAGACCCTCGACCTGCGCACCAGCACCTGGTGGCGCTCCCTCGGGGGAACCTGGCGGACGCTGAGCGCGCCGTCCGACGTGCCGATCCGGGTGATCGGGCCGGGCAAGGAGGGCTACGACTTCGTCGAGATGCTGGTGAGCGAGGCGCCGCTGCACGCGGCGGTGATGGAGTTCTCGACCCGGCTGCTGCTGTCCTCGCTCGCCGTCGCTGCCGCTGCCGCCGGGCTCGTCTTCGTGGCGCTCCAATACGTCATCGTGCATCCGGTGCGGCGGCTCGCCAACAACATCACCGCCTTCTCCGAGGCCCCCGAGGAGGCCGCGCGCATCGTGCGGCCGTCGAGCCGCTCCGACGAGATCGGGGACGCCGAGATCGCGCTCGCGCGGATGCAGCGGGCGCTCGCCGGAGAGCTGCGCGAGAAGCGGCGGCTCGCCGAGCTCGGCCTCTCGGTGAGCAAGATCAACCACGAGCTGCGCAACCTGCTCGCCGCCGCGCAGCTCCTCGGCGACCGGCTCGGCGACCCGTCCGATCCGAACGCGCAGCGCGTGGCGCCGCGCCTCGTCGCGACGCTCGGACGGGCCGTGCGCTTCTGCGAGGCGACCCTCGCCTATGGCCGGGCCACGGAGCGCCACCCGCAGCGCCGCCTCACGGTGCTGGCGCCGATCCTGGCCGAGCTGCCGGACATCGCCGGGCTCGCCACGAGCACCCGCGTCGCGGTCCGCATCCAGGCGCCGTCCGGGCTCCAGGTCTGCGCCGATCCCGACCAGCTCGCCCGCGCGCTGGCCAATCTGGTGCGCAACGCCGTGCAGGCCCTCGATACCGCCCTGCCGCCGGTGGCCGCTCCCGAGGTCACGGTCTTCGCCGTCCGCGAGGGCGGCGTCGGGTCGGGACAGGTGACGATCGTCGTGCGCGACAACGGACCCGGCCTGTCGCGGCGGGCGAAGGAGCACCTGTTCTCGCCGTTCCAGGGCTGCGGACGCGCCGGAGGCGCCGGGCTCGGGCTGGCCATCGCGCACGAGCTCGTCACGCTGAACGGCGGCACCCTGACCCTCGACGAGTCCCAGAAGGGCGCCTGCTTCAGGATAGCGCTGCCCGACAGGATCGCCGAGGCCGTCCGCGAGGGCTGACTATTCGGCCGCCGCCAGGGCGGCCGGGCGCTCCACGGCGATGCCGATATCGGCGAGCAGCGCCTCGTCCTCGTCCTCGCCGTTATTGGCCGTGGTCAGCAACCGCTCGCCGTAGAAGATCGAGTTGGCGCCCGCGAGGAAGCACAGCACCTGCGCCTCCCGCGTCAGGGACTTGCGGCCGGCCGAAAGGCGCACGCGGGCCTTGGGCATGACGATGCGCGCCGTGGCGCACATCCGCACGAAATCGAGCGGATCGATGGGCGGGGTGCCGGCGAGCGGCGTGCCCTCCACCGCGACGAGCGCGTTGATCGGCACGCTCTCCGGGTGTGGGGCGTGGTTGGCCAGCACCTGAAGCATCGCGGCCCGGTCGGTGACGCCCTCGCCCATGCCGACGATGCCGCCGCAGCAGACGCCGATGCCGGCCTCGCGCACGTTCGCGAGCGTGTTCAGCCGGTCCTCGTAGGTGCGCGTCGAGATGATGTCGCCGTAGAAGTCCGGGCCGGTGTCGAGATTGTGGTTGTAGGCGGTGAGCCCGGCCTCGGCGAGACGCTGCGCCTGGGAGGGCGAGAGCATGCCGAGCGTCACGCAGGCTTCCATCCCCATGGCCCGTACGCCGCGCACCATGGACAGCACCGCGTCGAACTCCGGCCCGTCCTTGGGCTGGCGCCAGGCCGCGCCCATGCAGAAGCGGTGCGCCCCGGCGGCCCTGGCGGCGGCGGCCTCCTGAAGCACCGCCTCCACCGCCATCAGGCGCTCGCGGGGCTGCTTGGCCTCCTTGTGATGGGCCGATTGCGGGCAATAGGCGCAATCCTCCGGGCAGCCGCCGGTCTTGATCGACAGGAGCGAGGCCCGCTGGATGTCGGCCGGGTCGTTATGGGCCCGATGAACCTCCGCCGCCCGATACACGAGGTCGAGCAGCGGCATGTCATGGATCGCCCGGATCTCGGCCACGCTCCAGTCGTGGCGGATCGCGGGCTTCTGGGACGGGGCGGTGGCGGAGGGGCTCGAACTCATGGCCCCATGAGGCGAATCCGGGCGCGAAAATCAAGCCGGCGCGATGCCCTCAGTTCGTCGGCTCCCCGGCGGCGACCTTGGCGGTCCAGTCGTCGAAGGCGATGACGGTCTGGCGCTGCTCGCCGAGCCCGTCGATGGCGAGCACGAGTTCGTCGCCGCTCTTGAGGAAGCGTTGCGGCTTCCTGCCCATGCCGACGCCCGGCGGCGTGCCGGTGGTAATGACGTCGCCCGGCTCCAGCATGGTGAAATGCGAGACGTAGGCGACGATCTGCGCGAGATCGAAGATCATCGTCGCGGTGGAGCCGGTCTGCATGCGCTCCCCGTTGAGGTCGAGCCGCATGCCCAGCGCCTTGAGGTCGGGCACCTCGTCGAGGGTCACGAGCCAGGGGCCGAGCGGTCCGAAGGTCGGGCAGCCCTTGCCCTTGCTCCAGGTGCCGCCGCGCTCGAGCTGCCACTCGCGCTCGGACACGTCGTTCATGATGCAGAGGCCGGCGACGTAGTCGAGCGCCTCGTTGGCATGGACGTAGGAGGCGCGCGCGCCGATCACCATGGCGAGCTCGATCTCCCAGTCGGTCTTGGCGGAGCCCTTGGGCAGGATCAGCGGATCGTTCGCGCCGCACAGGCAGGAGGGCGCCTTGCCGAACAGGATCGGCTCCGAAGGGATCGCCATGCCGGCCTCGGCCGCGTGATCCTTGTAGTTCAGCCCCACGGCCACGACGTGCCGGGTGCCGCCGACGCAGGGGCCGAGCCGCGTATCGGCGGGCAGGGCCGGCAGGTTTTCCGGATCGAGCCGTCTCAGCCGGTCGAGCGACTCGCGCGACAGGGCCGGGCCCGCGATGTCGCGCACCAGGCCGGACAGGTCGCGCAACGTTCCGCCGGCATCCACCAGGCCGGGTCTCTCGTCGCCGTTCGCGCCGTGGCGGATGAGTTTCATCGCAATCGGCTCCTTCGCCGTGCTCGCACAGGGTCCGATGCTCGAAGGTGGGCGAGAGCGGGGCCGGGTCAAGCGCCGGAGCGTCGGAACCATGTTGCCGGAATCCCACACGAACGGCGCAAAAGTGCCGGTCCGCGCGCTGCCCCGAGATACCGCGACAATGCAGACGACAGTTCAGATGTGAACGAATCTCGTCGGAGCGCGCAATCGATCGATGATCTGATCAGAAACCCGCTCAAAAGCTGTATAGACAAAGCAATGCTCGAAGTATTTCAAAAATAGCCTCGGGATTGATCGAATTCCAGAATAAAGGCACAGTGAGAATCGAAGGTGCCGCGCCCGCCGTGGGGACGGGGAATCGACACCGCATAACAAAGGGCTGGTCTCGTCATGATGGGGAATTTCCGTACGCTCGCTCTGGCGGGCGCTTCGCTGGGCGCCCTGACGCTCGGCGCCCTCGAGGCCCAGGCGGGCGCCTTCGGCATCCGCGAGCAGAGCACCATCGGCCAGGGCATGGCCTTCGCCGGCATGGCCTCGGGCGCGGGCGGCGTCTCCTCCATCTTCTGGAACCCGGCGACGGTGACCATGCGTCCCGGCTGGGTCAGCGAGCAGAACATCTCCTATATCGGGCTCGAGTCGCGTATCCGCACGCAGCCCGGCACCAGCGCCGCCTTCGCCGGCCTCGGCGACAGCGGCGACATCGGGCAGGGCGCGGTGGTGCCGGCGGGCGCGACCTCCTACCAGCTCACCGACCGGATCTGGATCGGCCTTCAGACCGGCGCGCCGTTCGGTCTCGTCACCAAGGCCCGCAACGTCTGGGCGGGCGAGGCCTACGGCCGCTCGAACCGGATCTTCAGCCTCGCCTTCAATCCGGTGATCGGCTTCAAGGTGAACGAGTGGCTCTCCCTCGCCGCCGGCCCGAACATCGAGTATTTCCGCCTGACCCTGCGCCAGGCCGTGCCGCTGACGCCGCTCCTGCCGGCCGCCGGCCTGCCGAGCAGCTTCATCAAGGGCGAATCCTGGGGCGTGGGCTTCACCGCCGGCGCGCTGATCACGGCCCCCACCGGCACCACGCTCGGCGTCGGCTACCGCTCCTCCGTCCATCACGACATCGACGGCTCCATCGGCGTGCCGCTGCTGGCGCTCGCCGCCGCCGGCGGCCCGGTGAAGGCCAAGCTCAACACGCCGGACAAGATCAGCGCCGGCATCACCCAGGTCATCACCCCGGTGCTGCGCGCCAGCGTCGGCTTCGAATGGGATCAGTGGTCGCGGCTCGGCAATATCGGCATCGTCTCGAACGCGCTCGGCGTGCCGGTGACGTCGCTGCCGCTGAACTACAAGGACGGCTACACCTACTCGGTCGGCGCCGAGTACGACTGGTCGCCGGTGCTCACCCTGCGCGGCGGCGTCTCCTACGAGCAGTCGCCCATCGACTTCTCCAACCGTTCCGTGCGCCTGCCCGACAACGACCGTGTCGGCCTCTCGGTGGGCGCCAGCTACCGCTGGAACGAGAAGCTGACCCTCAACATCGGCTACCAGCACCTGTTCGTCGACAAGGCCTCGATCCTCGCGGGCGCCGGGCGCGACTACAACGTGCGCAACGCGCTCGGCCAGAGCATCGCCTATGCGGGCCTGGTGGAGTCCAGCGCGAACATCGTCTCGGTGGGCTTCCGCTACGTCTTCGGCGAGCCGGCCGCCCCGCCGCCGGCCCCGCTGGTCCGCAAGTACTGATCCGCCGCCCGTATGCGGCGACGACGCAGGAAGGGCGCCCTCGGGGCGCCCTTTTCCGTTGCGGGAGCGTGCGAAGGGGGGGGCGTCCTCCCTCTCCCCTCCGCGGGAGAGGGTGGCCCGCGTAGCGGGTCGGGTGAGGGGAGCGCCCTTTCCGGATACGGCGCTCCCCTCCCCCAA
>NZ_JBNHES010000014.1:0-141908 GCF_050591105.1 Methylobacterium endophyticum
CCGGACGATGTTGGTAGGTGTCTCCATGGCGTATCGCTCTCGCTGAGAGGTTCTGGCAGGCTTCGACACCCGCCTCGATACGCCGCCTTCAACACACCGTCGTCACCCAATCTCCCGCATAGCTCACGTCAGCACGGAACCAACCGATAGATCTGCTGTGTGCGCGATGAGCGCTGCGATGAGCGCCATCGCTTCGACCTTGCTTCTCGGCTTGTCCAAGCGAGTGCGCCACGCTTCGGTGTCGATCTGCTGCTTCTGGTCCGGGGCCATCACAGCACCGGCACGCGATCTTCGCGGGTTCAAACGAGGACCGCCTTGATCCGCGATGAAACGGAGAAAGTCGGCCAGCAAAGGTCGGTTCTTGGGATGACGACGAAGGCTGCTCGTGATGTGGCGTCCGCTTAACTCTGCGAGCGGTGCGCCCTTGAGTTCTGAGAGGAGAGCGATGGCAGCCGTGAGTGCCCTCCCCTGCGTGATCGGCTTTCGGTCGCGGATTGCCAGGTTATCGCGATACCGATGCAACAAGTCGGCATAGGGGCTCGCGTCATGCGAGCGCAGGATCGCCGCGACGCGGTCAAACTGGATCAGGGCCTGAAGCCGGGAGCGATCCCAATCCACGATGCCTCGGTCGGCCATGTATGTGATGAAGGGGGCGACGCGGCGGAGATCTTCTACGCCGAGAGCGGCATAGACCGTCTCTATCGTCAGGCTTGCAGGGTTAGGGTGTCCATCCGCGATGCGCCGGCATGCTGCTGCGGCGCGGGCGATGAGGTCTCTGGAGCCATCCTCGACCACCGGAACGCATTCATTCTTGCAGAAGGCGGTGAACAGATCGCGAAGCCACAAGTGTGGGATCGTAGCTGTCTCTGTGGCGATCTGGCTTTCACAGCCCAGGCGATGGCGGCATGGGTAGCAGGGACCCCGACCGCTTCCAGACACGGTTTCATGGCAACCCGGGCAGACATGTGTGATGAACACAGAGCAGGCGAGGCAGACCTGCTTGCTCGCCATCACGACTTGGACGGTTTGGCACTTTATACATTTTTGTTTCATGATGGAGCTTCCACGTACATCAGTCGCAAACACAGTATTTAGCCCGCCAATATTGGCAATAAAGGCGGTATGATGGCGGCAAAAAGAATCGCTAGTCGTAGCGTTTCTGCGCCCTGTGTTTGGATGAAACTAAGAGAAGCTCGATATTCTGTTTTTTGACGTGACAGATATCTGCCGAGATATCGGTCGCTCCAGCACGCCGTTTGTACGCTAAGGCCTCAATACGCGGATAGAGCTCCTTCCAACTTGCGCGGTTTGGCAGCACATCGCCATCGGCTGGAGGCTGCTGATCGTGCTGCGAGTGTGCCTTCACTTGGACTCGGATGGTGCAGGAGGTTCTTCGATCTCCCGACATGAGGCGGGCCTCGGGCCCGTCCGAGAGCGTCGCCAAGCGGAAGATCGATTTGCGGCGCGCGAGGTCCTCACTGAAGTTCCGCCAGAACCCCTTCCATCCTGCATCGTCCTGAGCCAGCGGATCGATGTCGAAGCCCAGCGCGTTCATGACCGCTCGACGCTCGACGAAGGCCGACACACTGCTGCGTTCGCCCAAAGGTCGGACATGGATCGCGATCCCGAGGCTCTGGAGGCGACGCATGGCATCGCTCTTTGGGCATTCCAGGACGCTCGCGTACTCGGCGGCCGTCGCGTACGTGGTGCGGAACGCCTCGAGCGAATCCGCGTCGATCCGGGGCCGTGACCCAACGGCACCGGGTAGCACGCGCAGGATGCCTTGTTGCACCATCGATTGGATGGTGATGATGCCGACGCCGAGGATCGTGGCGGCATCGCAATTGGGAAGGCCTTGAGCCTTGCTCGGCTTCCGCTCACGCCCCCCGCGCCGCAGGACGCGGATCTCGATTTCTGCGAAGCGGGGAACGTCCCGTGGATCGAGGCGGAGACCGACGAAGCCCGGCGATGTCGTATCTCGTGCGACCGGCACGATCATGCGGCGTACGATCGCGAGGATCACCTCTGTGACCGTCAGACCGGTTTCGGTCGCGAAGGCGGCGCACGTCAGGATGGGCCCTTTCGCGGCAGCGAGATCTGGCGTCATCGGGATGAGCGCTTCCAGTTCGACCGGGCGGAAGCGGTCGTGGGACCTCGTTCCTCCGCCCAGGCGACAGAGGGGGCGTAGGGATCCCCAAGCCTCGATCGCATCGAACTCCGCGCGCTTGATCCCGAGGAATGCGATCGCGGCCTGTCGGGGCAGAGACTTTTCGATTTCACGCTGGAGGCGCACCGCATCGGGGCGCGCGTACATCACGAACCGCCCGCCCTGGACGTTGGGGTAGATCCCGATGCGTGCCGCGATCTTGTCTACCAAGCGCGGCTGTAATCCGGCCAGGAGAGCCGTTTCGTCGCGATGGAGGAAGTTCGGCTCGAGCGTCACGGCATTGGTGGCGGTGGTCGACCGCGCGAACACGCCGCGACGCATGGCGACGGTCATCGCAGCGGATTTCACCGCGCCGATGACGGTGCTCGAACGGTGGCCGTACAGGACGGCTTGAAACAGCCAGCCATAGCTGTGGTTGAGGCCCCACCGTCGATGCCCCGGCCCCGTCCGTCCGGTCGCTTCGGCGGCCAGTCGCTCGAACAGGGCCTCGATGGCGGCAGTACCTCCGGTCAGCACGGCAAATCCAGCCGCGACGACCGATTGGCGGGTCAGTCCGTCTTGCCCGATCCTCGGCGCGGTCCTCGACCATCCGCAGGCGGCGGCACGACCGAGGAGGAGGACGGTGTCGATCGCTTTGGCGGGGGAAACATCCTTGAGGATCGGCACCGTGAAAGGTGGGAGAACCCCGAGCTGGCCGAGGAGCCATCGCTCGAAACTCTCCAACGGTTCGGCATGCCGACGCGAGGGACGGCCGACGGGCGTCCCGTCTGGGGTGTGCGCCATCGTCGGATGCCGCCACGACAGGGAGTTTTCGCCCCCGGTCGCGACTTCGATCGGGCAGCCGTGGAGCGGGCAGACCGTAAAGTCGATCAGCCCGTGATAGACGCGATAGTGCGCGCTTTCGGCGATGCAGCCGGGGCACCACCGCGGCTCTTCGCCGGACCAGTGCCGACGCCGAAAGGTCTGGCCGAGAAACTGGACCGTCCACGGCGTGACGACGGGGGTCGCTGCCACGAGCCCGTCCATGCCCTTGAGTGGCAGATGCCTGACGGCGTCGAGGCAGTCCGCCGCTGGCAGATGCCGTCCGTCGAGGCCCATTTCCTCGGCAAACACGCGAGCGCTGGTCTGGAGATTTCGACCGGCCATGCGTGAGAAGTAAGCATGGGCGGGTTCGAATTCGGCTGGCTCATCCCAGCGCGAGAAGAAGTTGCGCCTCACGGGCAAGCGCGTTGAGGGATGCTCGGTCACCGGAATCCCCCTTTTCGCGTTTTCGAGAATGGATTTCTCAGACGCCCGGCCACCTTGTCCTCACGCGCCTGCATCTCCTTTTCGGTCGCCTCGTCGATCAGCCGTTGCGGATCGACCTTGTCGCGGAACGGGACGAAGGAGGTCCCTGGAGCCATCAGGCTCTTGGCCACGTGGATGAGGTGATCCCGTTCGATCCGGTCGGCGCGATCATTCATCGCTTCGTAGGCCGCCGGCTCGATGTAGTTCATCATCTGGCCGATGACCCCGCCCGACACCGCGTAGAGGTGAGCGGCGAGATCAGGGTCCGCGAGGCCGGACTTCCGGGCGAAGGGCAGGCGCTCGTCGATCTCGTCCAGAAGCAACCGAACTTGCTCTCGTTCCTCGCGAAACTGCCAGCGATAGGGTTCGAGGACGGCTTGCTTGAGTCCTCCGCGACCCTTGATCTGCTCTGCGCCAGCCAGGATCCGGTAGAGCTCGCTGCGACCGGCACAGAGGATGTTGCAGCAATCCTTGTCGAGGATACCTTTGATAAATGCGAGGATCTTCTTCGCGTAGCCGGTGCGTTGGGACTTCAGCGCATTGTCGACATCATCGAAGATGATCAGCTCGACGCCATGGTCAGGCAACGCCTCGATGACCATCGCCATGAGGGCATCGGTCTTAATGTGCGGTACGGACAGGTAGCCGAGCGCCAGGAAAGTCGACCGGATCACGTCGTGTGCCGCCATATCATCCATGACGGTGATGAAGAGGACGGGCTTCTCGACGATCCCGTCAGTCTGCACGGCCGGGAACGCTGACATATAATCGCGCAGGACCCACGATTTACCCGATCGCGTCGCGCCGAGAAGGACACCGATGTGGCCGTGATCGTGGGTTCCATCCTTCACC
The DNA here is from genome assembly GCF_050591105.1 of Methylobacterium endophyticum. Taxonomy (NCBI): domain Bacteria; kingdom Pseudomonadati; phylum Pseudomonadota; class Alphaproteobacteria; order Hyphomicrobiales; family Methylobacteriaceae; genus Methylobacterium; species Methylobacterium endophyticum. The sequence goes on from NZ_JBNHES010000014.1 coordinate 4,307, forward strand.
GGGCGGTGGAAGCTTGCGATGAACTTCGACATCGCCCGGTGGCGCGGATAGCGCACAAGCAAGGTCTCAATCATGCGCTGCCGTTCGGCCGGCGACTTCAGCGCGACCTCTGCCCTCTCCGTTTTTGAAAGGCGCTTGTCGTGAAAGCTGGGTGGCGTGAGCATCACTCGTCCTCCCAGTCTATGTGGCGAGACCGAAGCTCATCGAGCGACGAACAGTCGTCAGAGCTCTGTGGCGTTTCCGGAAGACTGGGCTGATCGTCCTGGATGAGGGGCCGCTCCCCCTCCCGGGGGAGTTCCCCGGGTTCGACGATCACCGGGCGGACGGATCCCGGTTTTGCCCGCGCGCCCCGCCGGGTGCCGTTCGGAGCCCGCGCGCTCCGAAGCTCAGGCCCGACCACGCCGACGAGCTGCTCGAGATCGAGCAGGTCGGCGCTCCCTGCTGCGCTGAAGTTCTCGGGATGGACGCGGCTGCGGATCCTCTTCGAGGTCTGCTTGCCGAGAAAGCGGGCGAGCTTCCGGTCGACCTCCTTGAAGGTCTTGTCGTTCAAGATTTTCTCGGTCAGGCGCAGCATCGTCGCCCGGACGCGGCGTAGGCTGTCGATGTCGACCGCGCCCTTGATTGTCTCGCGATGGCGCGCGACCAGGACCTGATGTTGATGCAGGGGTAACCCGGCCGCGTAATCCTGACGGACCGCCGGCACTTCAAACCGCTGCTGCCGGTAGGGATCGAAAACCCATATGCGTCCGAGGTCCTGAGGGTCCCGCGTGACCCTGTAGCGGGTGCCGGTATGCTGGCTTTTGCCGGGCTTATGGTTCGGATGAACTCGGATCGCGACCAGAGCTTCGGATTGATAGACGATGTAATCCCACTCGATGCCCGAGCGCTGGATGGTCCGCATGGCTGTGTCGCCGGCGAGCGCCGTGAACGTGTCCGGATGCGGCAACTCCCGGATTTTGACTTTCTCGATGTCGCGGTTCCAGAGCCGCATCGGTACGTCTGGGAGCGTCCGCAGCGGACCCAGTCCCTCGTGCGGCCGCCATTGATGTTCATCGACGAGATATTTGACGAGGAAGGCCTCGAACCGCCGCAGGCTGAGTTTAGGCTGCTGAAGGCGTTCCTCGAATTCTTTTCGCTCCCGCGTATTCGACATCGTCGCGCCAGGGAGATTATGGACGACTTTCTGGTTCAACAAACCGAAAAGACGTTCCTGTGCGCCCTTCATCCACGGTTCACCCGGGCGGAGCTCGACGATTTCGAACTTCAGTTCCTGTGCGGCGTGCGCGATATTCGCGCCGATGAAGTGCATCGCGTTGTCAACGAACAATCGCTTCCAGCGGCCGAAGCACGGCCAGTCCTTCTCCAAGGACGGCCACGCGGACAGATCTTTCGGGTACATCGCGTGGCGCACGGCCTCCAGGAACGCCGTGTAGCTCGGCACTTCCCAGCCGATGCCGTATCCGAGGCAGACGCCCGTGCACCGATCGCGGATCGCCACGACGTCGGGCCGACCGAAGATCGTGCCCGACTCCTCGTCGATCAGAATGACGTCAAACAGCGTGTGGTCGGTTTCGCACTCTTCGAGCGGAAGCTTCGGCAGGCGACGCTCGTAATACGCCGCGTGCTTCCGTTCGGCGTAGAGCGGGCCATGGCGGATTTCGTCACGCGTGTATTGGTCGAACCATTCCTTGTACCGCCGCTGGACCGTGCGCAGACCCGGCAGCTTGATCGTCTGATCCGGGTATGTCTCGTGAGACCAGTCCGTCAGTAGGGCGAGCGCGTCTTCCGCATTGCCCTTTGGAAGGGCGAGACTGCGCGTCATGCACCGGTAGAGTTCGCACTCGATAGCCGGAGAGAACCGTGACCCTCTCTTTTCGCGTCCCCGCTTCCGGGCGAGCGCCGCCGAACCGAGCCGGTCACCCATTTTTCGGAAGAGGTGGATACCCCGGAAGACGGTGGAGGTGTGTGGCGGCGTCTCTCCGTGTGCGTCCGCAACCGCCTGGATCACCGGTCGGATCTTGTCGTGGTTAAACCGAAATTCGTCGCCGAGCGCCAGGCAGGCGCTCACGTATTTCATGCGCCCGTCGATGCGCGCGCGTTCCGCATCAGTCAGGCTCAGTGCCGTCGGGAGATCGGCTCTGGCTTTGCCGTCGCTGCTATCCAGCATCTCGAGGCGAAACCGCCCCTCCTTCGACAGCTGTGCAATCTCAGCGTCGCTGAGGAAGAGCGGGCCGCCCTCCGGGATCTCGATGAACTGCAGCAGGCGACCCTGAGCGGGCGCATTCGGACCGGCGGATCGGCCGGGAATAGCGCGCTCGAAGGTGATGCGTCGGAGTGTGCGATCCTCGATCGCCCCGATGCTGGCGATATCGCCTTTGTGGAGATCCCACCGAGGACACGGCGTGACGGGCCCTTCCGATCCGATCTGGGGCAGACTGGTCATTGCCGCGCCCCCTGGCTGACGAGAGATTCGTCGCCGAAGGGTCGGCTCATCTCGATGCGGATCTCGCCGGCGATCGCGAGTTCTATCATCGCCGAGAAAGCCCGATCCGTCGGGCCGTCTTGGCTGAGACCCGACGCCGAGCGGAGGTCGCCTACCGATCGAGGCAACCCAAGTTCGGCGATCGCGGATCGGACGGCGGTGATGGCGGCCGGGTCAGCGACCATCGGGCGGTGCATCAGCATAATCGCGACATTGGTCCGCCGCGGTTCGACGAGCAGGTGCTCCTCGGTCAGGACGCGGTACGTGACGCCATGGTCCAGGGCGTAGGCCGTGCGAATGACGGGTTCGACGTCGGCCCAGCTGTCGCGCTGACGAAGCCAGGACCATTTGAAATCGACGACGATGATCTCCCCGTCGCGGGTCTCTACCGCGACGTCAGGGACGTAGGTGTGTACTGCTGTCGAGCCATCCGCTGCCTCCACATGGAAGGTCAGCCTATGCGGTTGGGGTGCGACGCGTACGTAAGCCGAATTGACCTCTATATGCGCGAGCCCCTCCATCTCGAGGATGCTTTCGGTCCGGACTGCGCGCCCGTTGAGCGTTTTGGTGGAGGCGAAGATCCCGGGGCGTGAGATGCGCCGAGACTTCTTCGCGATTTTCCTTACCGGCTTACACCCGCGTGCCAACCCGAGGCTTGCAGGGTTCACTTGCGATCGCTTGCGCGATGACGTCTGTGATCGGCTGCCGTCGCCTGATTTCGGCGCTTGTTCGACCGGTCTCTCGGCTGTGTCCTCTCTGCTCATCTCACTGTCCTCGAAACGATTCATGGCTTCCGGACAGCCGCCCTCGTTCACGCCGAGGCGTGTCTGTGAGGGCGACCGGGTGATCGCGATGTCGTTGGAGGATGATGTGACGGAGCGGGGTTTGGTCGGCCCGTAAAGGCACACCCCTTGCCCCGGCGGACTCGGCGTGCGAGTTTCCGGCACGTGCCGCCAGGGCGATGAATCGCCCTGGTGTCACATCATCCTAGCGGGTGTCCGACGTCAGCTTTCTAGGGCTGTGGACGTCGGGGATCGGTTCTCACCGAGGCGGGCGTTCGGCTCCAACCGAACGTCCGCTGGGTGATCCGCCCTTTGTTTAGGGTTTGGGCATCACGGGTCTCCTGTGCTTGCCGCGCGATCGCCGCGCGCCCTCTGAAATAGGCAGATGTTGAAAACTCACGCTAGTGGAGCGTGGCCGTTCGTGCGCCCCGGCGATCGAGGAATCTGCGCGAATCGCAGGAGAATCAAAGGTTTGTCTGAGGCAAAGATTCTTGCCAGCAGGGCCTTTGCGGCGATGGAAGTGGCCTTTGTCCCACCCCGGCACGATTGTGAATCGTAGGGCTTTACGCGATTTTAACTTTCGAATCGTGCTGATCGTCGGCTGATCTGAGCTCCGTGAAGGCACTCTAAGGACCGCCTCCAAGGTCACCTGCGGAGGTTTGTTGGGACGCCCAATCATCGCCGTCCGCCTAAAAGAGGCGATCACTGAATCGGATCAGGGCATCCACCTCGGTTACGAGGGGCTCCAACTGATCCTCAAAGCCAAGCCCGTCGAGGAACGCGATTTCGTCGTTGACCTGGGTCGGGTCGATCTCTCGGTGCCACGCCCGCGGTCGGCCGTCGTCACCGACGTTCCAGCGATAGCCGCGTTCCTTCAGGCGGTCTTTGATGGCAAACGGCGCATTCAGTGCCCACACCTTCACTGTGGGCTTGTCGGCAGATTCGAGTAGGACCGACATCGTGATGCGATGGGTCTTAGGCAGCGGCATCTCGAGAAGTTCGAGCACAGCGTAGCAGTCGTCGAGTGCTCGGTGGCCTTCGTGCCAGAACGACTGTTGAGTGGTGATGTAAAGCAGCTTGCTGCCTTCGATACCTTCCGAACGCCAAGGTATCTGTGTCTGTGTGCAAGCCCAGGGCCGGTAAACGAACGAGCTTGCGAGCCGCTCACAGAAGCGCCGGTCGAACCCGGCATTGTGCGCGATCACGAGATCGACGCTCTGTGCAAATGCCTCAACCGACAGTCCGTGGATTTGATGCCCGGTGACCATCGCGTTCGAGATCCCGGTCAGGCGGGTGATGTGGTCCGGGATCGGCTTCGATGGCTCCTGAAAGGACTGGTATTCGGCAACGGGTCCGAGGATCGTTCCGGTTGCGTTGTACGCGAAACGCAACATGCCGAGTTCGATGACCTCATCCTTGGCAGGATCGAGCCCTGTCGTCTCGACATCTACAATCAGGCCGAACTTCACTCCCTCAGGGAGGGGCCATGAATACATCTCGCGCCGTTCAAGCTTGCGCAGGATTCGGTAGTAGGGCGATGCCGCGAGGGCGGCCGCATGCATCTCAGCCTCAAAACGGTCCACGAGCGTGCTCCTGGCTCAGGCCGGACGAGCGCTAAGACAGAATGCCTATAAAGCCGTCCGATGCAGAGCCAGATTGAGAACAGAACGCGAACATGGAACCGCGTATAAACTACGCACAAGATAGGCACTGTTAACCATTTAAGCGATTGATTGCAGACCCTAAGCCGAGTCGGCGACTCGTGAATTTATGGCCTGTAGCTCCGAACAGGAGCTGAGCCAGCGTTCCTATTTTTTCCACGTTTTCCACAGGTGGTTGCGGGTCGACCTACCACTGATTGCCTCAACTAGGCTTGACTGAATTTCGCACCAACTTTGCCTGGCTAGGATCGTAGGTGAAGGATGTTATCGATCCATCGCGTATGCGTTTGATAACCTCGTCGATCACCGGCAGCGGTACCATAAACCACTCACGCGGCTTGAATGGTTTTCCAAACCGATCAGGAACTTCTATATCGAGCTGGGCCGCAGAGAATACTCGATGTAAAATGCTCTCAAGCTTAGTGCGATTGATATTATGTGCCTTATATTCGGCGACAATCCGTGCTTTAGCGAAAAGGAATGTTGCGTCATCCTTGGCGGATGCAATTCTCTTTTTCGCGTCGCCGCTCGTCACTCCGATTTTGTGCAAGATGTTACGATTTTCAGCGAAGACGGGATGTTCGGACTCGCTTTGAGCGACATAAATTGTACCGCTCGCGATATCGTCTTCCTCAGCTTCGCTACCAAACAACGGACCGGCATCAGGGGTCGTGATCCGCCGGCCGGCCTCATCCTTATAGAGAGCTCGCTGAAGGGAGCGTCGCAGAATGTCGCTCTCCGTACCGTTGTCATAGATCACGCGAAGGCGGTTGTCGCGGCGACCGTGCTCGGCCGTAAATCCTTCGCCAAGGACCGCGACGTATGCCATTTGGCCGCCGACGATAAAGAATTCGCCCTGGCTGATCTCTGCATTATTCCCGAAGCGGCGCGTCTCGCGGATGCCTTGCTCCATATCGGTCTTCACAGCGGCGAAGAGAGGCTCGAATAGCTCGAAATCGGCGCAGGGTGTGCGTTCTGCAATCTCCTCGGCTGCTCGCTTCTCAGTCTGAGATCGGACGTGTCGGAGATCGGCGATGCTGCCAGGTTCGGGCTCTACATCGATGCCGAGTTCGGCCAACAGGGCGTCGTTGTCCATCTCTCCGATGGCTGCCTCATCGATAGCTGGTGCGGCCCCGAGAAGGCCATCGCGATCATATGGTTCTAGGATCGCGCGGCAGTCGGGCTGGTCTCGGAGGCGATCCAGTCTGACGGCGTAAAGGCGCTCGAAGATGTCCCGATCATCACCATGCTCGGGCAGGCGACCCTGCTCCTGGTAGAATTTTTGGATGTCCTCGAAGCCGGCGATGATCCGTTCTTCGCGGGCCGTGCGTCCCCCGGTCTTCCTGACCTCGACGTCGACGCCAAGCTCGGCCAGCAGCAGTTCGTCGTCGGTCTGATCAGCCACGCTTAGCCTCCGCAGTCTTGCGCTGAAGGAAGGCGACGCCTTCGGCCATCCTCTTTTCCCACGGATCGGTGGAGAGGATCTGCGGCAGCTTCCCGTGCTGCAGCTTGAACTTGAGCGCGCGCTGCGCGAGCTCTCTTGCCTCATCCATGGTGAGATTGATCCGTCGAGAGGCGATCGTCTCAGCGACCTGTTTGAGAACGGTCTCGTCCATCGACCGTGCGAGGATGGAATAGGCCGACTCAAACGGATTGATGGAATCGATAAGGTCGATGTCGAGGTCGCGCACGTTCATAGCGAACTGCCGAACTCCATCTAGGAGGGCGGTGTTGGCCTTGGGATCGGATCCATCGTTGCCATCTAGGGGAAGGGTCACGATGCCCTGCGCCTTGGCCTTCTGAGTCAGTGAGAACGCTGCCACAGCGTGTTGCCGCAGAGCTTCCTGGTCACCCTCATCGAGCTCCGGATATTTATCGCGGACGATCTTTCCCATCTTCGCGACAGTGAGCTCCTCGGGGACCGTCTCGCTGTCGAAGAGGCCTCGTTCGACAACGCTCTTATCTTGAACGAAGGCGGTGATGATCTCCAGGAGATCTTCCTTGCAGATGCGCTGCGCCTCAGGGCTTTTTGGGGTAGCGAGACCGTTAATTTCGACATGGATGTCGCCGGTCTTGGGATGCACCCCGATGACCGGCTTCTCGGCGTTGTAGCCTTCCTCGCCGTAGTCGAACCCGTCGATAGGCCCGGCGGCCTTAGGGGTGAAATTGAACCGAGGGGCCAAGACCTGCTCCATGAGAAGGCTGGCCGCGATCGCTTTCAGCGTGTCGTTGATTGCGTCTGCAACCATCTCTTCCGAGGCATCGGGTTCGGCGATGAGATTGGTGAACCGCGTCACTTCCTTGCCGGGTGCATCACGGGTCGCTCGACCAATGATCTGAATGATCTCTGTGAGGCTGGATCGGTAGCCAACGGTTAGGGCGTGCTCGCACCAGATCCAGTCGAAGCCCTCTTTGGCCATGCCGAGAGCGATGATGACATCGACGTGGTCACGATTATGCCGCTGGGCGGGATCCTTCAGCGCGTTAATGACGCGATCTCGACGACCGGCCGTGTCGTCCACGAGATCCGCAACCCGTAGGATGCGACCGTCCTTCGCACGGACCAAATGGAAGCCAGTCTGCGGATCCGTGCCCTCCCACGATCCGAGGGCGTGCATGACCTTCTCAGCCTCTTGGATCTTATCCTTCGTGCTCTCCTTCGCATTCACCGATGGAATGTGCACGATCGTTTTGAGGCTTGGATCAAGCACAAGGCCGATTTTGTCGACGTATGGGCCGGAGTAAAAGAAGTATCCGATGAGCAGCGATTTTAGGTGCTCATATCCGTTTAGCTGCTCGTGGTAGGTGTACGTCACCGTGACGAACTTAGCTTCGTCCTCAGGCGATAGGACGGCTTCCGCATCTCCACGAAAATATGAGCCCGTCATGGCAACGACGTGCACCTTATCGCGTGAAACGAGCGCCGCAAGCTGACTGCCGAGCCGGTTCTCGGGGTTGGCGCTAACGTGGTGGAATTCGTCGATTGCGATCACGCAGTCATCGAAGGCTGCGATCCCGAGTTCGATCACGGCGAAGCGGAAAGTCGCGTGCGTGCAGACCAGAATCTGGTCGGGGCTGGCGAGAAACTCAGCGACAGCCTTGACCTTGCTCTTCGCAGCCTTCCCCTCGTCAGGCCCAGGCGCATTGCAGAGGTTCCACCGTGGCACGACCTTCCAATCCGCCCAGAAGCCACCAGACGTGAGTTTCTCGTCAGCGAAGCTGCCGCCGATGGATTTCTCAGGTACGACGATGATCGCTTTGCGCAAGCCCTGATTGGCCAGTTTGTCCAGGGCAATGAACATCAGAGCCCGGCTTTTGCCAGAAGCGGGGGGTGATTTAATCAGCAGGTATGGTTCACCGCGCCGCGAATAGGCGCGTTCCTGCATCGGTCGCATGCCAGCGTGATTTGCTTTAGTTGACACACCTGTTCGAGCAGTGTGCAACGATACCGCTGGCATGTTAGTAGACATCATCTCAGATACCTCTTGAATTATTCCGTTCGCGCCCAACCTTGACTGTAGACGATTCTGATATCGTGTTAGATTTTTTTACAGTACTTACATATAAACTCAAAAGAGTCTCAAGCCGCTCTGTGTCATTTCTAAACATCCTGCCCTTATAAACTCTCTCTATTATTTCGTCGTTATTTTCATGCGCTCGGCGAAGAACATCTGGCATCCTGCTTGGATCGTATAATTCCGCGATAGTTGCCGGAAAGTACTCTTCTCTTGCGAGTAGAATATTATTTGCGCTATTTTCGAGATCAGATTTATTTTTTTCGCTAAGCTCAGGAATTGGAAATGTATTCCAGCCGAGCGTATTAGAGTAAGAAAAATCTGATCTCATTCTTACACAAACACTTCCAATCCAGACCCAGTGCATTCTAGAAGCTATAAGAGACATAACCCAGATGGGTCCATCAACTATACCATAATTACGGTCACTTATTAGCACGTCCGCAGGCAAGAAACCAACTGGTAGATAATCGCGATTCTCAGATGTTACTCTTGGCACAACTAGAGTGTGGTTTTTTCCAGGTTTTAGATGGAAATAGAACAAGCTTGGTTTGTCTGCGAGTGACCTTAACGCCTCTGCTCTACTCTCGCGTCTATAAGACGAAACCCGCTCAAGCTTTGACGATATTATACCATCATGAACGGTCTTCGCATTTTTGCCAGGTTTTAAATATAAGCACCTTCTATATGAACCATTTATGAATTCGTACGAACCTACAATCTTTCTAGTGTGCCTAGTTTCGCCATTACTACGCAAGATATCATAATCATCATCATCTAATGTAAGTATACCGTCGTCCTTTAAGACATTCCCCAAGCCCATCTTTGGACGTTGACTGATTGGTTTGCTCGCTTTTTCGATAACAACGTCTGGGCCTTCGATAAGATACGGTGATATATTAGATACTATCTTCACCCGATCGCCATCGATAATAAACCTGCTCCCATTATAATCGCTTCTTGCAAATCCTATAATTACGCAAGTAACACCAGCATTATGTGATGCCAAATTTCGCCAATCAAAAGGCCTTACCGCAAACTTCAATACGCAATCTCTAAGAACAACTGGCCAAAAGAGTGATACTTGTTGACCTTGATTGGTGGACTTTGTCGTGACGAAGGCCGCCTGGGCATTCGTCAATTTTACGTATTGCGCAGCCTTGTAAAAGAATGCGCAAACATAATCTAGTGATCTCCAACGCTCAATATGACCCGATAAAACATGTTCCACATCAGATTTATGTTCTATACCTTGCATTTTATCTCCAATATATGGAGGATTTCCGCATATATAAATTTCGGTATTTGATTCTACCGAACATAATTGGTCTGCTTCGATGGACGGGAAGCCTCTGCCATTTCGATTTGACTCTTCTTTCGAATAATAATTACACAACTTGAGCCAGTCTTCGCGCAATGCATTGCCAGAAACTATCTCACCGGTCTGCTTCAGTGGCAGTACGAGAGTTCTCGCTACTTGTTGACTTATGAAACGAACGTCACACTGAAACTCAGCTATGAGCAGCGCTAACCGAGCTATTTCAACGGCAAAATCCTTAATCTCAATACCATAAAAATTTGACAGACTTATAACAGATCTAGGCTCATCGCCTGTGATCTTTACAATTTCATGTTCAATCTCGCGCATACGAATATACGCGATGACAAGGAAATTGCCAGAGCCGCATGCTGGATCAAACACACGGATACTGGCTAGGCGTTTCCTAAGATTGCGCAGCTTTCGGCTATTGTCCCCTGCGGCTTCCAACTGAGCGCGCAAGTCGTCTAGAAATAGAGGGCCAAGCACCTTCATAATGTTTGGCACTGACGTATAATGCATTCCAAGCGAGCCGCGCTCGCCTTCGTCAGCAACAGCTTGAATCATCGACCCAAAAATATCTGGGTTGATTTCTTGCCAATTAAGCTCGCCAGCTCTTAGTAAGTAAGAGCGAGCAACCTTAGAAAAGCGTGGACAGAGCTTACCACCTGCGAAAAGTCCACCGTTTACGTATGGAAATTCATCCGCCCATGATCGGAGGCAAGCATTTTCTCGTTGACTTGGTGATGTATCCATTGCCCGGAATAGTTCGGTGATTACGAACTCGACCGATCCGCGTTCGGTGCTACTCATCCGTTCGACGGTAGACGTGAAAAGATTTGTCCCATTAAAAATACCGGTGTCTTCCGCAAAAAAGCAGAATATAAGACGGGCCATAAACTGATTGAGATCGTGACGTCGTTCTGGCGTTCCCCAGTCGGCATTCTCTCTAAGCAACTCGACGTAAAGCCTGTTGAGCCGACCTGTGGCCTTTACGTCAATGGGATTATTCTTGATCTCTTTGACGGTGGAGATGCCAGCGAGCGGTAGAAAGAAGCCGAAGTGATCAGCGAAATCATTGTAGCTGCAAGCGAGCACTTCACCTGAAGTCAGATCCTCAGCCTCAAAGACGTCTCCGTCTGCCGCAAGGATGAATTTGGCCTTCGCAGCCGCAGTTTTTGGGCTCTCGCGGAGAGCTCTGAGAGTTCCGTTCACGTCCCCTGGCGCAGCCACCGCGATATGGATGTTGCTGCGCTGAAGCACGCCGCCGACGTCGGAAGCGTTAGTGTCGCCCTTTCGAAGTCGAGCGATCGTGGTCTCCTTCACACCGAAGGCGGTCAAAAATTCGAAAGGGAAGGTCGCAGGGTCGAAGGGTGCTCGGGCGAGGTCCGATACCGCTTCTTCGATCTCAACTGCGTTCATGGCGTCCTTGCTGCGTCGTTCGAGTGGGCGGGACCATAAAAGCAAAAGGGCAGGCAGCCCACCCTGCTTGCCTGCCCTTACACATCGCTCTCGGCGGTGCGGCGCAATGACTCGTTCGCACCGAGAATGGATCTAGCGCACGCAATCAGGCGTAGAGCAGGATGCGCGCCCGGCGGTCTATGCCGCCTTCCCCGATGGGATCAAAGGCCGTGAACGCTCGGTTACGGTGGCAACGCTGGGAAGGCGTGTTAATCCCGGCATCTGAGCGCGCAGGTCCGCTTCCGTTTGGCCTTTTTGCGGAAAGTGCGAGCGACTGATGACTTTTTCATCCTTACGGCTCCTAGCGCTTGACACCTCGCATTTGATCGAACTGATCCGTCACAAGGATTCAGAGAGCTTATCGAAGCGATCTGAAGCAGAAGCCTTCGAGCGTACGATGCTCGAAGAGGGCTTTATTCTGTTCCTCTCGCTCCATCATATCGCCGAGTTGATGAGTTATCACGATGACGGCGTGGTCGAGCGATCGCTTCGCTACCTGCGTCGACTGCCAGTCGCTGCCTGGATTGCGTCTACGAGTGGGTCGGGAATCGCTGGTGCGATCACCGATTTGATCGCCGCCGAGGTGAAGAGCGCCTTTCGTGAACCCGAGGCCGATATCTTCCACGTTCGAAACTCCACGCAGGCCACGGTCGTGCGCTTCGGTCCTGCAGCGGAGGCGCTCGCTGGTTTGGATGCTGCGCCGGCAGCCTTCCGTGAGGAATTTCGTCGTCAAACTGAACGCCATCGTTCAGTCATAGCGATCAGTCGTACAGCTGACTTCGGTGGCTCCCGTGAGAGGATCGTGGATCTCTCACGCAGGCCGATCAGATCGCCTACCAAGGCGAATCACCTCTTAGAAAAGATGCAGGGGCACCTCGCCGAAAATGTGAAGGCGCGAGGCGACAAGAAAATCGCTGATCCCGAATCGGTAGCTACGGAATTTTTTCAATTAGTAAAAAGCGGTGCCGAGGCATTCTACAACGCTGAAAGCAATCCTGTCATAAGTTTCCTCGAAAAGATGGGTCTCCATCCTGCCGAAATTACTAAAGATATGACGGTTGAGAATGCAACCGATATTATTCAGTTCCGGCAACATTTGGAGATTGCATCGACGATGATTGGTATTCCATTCGATTCGCTGAAGGCCACCGTTCGGCCAGAGCAGATACCGTCATGGAATATTCAAAGAGGCTTGACCCGCTGGTTCCAAAAACTGAACCGGCATGACGGTAGCGAATGGACCGACACTATATTGGCCTGCCTTGCACCATACGTTGAACTCTGCACCGTCGATAAACGAACGTACGAGAACGTCACGCGTGCAGGACGCAACATCCCTGAGTTCAAGGCGCTGACGTCCTCAGTCAGGAAGGCGGCTCGATATAGTGAGGTTTTGCCTTCACTGGCGTGACAGGGTAGTACGCAGCTCGAATAACAAGCTTGTACGGCCCGTGAAGCACCTACTAGACTTTATCTCTGTATCGGCGGGCATTGGGGTCGTCAATATCACAGATATCGAATTGCACGGTCCTGGTCTTGTACGATTCGGCTTCCAACAGGAGAATTCTCAGAGAGAGTTGCACCCTGAGGACATATGCTAATTTACGGAATAATCTTCGCGACCATTACGAATTCGAATTTCACCTACGTGGCGGCGAATTTCATTTTATATGTCGCGAGAGAGAGATTGGCGCACCCGACACGATTCGAACGTGTGACCTTTGCCTTCGGAGGGCAACGCTCTATCCAGCTGAGCTACGGGTGCAGAGCCAGCCTCTCCGTAGCGGATGGGCCCGCCCGGCGCAACGGGGCATTGCCGCGAACGGCCCGCGCTCGAGCGAAGTGGGGCGTGGTTTTCTCGGAACATGGAGCACGCACCTTCGGGAGCGTGTCCGCTGCGCGAGAGCCTTCAAGGCGGTGCAGCCCGCGTCGACGCGGAGCGCGTGCGGCGGGACGGTCGGTCGAGACTTGTCGATGCAGCCGCGCGGATCCTCTCAGTTCGCGGTGCGCACGAAGGCGAAGCGGCCGACGCAGGCCGCCCCGCCCCGATGATGCACCGATGCCGTCGCGCGGGCCTCGGGTTTCGCGGCCAGCGGGCGGCGCGAATCCGCGGCGGGGGCCGAGAGCGCCAGCAGGGCGGAGCGCAGACGCAGGACTTCCCCGCGCAGGCTCTCGTTCTCGCGCTCGATCCGGGAGAGGCGCTCCACGCCCTTGGGCGGGAGGCCGCCGAGGCGCCGCCGCCAGCGGTAGAAGGTGCCGATCGAGATATGGGCCGCCGCGCAGATCTCGGGTATGGCGCCCCCATCGGCGGCCTCCTTCAGCAGGAAGGCCATTTCCTGGTCCGTATGCCGGGATCGACGCATGCGCAGCTTCCCTGTCCGGAATGTCCCCACCGGGATGCCGCGCACCGCCGACGGGGCGCGCCACCTCGGACATCCAAGCCGCAGCAAGAACCGGACCGGGGGCCGAACGGCAATTTTGACGTTCTGGATTCGCCCACGCCCACGAGACGAGCCGCCAGCCGGCAATTTGCGCAGGCTCCCCCCGCCGATGCGGCCACTTTGACCTTCCGCCGTCCGGCTCCCGGTCGGACAATCCGGCGACGAGGCAGAGGCACGGGTCCGATGGCAGATTTCACGAGACGGGGCTTGATCGGAACCGCCGCGGCGCTCGCGATGCCCGCCATCGGGGGCCGGGCCTGGGCGGCGGACACGGTGAAGCTCGGCTGCCTGTTCTCGTCCTCGGGCACGATGGCCAATATCGAGGGACGCCTCAACCACGTCGTGCGCATGGCCGCCGACCAGTTGAACGCCAAGGGCGGCGTCAACGGCAAGCAGATCGAGGTGATCACCTCCGATCCCGCCTCCGACTGGCCGCTCTACGCGCAGATCGGCCGCCAGATGCTCCAGCAGGAGAAGGTCGCGGCCCTGTTCGGCTGCTGGACCTCCGTGTCGCGCAAATCCGTGCTGCCGGTGGTGGAGCAGAACGACGGGCTCCTGTTCTACCCGCTGCATTTCGAGGGCGAGGAGAACTCGAAGAACGTCGTTTACGTCAACTCGCCCCCGTCGAGCTCGGTGCTGCCGGCGGTCGACTACCTCATGGGGTCCGAAGGGGTCGGCGCCAAGCGCTTCTTCATGATCGGCTCTGATTACGTCTGGCCGCGCACCATCAACAAGCTGCTCAAGGGCTACTGGAAGTCGAAGGGCATCGCCGAGAGCGCCTGGCGCGAGGAATACGTGCCGCTCGGCTTCTCGAACTTCCAGACCCTCGTGAACCAGATCCGCAGCTTCGCGGCCCAGCCCGGCGGACAGCCGATCGTGGTCCTCACCGTCGTCGGCTCATCGATCCCCGACTTCCTGCGCGAGTTCGCCAACCAGGGCATCCTCGCCACCGACGTGCCGATCCTCGGCCTCGACATGGTGGAGGCCGATCTCGAAGGTCTCGATACCACGAAGCTCGTCGGCCACCTCAATTGCTGGGCCTATCTCCAGGCCGCGAAGGGCGAGCGCAACAAGACCTTCCTCGCCGACTGGGCGGGCTATGTGAAGGCCAAGAACGTGCCCTTCAGCGCCGACACCGTGATCGATCCGATGGTCTCGGCCTATGACAGCGTCATGCTCTGGGCGCTGGCGGCCGCGAAGGCCAAGAGCTTCGCCGTGCCCGAGGTGCGCAAGGCCTTCGCCGGGCTCAGCTACGAGGATCCCTCGGGCTACACGCTGACCATGACGGGCGAGAACAACTACGTCTCGCGCGGGGTCTTCATCGGCTCGGTCAACGAGAAGCGCGGCTTCGACGTGCTGTGGCAGTCGCCCGACGCGCCCAAGCCCGTGCCGTTCAGCCCCTATGGCTGAGATGTCCCTGGCAGCGGTCCCGTCGCCCCGAGCATGATCGGCGCGGTCCTCCAAGCGGCCCTGTGCGCCGGCCGGGCCTTCGCGACGCGGTTCGCCCTCGGCTTGGCTCTGCTGCTTCCGGCGGCGCAGGCGCAGGCGGCGGGCATCGACAGGGCCGCCCTCGCCAAATCGGTCTGCGGCGACGCGGCCGCCCTCGGCCGGGGGGCCGAGGAGATCATCCGGTCCGCCGCGACGGCATCGACCGGCGATCTCGTCTTCGCGGGCGAGCTGCTGCGCGCCCTGAGCGAGCGTCGCCTCGCCTGTAACGGGGACACCGCCATCCTGCTCGAACGTGCCGGGGCCACGCAGGGTCGCGACGCGGCGACAGGCGCGACGACGCCGGCAGCGGGGGCGCGCTCGCCGGTTCTCGGCCTGCGCCAGCGCGGGCTGGCCGAGACGGGCTCGGGCATCGTGGCGCTGCTCACGGGCGCGACCGTCGAGGCCCGCGCGGCGGGGCTCGCGACCCTGGAGCGGCGGCTCGGAACCGTGCCGGATGCCGACGCCGTTCTGGAGCGCGCCCGCGCCGCCGAGACGGAGGCGGGTTTGCGCGCCGCCATCGCCCAGGCGATGCAGGCCGCCGCCCTGAACGCCCCCGATCCGGCCCGCCGCCGGGCGGCGATCGGCGCCATCGCCGATGCTCCTTCCAGCGCCGCGCTGTCCCGGCTCGTGAGCCTGAGGGCCGATCCGGCCTATGCCGCCGATCCGGCGTTCAAGGCGGCTCTCGATGCCGGAATCGGGCGCGTCGAGCGCGCGGTCGCCATCGGGAACGGGCTGGCCCTCGCCTACAATTCCCTGAGCTTCGCCAGCATCCTGTTCATGGCGGCGGCGGGCCTGTCGATCATCTTCGGCCTGATGGGGGTCATCAACCTCGCGCAGGGCGAGTTCATCATGGTGGGCGCCTATGCCGCCTACGGCGTGCAGGAGGCGTTCCGCAGGCTCGCCCCCGGCCTCGTCGATCTCTACCTGCTCGCCGCGATCCCCGTCGCGTTCCTGGCCGCGGCCTGCGTCGGCATCGCGGCCGAGGCGCTGATCCTGCGCCACCTCTACCGGCGTCCGCTGATGAGCCTGCTCGCGACCTGGGCGGTGAGCCTGTTCCTGATCAACCTCGTGCGCGTCGCCTTCGGCTCGCAGAACCTGCAATTCCTGATGCCGTCCTATGTCAGCGGCGGCGTGCCGCTCTACGCGGACTTCATCGTCACCTGGAACCGGCTCTTCGCCATCGCTTTCGCCGCCGTGACGCTGGCCGCCACGCTGCTGATCCTGCGGCGCACGCCGCTGGGGCTCGACATCCGCGCCGTCACGCAGAACCGCGACATGGCCGGCGCGCTCGGCATCCGCACCCGGCGGGTCGACCGGCTCGCCTTCGGCTTCGGCTCGGGGCTCGCCGGGCTCGCGGGCGTGGCTCTGTGCCCGATCTACAGCGTGAATCCGGGCATGGGGGCGAACTTCATCGTCGACAGCTTCATGGTGGTGGTGCTCGGCGGGGTCGGGACCGTGGTCGGAACCCTCGTCGCGGCGCTCGGCATCGGCGGCGCCAATGTCCTGATCGAGCCGTTCTACGGCGCGGTGGCGGCCAAGGTGATCGTGCTCGTCGGCATCATCGTCTTCCTGCAACGCCGGCCCGAGGGGCTGTTCGCGGCGAGGCGCAGGCGATGAGCGGCAGCGCCGAGACCGTGCCAGCGCCGATGACCGCTCCGCCCGGCCGGGCGCTCCCCGTCTGGCTGCGCGATCCGCTCCTCGCAGGCATCCTGGCGGCGATCCTCGCGGTCTGCATCGGGCTCGTCGGGCTGAAGCCCGCTCCCTACCTCGTCAACACGGTCGGACAGCTCGCGGCCTTCGCGATCCTCGCGGTCTCGCTCGACCTGGTCTGGGGCTATCTCGGAATCCTCAGTCTCGGGCACGGGCTGTTCTTCGCCATCGGCGGCTATGTCTGCGCCATGCACCTGCTGGCGCACGCTTTTTCCGTGACGGGGGTCGCGCCCGATTTCGTCCAGTTCATGGGCTGGAAGACGCTGCCGGCCTATTGGGCCGGGCTCACCAGCGCGCCCTACGCGCTGTTCCTGGCGCTGGCGCTGGCCGCGACCGTCGCCTTCGTGTTCGGCTACGCCTCGTTCCGCTCGCGGGTGAACGGGGTCTATTTCTCGATCATCAGCCAGGCGCTGGTCTATGTCGCCATGCTGCTGATGTTCCGCAACGATACCGGGCTCGGCGGCAACAACGGCATGACCGGGTTCCCGCTGCTGTTCGGCCTTGCGATGGGCTCCGCGGCCGTGACCACCGGCCTCGCCCTCGCCTCGCTTCTCACCCTCGCCGCCGTCCTCCTCGGCACCCGCGCGCTGGTCGCCGGGCGGATCGGCCGGCGCATGCTCGCCTGCCGCGACGACGAGACCCGCCTGCGCACACTCGGCTACGGCACCACGCGGCTGAAGCTCGCGATCTGGTGCCTCTCCGCCATGATCGCGGCGCTGGCCGGCATCCTCTACGTGCCGCAGGTCGGCATCATCAACCCGCGCGTGCTCTCGCCGGATCTCTCCATCGAGATCGCCGTCTGGGTGGCGATCGGCGGGATGGGGCGGCTCGGCGGCGCGGTGATCGGCGCGGTCGCGATCAACGCGCTCAAGTTCTGGCTCAGCGCCGCGATGCCGGAGGCGTGGCCCTTCATCCTGTCGGGGCTGGTGCTCGTGGTGGTGCTGGCGCTGCCGAACGGCCTGCTCGATCTCGTCACGTTGCGCGCGAAACCCACCTGGCTGCGCGCGCGAGGACGCCGATGAGCGCCCTCGTCGTCGAGAATCTCGAGGTCGTGTTCGGGCGCTTCCGCGCCATCGACGGGCTGTCCCTCGCCGTCGATCCCGGCGAGGTCCGCGCGGTCATCGGCCCGAACGGCGCGGGCAAGACCACGCTGCTCGATGTCGTCTCCGGCATCACCAAGCCCCGAGGCGGCCGGGTGATGCTCGGCGACACCCTCGACCTGACCCGGTGCTCGGAGGCCGAGATCGCCAGGGCCGGCGTGCGCCGCAAGTTCCAGAAGCCGAGCGTCTTCCCGGCGCTCACGATCCGGGAGAATCTCGATATCGGCTGCGGCGCGGGGCTTGGCCCGGCGGAGCGGAGCGCCCGCATCGCCGAGGTGCTGGCCGAGATCGGCCTTTCCGGGCGCGAGGACGCGCTTGCCGGCTCTCTCGCTCATGGCGAGAAGCAGTGGCTCGAGATCGGCGTGGTGCTGGCCTCGGACCCCAAAATCATCCTGCTCGACGAGCCCGTGGCGGGCCTCTCCGACGACGAGACCGGGCGCACCGCCGCGCTGATCCTGTCCCTGCGCCGGCCGGACCGCGCGATCCTGGTGATCGAGCACGACATGGCCTTCGTCGAGGCCATCGCCGACCGGGTGACAGTGCTGCACGAGGGCCGCACCCTCTACGAGGGCGGCATGCGCGGCGCCCGCGAGGACGCCCGCGTCATCGAGGTCTTCCTGGGCCGATGAGCATGCGGGACACGCCGCCGATGCGGCTCACGGTCGAGGGGCTCGACCAGCATTACGGCAGCGCCCAGGTGCTGCGCGGCGTGGCGCTCGCCATCGAGCCCGGCACCTGCCTCGCGGTCCTCGGCCGCAACGGCGCCGGCAAGACGACTCTGCTGCGCTGCCTCGCCGGGCTGATCCCGGAGAGCGGCGGCCGCATCGCCTTCGACGGCACCGACGTCGCGTCATGGCCCTCCGACCGGCGCGCCCGCGCCGGTCTCGCCACGGTGCCGCAGGGCCGCGAGATCTTTCCCGACCTCACCGTCGCCGAGAACCTGCGCGTCGCAGCCCGCGCCCATGGGCTCGAACGGACCGGCGCCATCGACGAGGCGGCGGCGCTGTTTCCGGCGCTGCGCGATCTCTGGCACCGGCCGGGCGGCAACCTGTCCGGCGGACAGCAGCAGCAGCTCGCCATCGCCCGCGCGCTGGCGACGCGCCCGCGCCTGCTCCTCCTCGACGAGCCGACGGAAGGCATCCAGCCCTCCATCGTCTCCGCCATCGAGACGGTGATCGCTGGGCTCAAGGGCCGCATCACCGTGCTCCTGGTGGAGCAGTATCTCGATTTCGCGATCCGGCTCGCGGATTCCGTCGTCGTCCTCTCGCGCGGCACGGTCGTCGAGCGGAGCGAGCGCGGCGCCATCAGCCAAGCCGACCTCACCCGTCACATCGCCGTCTGACCGGCCCTGAAGGAGCGCCCATGCCGACGCATCACGAGATCCCCGCGACGCCCGACAAGATGGTGCTGGGCTATTTCGACGCCGCGCTTCCGCCCGTGCTCGAGATCGACTCGGGCGATACCGTCACGATGCATTCCTTTCCGGCGGGCGGGCGGGAATCGCTCCATCCCGACCCGTCGCGGGTGCCGGCCGATCTCCTGGCGGCGCTCGAGGCTTGCGTGCCCGGCCCCGGCCCGCATTTCGTCACCGGCCCGGTCCATGTCCGGGGCGCCGAGCCCGGCGACGTGCTTCAGGTCGAGATCCTCGATCTGAAGTTCCGTCAGGACTGGGGCTTCGTCGCGATCCTGCCGCTGCTGGGCACCCTGCCGGACGAGTTCACCGACTACGAGACCATCCACCCCGACATCGACGTCGCGCGCGGCGTCTGCGTGCTGCCCTGGGGCACGGAGCTGAAGCTCGATCCGTTCTTCGGCATCCTCGGCACCGCCCCGCCGGCCGCCTGGGGGCGCGTCGGCACGCCGGTGCCGCGCGGCTTCGGCGGCAACATGGACAACAAGGAGCTGAAGGTCGGCACGACGCTGTACCTGCCGGTCTACAACGCGGGCGCGGGCTTCTATGCCGGCGACGGCCACGGCGTTCAGGGCGACGGCGAGGTCTGCATCACGGCGCTGGAGACCGGGCTCACCGGCACCTTCCGGCTCACCCTGCGCAAGGACCTCGGCTACGAGTGGCCCTTCGCCGAGACGCCGACCGACCTTATGTCCATCGGCCTGCACGAGAGCCTGGACGAGGCGATGCGGCAGGCGGTGCGCGAGATGATCCGGCATATCTGCGCCCGCACCAGCCTGACCCGCAACCAGGCCTACATGCTGTGCTCGCTCGCCGGGAACCTGCGCATCACGCAGACGGTGGACGGCAACAAGGGCGTGCACATGCTGATGCCGAAGAGCGCCCTCCCCTGAGCGCGGGCGGGCGGCGGCCGGCCCAGGCACAGGCTTGGGCCGGTCGCGCCTCATTCGAGCGCCGCCGCCTCCCGCGTGGCGCTCCCGACGCGGGAGCGCGTGACGAGGACGCGGTCGCCGTCGCGGCGGATCTCGACGGTCTCCGGCTCCGCGCCGGGCTGGCGCGGCGTCGAGAGGGTCACGCTCTGCTCGGCGGCCAGCACCGTCTCGAAGCGGACCGCAGGAGCGGCCACGCGGGGAGCCAGCGTGACGACCACGCGGTAGCCCTTCGGCTCGGCGGTGTAGTAGGCGATCCCCGACACCGTGCCGAGATCGACGCTGCCGGCCTGGAGGGGCCCGATCTCGGCGGCCGTGGCGGAGCCGAGGGTGGCCGCCGTGACGAAGGCGGCGGCCGGGAGAAGGGTGCGAATGCTCATGATGCTTGCGTCTTTCCGGTGAGCAGGGCCCGATGCCCTTGCCTGTGACGCGAATATGTTTTGCGCTGCGGCATGGATCAAACAGGTCGTATCGGTAATGACTATTGATCAAATCGATCTCAGCCGGATCGATCTGAACCTGCTCGTCGCCCTCGACGCGCTGCTCTCGGAGCGCAGCGTCACGCGCGCGGCGGCGCGGGTCGGCGTCGGCCAGTCCGCCATGAGCTCGAGCCTCGCGCGACTCAGGCGGCTCCTCGGGGACGAGCTCCTGACCCGCGCGCCGGAGGGGATGCGCCCGACCCCGAGGGCGCTCGCGCTCGCCGAGCCGCTGCGGGCGACGCTCCGGCAGATCCGGGCGCTCGTGCATCGCGAGCAGGTCTTCGATCCGGCCACCGCCGAGCGCAGCTTCACCATCAGCCTGCCGGACAGCACGGAGGTGCTGCTCGGGCCGCGCCTGCTCGCCTTCCTGCGGGCGGAGGCGCCGGGCATCCGCCTGCTGCTGCGCTCCGTCGACCGGGCGCATATCGTGGAGGAACTCGACGCCGGCCGGGTCGATCTCGCCATCGGCCTCCTGTTCGAGGGACAGGCGCACCACAAGCAGCGGCTGCTCTACCGCGACAGCTATGTCTGCCTCTTCGACGCGGAGAAGCTGGGGCTGGAGCCGCCGATCTCGCTCGAGGATTACCTGCGCTTCCCGCATGTCCTCACGAGCCTGCGCGAGACGGCGCACGGCATCGTCGACGACGCCCTCGCCAAGCTCGGCCTGAAGCGGACCCTGGCGGTGACGACGCCGCGATTCCTGGCGGTGCCCTTCCTGGTGCGCGCGGCGCCGGTCGTCACGACCATGCATGCGCGGCTGGCGCATTACTTCGCGCATGCCCTCGGGCTCACCGTGAGCCCCGTGCCCGTCGCGGTGGAGGACGTGGCGATCACGATGCTCTGGCACGCTTCCCACGACGAGGATCCGGCCCATCGCTGGCTGCGCCAGACCCTCGTGCGCCTCGCCAGCGAGACGCAGGATGTGGAGCCGCTCGAAGTCCATCCTTGAGCGAGTCCGCGGCAGGCCGCCGCTCATGACAGTCCGCGCTTGTCGGCCGACAGGAGCCGGCATTGCAACGATTCCAGACTCGTGCACATTTGCGCAATCGACGCAGGCCCCCTCGGGCCCGGCCGAACGCCACGCGCCGCGCGTCACAGAGAACGAACGCCAAAACACGGCGACAGCTCAGGGGATAGGACGATGCTCGAAGACTCCACCCAGACACTCGGCGCCTGTCCCCACGACTGCCCCGATACCTGCTCGATGATCTACACGGTCGAGGGCGGCAAGCTCGTGGAGGTGCGCGGCAACCCCGACCACCCGATGACGCGCGGCGCCCTCTGCGCCAAGGTCAAGGATTTCGACAAGCACCACTACAACCCGGACCGGGTGCTCCACCCGATGCGCCGCAGCGGCCCGAAGGGCAGCGGCCAGTTCGAGCGCATCACCTGGGAGGAGGCGCTCTCCGAGATCCACCGCCGCTTCACCGCCGTGATCGAGACCCACGGCCGCGAGGCGATCCTGCCCTACAACTATCTCGGCAACGAGGGCATCGTGCAGGGCCTCACCGTGGGCGACGCGTTCTTCAACAAGCTCGGCGCGACGGTGGCGGAAAAGACCTTCTGCGGCTCGGGCTCGTGCACCGCGTGGCTGCTGACGGTCGGCCCGACCAACGGCACCGACCCGATGAGCTTCACGGAATCGAAATACATCGTCATCTGGGGCTGCAACTCGATCTCGACCAACATCCACCACTGGCATGTGGTGAAGGAGGCCCAGCGCCGCGGCGCCAAGGTGGTGGTGATCGATCCCTACCGCTCGCGCACCGCCAAGGAGGCCGACTGGCACCTGATGCCGAAGCCCGGCACCGACGGCGCGCTGGCCATGGCGCTCATCAACGTCATCATCGCCGAGGGGCTCACCGACGACGACTACATCGCCCGCCACACGGTGGGCTTCGAACCGCTCAAGGAGCGAGCCGCCTCCTTCACGCCGGAATACGCCGAGAGCGTCTGCGGCATTCCGGCCGACGACATCCGCAAGCTCGCGCGGGAATACGCCACCACCCGCAACGCCGCGCTGCGGCCGGGGGTGGCTGTGGAGCGCAGCGCCGGCGGCGCCCAGGCGCTGCGGGCGATCTTCTCCCTGCCCGCGCTGACGGGCTCCTGGAAGGACGCGGGCGGCGGCATCTACCAGATGCCGCTCTGGGAGTTCCCGGTGCATTGGGACCGCGTCTGCCGGCCGGACCTCATCCCCGAGGGCACGCGGGCGCTCAACGTGCTCAAGCTCGGCGAGATTTTGACCGGCGAGGTCGGCATCGATCCCGGCGTGCACGCCCTCATGGTCTACAACGCCAACCCCGTTTCGAACTCCACGGAAACGGAAAAAATCAAGCGCGGGCTGGCGCGCGAGGACCTGTTCACGGTGGTGAGCGAGCATTTCGTCACCGACACCGCCCGCTATGCCGACATTCTGCTGCCGGCCACCATGGCGGCCGAGCACGACGACATGATGTTCTCCTGGGGGCACTTCTTCTTCACACTGAACCAGAAGGCCATCGAGCCGCCGGGCGAGACGGTCTCCAATGCCGAGCTCTTCCGGCGGCTCGCCAGGACATTCGGCTTCACCGAGCCGCAGTTCTCCATGTCCGAGGCCGAGCTGATGGAGTGGTATCTCGATTGGGAGAGCCCGAAGCTCGGCGGCATCGACATGAGCCATTTCCGCGAGCACGGATATTACCGCCTGAACATCGGCGATCCCGGCACGCGCACGCCCCATGCCGAGGGCAACTTCCCGACGCCCTCGGGCAAGTGCGAGTTCTATTCGCAGAGCGCCGTCGACAACGGCAACTTCGTCGCTCCGCCCTTCCGGCAGATGTACGAGGCCAAGCAGGGCGGCGAGCCCCTCGACCCGCTGCCCGGCTACGTGCCGGCCAACGAAAGCCCGGCGACGAACCCGGCCCAGGCCGAACGCTACCCGCTCAACATCGTCTCGCCCAAGAGCCACGGCTTCCTCAACTCGCAATACGCGAACGAGGCGCACAAGATCCGCTCGCAGGGCGAGCAGGCGATCCTCATCAACCCGAAGGACGCCGTGACCCGCGAGATCACCGAGGGTTCGCAGGTGAAGGTCTTCAACGATCGGGGCGCCTTCCACGGGCAGGCCAAGGTCACGGAGGACGTGCCGCCGGGCATGGTGGTGGCCTCGCTCGGCTACTGGCACTCGCTCAACCGGGGCGGGGCGGTGAACGTCATCAGCTCGTCCACCTATGGGGGCATGGGCCACTCGCCGACCTTCAGCGACAACCTCGTGCAGGTGGGTCTGGCGCAATAGGCGCGGACACCACCGGGCACTGATCGCGCGCTCGTCCCTCTCCTCGCGGGGAGGGATCGAGGTCCGGGGTGCTTCGGACATTACCGCCGCGCCGGAACCCTTCTGCCCACGAGGAGGAGGAGGGTTCCGGCCCGCTCAGGCGGCGGCGTCGTAGACCGCGTGCCACATGGTCGCCGGCTCTCCGCGCGGGCCGTAGCGGAAGCGGGTCTTCTCCCTCACCGAGCCGAACCCGGCATCGCGGATCATGGCGGAGAGCGCGTTCGCGCCGAAGCGCCACCAGATGTTCTCGCTCAAGCCCCCGTCATACTGCATCAGCGGCAGGCCGTCGTGCCGGTCGAGATCGGGATAGATACAGTCGGAGATCAGCGCCTTGCCCCTGGTGACGCGGCGCATGTTGTAGAGCGCGCGGGCGGGATCGCGCAGGTGCAGCAGCAGGTCTCCGCAATGCACGAGATCGAACTGCCCCAGCCGTTCCGGCGACAGGTCGTAGACGTTG
Source organism: Methylobacterium endophyticum (assembly GCF_050591105.1). Taxonomy (NCBI): domain Bacteria; kingdom Pseudomonadati; phylum Pseudomonadota; class Alphaproteobacteria; order Hyphomicrobiales; family Methylobacteriaceae; genus Methylobacterium; species Methylobacterium endophyticum. The sequence continues at coordinate 28,854 of NZ_JBNHES010000014.1, forward strand.
CAGTGCTCGTGCCTCACCGAGGAGCCGAGCCGCTCATGCGCGAGCCGGAAGCCGTCGCCGAAGCGGCGATCCAGATCCGCCTCGCTCATGGAATCGCGCAGGCGCCAGGGCAGGTCGAGCTCGCGCGCCGTGCGGATATCGAGGGCGACGACCTCGGCCGCGCCGCGCTTCTCGAACTCGAAGGACCAGAACCCGTCGAAACAGGCGATGTCGAGCACGCGCATTCCGTCCAGCCGGTCCGGCAGCCCGTAGAGGGGCAGGATGTCGCGATGGTCGTAGAACCCCGGCGTGACCACCCCGCCGAGATCGAGGGTGTGATACCAATCGAGCTTCGATACGGCCCGCGACAACTCGTCCTTTGCCGGCTCTACATCGGCGTTGGCGGGAGCGGCCGGTGCGGGCGCACTGGGGCGGCGACGGCGCAAGGCCCCGATGGGCAGGGACAGCTCGAACCCGGCCCGGTTTCCGCTCGCGAACACTGTCGTTCGGACGCCCAGAAGCTCCACGTTCCTTGTCGCCATCGCCCGCCCGCTCCCACGAAATCTGCAATGGCAAGTGGTAGCATGAATTCATACAGCGTCCGCCCGCCGGTCGTGCTCCTCCACGGATCGCGCCTGCGGCAGAATGCTCACGCCGGGCGGGGCCGCCGTGCCGCGCGGGTCCGAAGCCGGCGCCAGCCCATCACCGTGCCCGAGATGGAGACGACGAGCCCTGCCGCGCTGAGCAGCCAGAGCACGATGTCCCAGGCCGGACGGTGCCTCAGCAGCAGGCCGAAATCGAGGGTGTGCAGGCCGTTGAACACCCAGCGGTTGATGCGGCCGGAGCGGTCGAGGCGGTTCAACACCTCGCCCGTGCCCGGATCGACGTGGAACCAGGTCGCGTCGGCATCGTCGAAGACGACGCGGATCACCGGCAGGACGCGCTCGCGATGGTGGGAGTACCAATAGGCGTCCTCCTCCGCGAGCGTCTCGAAGCGGACCGGGGACGCGCTCGGCAGCAGGCGCGGCGCAGCGGCACGGATCGCGGCCGCGAGATCGGATGTCGGCGCGCAACAGCGCTCGCTCCGGCGATCCCGATGCAGCGCGATCGCCTGCGGCCGGCCACCGACGGCGGCGAAGCGCAGCTCCACGACGTCCGAGCCGGCGGCGCGCAGGGCGGAGGGATCGAGGGCGAGCCCCCGCTCCGGCGTGCCGGCATAGCGCTCCAGCATGTCGCGGGGCGGGTTCGGCGAGGAGAACCAGCGGTTCGGGTTCATGGAGAGCCAGCCGCTGACGATGAAGGCGAGCAGGCTCACGCCCCCGACGAGGCCGCCGATGTGATGCCACGCGGCGAGACCGCGATAGGGCGTCGCGGCGCCTGTCGGATAGCGCCGCCGCAGGCGCAGCCGGAGGATGCCGGCGACGAGCCCGGCACCCGCGTTCAGGGCCGCGACGCCCGAGACCCAGAGCACCACGTCGCGCCAGAGATCGGCCTCGGCCCGCAACGGCGTCGGATAGATCCAATGCGTGACGGCGCCGAGCCAGTTCCAGATCCGTTCCGAGCGGGTGGTGTCGAGAGCGATCTCGCCCGTGCGCGCGGAGACGTAGAGCCGCGTATCCTCCGCGTCGCCGAGAGCGATCAGGTGGAAGGGACGCAACGGATCGAAGCGGGCCGTCACCGACCACTGGTCGCGGCCGATCTCCCCGATGAGCGAGGGCGCGGCGGCACGCGGGTCGCGCGCGGCGACGGCGAGGGCCTCCCCGGTGGAGACCGCATCGATCCTCGTGCCGTCGCGCGCCGCAACGGTGCTCCGGCGGCCATCCCAGCCAGTGATCCGGTAGACCGGGCGGCCGGCGAGCATCCCGAGGCGCAGGTCGCGGGGAAGACCGTCGATCCCGGCCGCCGCCAGCGCCGCGCCGGGGCCGATGGCGACCTCGTCCCAGGCGATGGGCGGCAGACCGGCGCGCCGCTCCGTCTCGGTCAGCGAGGGGAAGCCGACATACATCATCACGAGGCCCGACAGGAACCAGGCGACGAAGAGCAAGCCGGTGCCGATACCGAGCCAGCGGTGGCCGAGAAACAGCCACCGCTTCGCCCGCTTGAGGATCGCGCGCCCCCTCACCACGCCACGTTGTAGGCGATCTCGAAGGAGCGCGGCCGGCCGAGCAGCCAGTTCGTGCCGACCCCGTCCACGGCATTGCCGCTGATGGCGTAGACCTTGTCGAAGACGTTGTAGACGCGCAGGCTCAGGCGCGAGTTCGCCGTCACCTGATGGTCGAGGCCGAGATTGACCAGGGTATAGCCCGGCCGCCGGGCGGCGTTGCCGAAGTCGCTATAGACCTGCCCGATATTCTGGAGGCCGATGCGCGCCTCCCAGTCGCGGGCGAAGGCCCAGTTCAGCCAGAGATTGGCGACGCGCTCCGGCACGTCGATGGGCTGGTTGCCGGCATAGGACACCGCGACGCCGCCCACGTTCTGGGTGAAGGCATCGTATTGCGCATGCAGCAGGGCGATGTTGCCGTCGATGCGCCAGCCTGCCGGCAGGTGGAGCGAGAGCGCCGCCTCGACGCCTTCGGAGGATTGCTGGCCGACCTGGGTCGAGAATTGCGGCGAGCCGGGAATGGCCGAGATCAGGTTGTCCTTCACGATCCTGTAGCCGGCAATTGTCCATTCGAGGCCGCCCGAGAAGGCGAGCCCCTTGGCGCCGACCTCGACCTGACGCCCGGTCGAGAGCTTGAAGGTCGACAGCGATTGCGACAGCGAGATCAGGCTGCCCACCGGATCGGTCGCGGTGGCGTATTGCACGTAGAGCGAGGTATCGGGCGTCGCGGCGAAGACCAACCCGAAGCGGTAGCCTAGCCCCTGGAACGACTTCTCGAAGGCGGCGCCCGTCTGGAGGTTGTTGCGCTGAAGATTCGAGGCGTCGAAGCGCACGCCCGTGAGGAAGGAGAGCCGGTCGGTGAGGATCAGCCGGTCCTCGGCGAAGACGGAGGCCTGGTTGGTCTGCGTCGCGTAGGCCGGAATCGCGCGCCCGTTCTGCGGAAACAGGCCGGGATCGTAGCCCATCGCCGGCACGCTGGTGCTGGTATCGAAATAGAAGTTGTTGGTGTGGCGGAAATCGACATGGTTCACGTCGAAGCCGGCCGAGAACTCGTTGCGCAGGCCGAAGACGTTGCCCTTGACGGTCGCGTCGAAGCGGTTCCCGATCTGCTCCTGCTGGTGGTAGATCTCGAGATAGTCCGAGCGGTCGATCAGCCCCGTGCCGCGATTGAAGGCGTATTGCTCCACGTCGAGCCAGTGGCGTCGGCTCTGCAAGCGGTAGGCGGTGTTGCGGATGGTGACATCGGCAGTGGGCGTCCACTCGGCCTTGAGCTGGGTCCAGTTGTCGGCCCATGTCACCTTGGCGTCGCGGACATTGTAGTTGTTGAAGCGCAGCGCATTCAGGATGCGCCCCTCGACCAGCGGCGAGCCCCAGTAGCGGGCCGGCTCCTGGTAGCCGAGATCGTGCGAGAGGGTGAAGGCGAGGTCGGGGGTCGCCTGGAGCAGCAGCGCGCCGGAGACCGCGAGGTTGCGGAAATCGCCCTCCGGCCGCATCCAGCCATCCGAGCGGTTGCCGCTGACATTGAGACGATAGGCGATGGATTCGCCGATGGGGCCGCCGGAATCGAAGGCGAGCCGCGCGGTGCCGTCCGAGCCGATGGCGGCGCGCGCTGCGTTGATGGGGATGAAGCTCGGCTTCTTGGTCACGACGTTGACGACGCCGCCGATGGCGCCGTCCCCGTAGAGCACGGAGGCCGGCCCGCGCAGCACCTCGATCCGCTCGATGTTCCAGGTGTCGAAGGGGAAGGTGACGGTGCCGGCGCCCACGAACAGGCGGGTGCCGTCGTAGAGCTGCTGGATCGAGTTCGGCCCGGCGAAGCCCCGGCTCGCAAAGGCGCCGTTGCCGTTGCCGGGAGCGGCGATGGTGGTGATGCCGGTGGCGTTCTCGGTGACGGCCTCCTGCACGGTGTTCTGGCCGCGCAGCCGCGCGGTCTCGCCGGCGATCACGTCGACGCTGGCCGGGGTCTCCAGCGGCGTCAGGCCGAGGCGGCTCGCGCCCCGGTCGGGGGTGCGCAGGTTGAGCCCGACCGGATCGGCGCGGGTGAGGCTGACGCCGCCGCCACGGCCCTCGACGGAGAGCTGGTCGAGGACGACGCCGTCCTGGGCCGGCTCGGCCTGGGCGGCGGCGGGGAGGAGCAGGCAGAGCGCGCACAGGCTCGCGCTGTGCGACAGGTTCGAAAGGCGGGACACGGGATGGGCCTCGGGCAACGGCAGTGGCACGTCACCGCGAACGAGGCCGGATCACACGGGATGCACGCAGGCAGCCGGGCGCTTCGACACCCGCCAGGACACCCCGCCCGACGCGTTTCGCGTGTGACCACGACTGACGGCAGGTCTCCTGGCTCGCGGGTCGCTGCCCTCTCACCGTCTTCCCGGACGAGGCTCGTCCAGTGACACGGGTGGCGGAGGGCTCGCCGCTTACAGTTGCGGGGGCAGCCGCGGCATCGGGGCAAAACCCCTCACCGCGTTCCCTTTTGATCCTCTCGCGAGGAACCGTCGCCCTCACGGTAGGAGGCGGGTGGCGGCCGCGTCAATCGGCCCGAGCACGCGGCCGTGGGTTGTGGCGCGCCGAGCACAATCGGGAAACACGCGCCCCGGCGGCTCCCTACTCCGCCGCGACGCGGGGCGGCCGATAGGCGGGGGGATGCTCGTCATTGGCCGGATCGCCGACGCGCGTGAAATCCGGCTCGCCGTCCGGCTCGTCGCGGGCACCGACGAAGCGCGAAAAGAGCCGCACGAACAGGCGCGAGAGGTCGTCCATCAGCACGAAGAAGGCCGGCACGAAAAGCAGCGACAGGCCCGTCGAGACGATCAGCCCGCCGATCACCGCGATCGCCATGGGCGCGCGGAACTCGCCGCCGATGCCGAGCGCCATGGCGGAGGGCACCATGCCGGCGGCCATGGCGATGGTGGTCATCACGATGGGCCGCGCGCGTTTGCGGCCGGCATCCACGATTGCCGTGGCCCGGTCGACGCCGGCGCGCATCTCCTCCACGGCGAAGTCGACCAGCATGATCGCGTTCTTCGTCACCACGCCCATGAGCATGAGGATGCCGATGACGACGGGCATCGAGATCGGCTTGTTGAAGATCAGCAGGCCGAGGATGGCGCCGCCGATGGAGAGCGGCAGCGAGAACAGGATCGTCATCGGCTGGAGGAAGTTGCCGAAGAGCAGCACCAGCACGCCCGTGACCATCATCAGCCCGGCGCCGATGGCGAGCGCGAAGCCCTCGAAGACCTCGCCCATCACCTCGGCATCGCCCGTCTGGCTGATGGTGACGCCGGGGGGCAGGTTCCTGGCAGCCGGCAGGGCCATCACGCTGGCGATGAGCGAACCCAGCGCGTCCGAGCCCCGCATATCCGCCTCGATGGCGACGCGCACGGAGCGGTCGTAGCGGTCGATGGCGGTGGGGCCCTGGCCGAGGGTGAGGTCGGCGACGGTGGAGAGCGGCACGGCGGCGCCCCCCTTCACCGGGACCTTCATGGTCTCGATCTCGGAGAGATGCCCGCGCATGCTCTCCGGCAGTTGCACCCGGATCGGCACCTGCCGGTCGCGCGCGTTGAACTTGGCGAGGTTGGCGCCGATGTCGCCGATGGTGCCGACGCGGACCGTCTCCGCGATCAGGTCCGTCGAGACACCGAGATCGGCGGCGACGCCGGCTTTCGGCGTGATGCGGATCTCGGTGCGGTCGAGGGGCGCCGTCGAGATGACGTTGACGAGATGGGGCACGCCGGCCGCCTCGCGCTGGAGACGCGCCGCGACATCGGCCACCACCGCCTTGTCGGGCCCGGCAATGATGAGGGCGAGGTCGCGCTGGCCGCCCTCGCGGAGCGCCCAGAAGCGGATGTCCGGCTCCTGGCGCAGGATCTCGCCGACCTCGACATCGACCTGCTTCTGGGTGCGGTGGCGCTCGTTCTTGGGCGTCAGGTTGATGGTGAGGCTCGCGAGACGGACCTCCTTCTTGCCCGGCAACTGGCGGCCGCCATCCACGAAGACGCTGCGTACCTCCGGCAACGCCCGGATCTTCTCGACCAGCGTGTCGGTGACGCGGGTCGTCTCGGAAAGCTTGGCGCCCGGCGGCAGCTCCACCACGAAGAGCGTGCGCGCCGCGTCCTCCGCGGGCAGGAAGCCCGCCGGCAGCAGGCCCGTGGACATGATCGAGGCGGCAAAGCAGGCGAGCCCGGCCACCAGCGTGATGTATTTGTGCCGGACCGACCAGGCGACGACGCGGGTATAGGTCCGCATCACCAGGCCCTCGCGGGTATGGTCCGGCCCGTGGTCGCGCAGGAAATAGGCGGCGAGCAGCGGCGTGATGAGCCGTGCCACCAGCAGCGACATGAACACCGCCGCGGCGATGGTGAGCCCGAACTGCTTGAAATACTGGCCCGCGATGCCGCCCATGAAGGACACCGGCGAGAAGATCGCGATGATCGTCGCGGTGATGGCGATGACCGCGAGCCCGATCTCGTCGGCGGCCTCCAGCGCGGCGCGGTAGGGCGATTTCCCCATGCGCATGTGCCGGACGATGTTCTCGATCTCGACGATGGCGTCGTCGACGAGGATGCCCGTGACGAGCGTGATGGCGAGCAGGCTCACGGCGTTCAGGGAGAAGCCGAGGGCGCTCATCACCCAGAAGGTCGGCAGCACCGAGAGCGGCAGGGCGATGGAGGCGATCAGCGTCGCGCGCCAGTCCTTCAGGAACAGCAGCACCACGATCACGGCCAGCGCCGAGCCCTCGAGCAGCCCCAGCATAGCCGAGTGGTAATTCCCCACCGTGTTGGTGACGGAGGTGTCGATCAGGTCGAAATGGACGCCGGGATTGGCCTTGCTCAGGTCGGCGATCTTCTTCGCGACGCCCGTGGCCACCTCGGCGTCGCTGGCCCCCGTGGCCCGCGAGATGGCGAAGGCGACCACGGGCTCGCCGTTGAACCGGGCGAAGGTGCGCGGTTCCTCCGAGGTGTCGGCGAGAGTCGCCAACTCGTCCAGACGCACCTTGCGGTTGCCCGGCACGACGATGGAGGTCGCCGCCAGCGTGTCGAGGCTGGCCGAGGCCGCGAGCGTGCGGATCGACTGCTCCTGGCCGCCGACCTCGGCGCGCCCGCCCGCCATGTCGGCGGAGGTGAGGCGGAGCTGACGGTTCACGTCCGCCGCCGTGATGCCGAGCGCCAGCAGCCGGTCGGGCTTGAGGGTGACACGGACCTCGCGCGCCACGCCGCCGAGGCGCTCGACGCCGCCGACGCCCTTCACCCCCTGGATCTGCCGCGCGATCACGTCGTCCACGAGCCAGGACAGGTCCTCGGGCGTCATGGCGGGCGCGGAGGCGCCGTAGACCATGATCGGCAGGCCGGCGATCTCGACGCGGTTGATGATCGGCTCGTCGATGGTGCGCGGCAGGTTGAGGCGGATCTTCGAGACCGCGTCCTTGACGTCGTTGACGGCGCGGTCGGTGTTCACCTCGAGCCGGAACTCGATGGTGGTGATCGAGGAGCCCTCGGTGATGGTCGAGAGGATGTGCTTGACGCCCTTCACGCCCGCCACGGAATCCTCGACCCATTTCGTCACCTGGGTCTGCAACTCGGAGGGCGCGGCGCCGGCCTGCGTGATCGTCACAGAGACGATGGGGATGTCGATGTTGGGGAAGCGCGTGATCGGCAAGCTGCGGAAGCTGACGAGGCCCAGCACCATCAGCACCAGGAACAGCACCAGGGGCGGCAGCGGGTTGCGGATCGCCCAGGCGGAGACGTTGAGGCGCATCGCTCGCCCTCAGCGCGTCGCGGCGTCGGCGGCACGCGCGGCCGCCGGCACGGCGCGGATGCGGTCGCCGTCGCGCAGGAAGCTGCCCGAGCGGGCGACCACCGCCTCCCCGGCCGCGACGCCGGCGCGGATCTCGGCGACGCCCTCGGCGGAGAGGCCGGTCACGACCTTGCGCGCCTCGACCCGGCCGTCCTTGGCGACGAGCACGCTGGCGCCGCCATCGCCCGCGAAGAGCAGCGAGGAGACGGGCACCGCCACGCCCGTGCGCCGGGCGACCTCGACGGTTCCGCGCGCGAAGGCACCGATGCGCAGGGACGCGTCCTCCTTCAGCGAGATGCGGACCTTGCCGAGCCGGGTCATGCGGTCGACCTCCGGGTAGATCCGGCGGACGCGGCCCTCGAGCTTGCGCCCGTTCTCGAGGTCGAGCCGGGCCGGATCGCCGACGCTGAGGCGCGGCATCGCGGTCTCGGGCACGTCGCCCTCGAGCTCGATCTCGCCGCGCGCGATCAGCCGGAACAGCGGCTCGCCGATGGCGGTCGCGGTGGCGCCGACACGGGCGGTGCGGCGGCTGACGATGCCGGCCTCCGGCGCGCGGATCTCGGAGCGGGCGCGGCGCAGCGCGATCTCGGCGCCTTGCGCCTTGGCCGTGGCGAGGTCGGCTTCCGCGCCCTGCAACCCGCCCCGCGCGGCGGCGAGCTTGCCCTCCGCTCCTTGGGCCGTGGAGACGCGCTGCTCCAGAACGGCGGCGGTGGCATTGCCGGTCTTCACGAGGGCCTGCGTGCGTTCCAGCGAGAGCTTCGCCTCGACCTGGGCGGCCTCGGCCTGCACGATCTGGCTCCGCGCCTGGACGATGGCGGCTTCCGCGCGGGCGATGGCCGCGGCGTTCGAGGCTTCCTGGGTCTCGATCATCTCGCGCGAGAGGCGGGCCAGCACCTGCCCCTTGGCGACCCGGTCGCCCTCCTCCACCAGAAGCTCGGTGATGCGGTAGCCCTCGATCTCGGGCGAGACCATGATCTCGTCGCGCGGCACCAGCGTGCCCGTGACCACCGCCCGCTCCACGATCTCGCGCGATTCGGCCAGGACCACGCTCACCACGGGAGCGAGGGTCGCGGCATCGGGAACCGCCGCCGTCTCGACGGCGGAAGCCGGGCCGATCGCCGCAAGGCCGAGAACGCCGGCGAGAGCGAGGCTCCGGCAGGCATGCGGCAGGAGCGGGAAGGCTCGGATCACGGCGGGCATCCTTCGGCGCTGCCGAAACGGGGGAGCCGGCCTCTTCGACGCGCAGCCCGGCGATTTCATGGCACCCGTCCTCCGGGCAGGATGCTACACCCCGGCGGCCTCGCGGTCCCGAGCCAAATCGTCCGGCCGTCTACGGAGCCCCGCCGACGAGCCCGTCAGTGATCGTGATGACCCGCCGCCATGCGGTCCGTCAGCGCCATCAGCAGGCCGGAGATCACGAAGATCATGTGGATGCCCACCAACCAGCCGAGCTCGCGGTCGCTCGCCGACTTCACCTCCATGAATGCCTTGAGGAGCTGGATCGCCGAGATCGCGACGATGGACGACATCAGCTTCAGCTTGAGGCCGGTGAAGTCGATCGTCCCCATCCACTCGGGCCAGTCCTTGTGGTCCGCGTGATCGAATTTCGAGACGAAGTTCTCGTAGCCCGAGAACATGACGATAATCAGCAGCGAGGCGGTGAAGGACAGATCCACCAGCGTCAGCACGCCGAGGATCGTCTGCGACTCGTTCGATTCGAGCGCGTGCAGGATGAAATGGGCGAGCTCCTGAAAGAGCTTCACAAGCAGCACGATCAGCCCGATGCCGAGCGCCGCGTAGAACGGCGCCAGCAGCCACCGGCTCGCGAAGAGAACCCGTTCGAAGGCCCGTTCCAGCATGTTCGACATCATCCCCGCCGCAAGACGCGGCGGGGTGTGGCACGCTCCAAGCGGAGCGGCAAGCCGCGCCTACGCGGCCACGCCCGTACCGATGGGGCAGCTCACGCCGGTGCCGCCGAGGCCGCAGTATCCGGCCGGGTTCTTGGCGAGATACTGCTGGTGATAGTCCTCGGCGAAGTAGAATTCCCGGAGCGGCACGATCTCGGTGGTGATGTCCTCGTAGCCCCGAGCCTTCAGGGCCTCGCCATAGGCATCCCGCACCGCCTCGGCGGTCGCCCGCTGCGACGGGTCGGTCAGGTAGATGCCAGAGCGGTACTGCGTGCCGACGTCGTTGCCCTGACGCATCCCCTGCGTCGGGTCGTGGCTCTCGAAGAAGGTCTTCAGCACGGATGCGAGCGGCAGCACGGCCGGATCGAAGACCACCAGCACGACCTCGTTATGACCGGTCTGCCCCGAGCAGACCTCCTCGTAGGTCGGGTTCGGCGTGAAGCCGCCGGCATAGCCCACCGCCGTCACGTAGACGCCCTCGGGCAATTGCCAGAACTTGCGCTCCGCCCCCCAGAAGCAGCCGAACCCGAGCACGATCGTCTCCAGACCCTGCGAATAGGGTCCCTTGAGCGGGTTGCCGTTGACGAAGTGGCGCTCGGCGGTGGGCAGCGGCACCGGCCGGCCCGGCAGGGCCTCGGCGGCGGCGGGCATCACGGGGCGCTTGCGGAAGAGGAACATCGGCGGCCTCTCGGATAGAACCGGGTCTGCGCCCGATATGGTGATGCGGCGCCCCCGAATGAAGCCTCCTCAGGGGCGCGTCAGGAAGCCGATGGGCTCGCGCGCCGGCTGGCCGAGCCAGAGCAGGAAGGCGCCGAGCCCGAGCCCGAGCACCGAGGCCGGCGCCAGGGTCAGCGGCATCACCAGAACCTGCCAGAGCCAGGGCGCCACGGACTCGACGGTGGATTGCAGAGCCCCGGCCTTGTCCTTGAACAGCGTGAACAGCAGCTCGCTCAGCGGCGTCACCCGCAGGCCGTTATTCGCGACGGAGCGGGCGCCGTCATAGACGAGCGCGACGAACCCGCCCGCGAGCAGCAGCGTCCCGACGAGGCGAAACAGGAAACGGACCATCGTGACGGGCTCGGAACGAGGCACCCGCGGTGCGTCACGCCCGGAGTACGGGCGGCCGGCGGGCTTCGCAAGCGGAGCACGACGCATGTTGCGTCGCAGCGGCAAGCCGTGCCAGAGCAGCCCCGCACAGGGGATGGCGAGGAGCGACGGCGTGAGCGGCACGGACGGCGCGCATTCCACCGCGACGGCCACGCGGCCGGCGCTCGTGATCTTCGATTGCGACGGCGTGCTCATCGACAGCGAGCCGATCAGCCTCGCCCGCCTTACCGCCGGCCTGAACCGCATCGGCGTCGACATCGACGTGGAGACCGTGCGGGCGCGCTTCGCCGGCACCTCGATGACCTCGATCATGGCCGCCATCGAGGCGCAGACCGGCATCGTCGCCCCCGAGGGGTTCGTCGCCGAGGTGAAGGCCGACACGCTGGCCGCCTTCGACCGCGACCTCGAGGCGATGACGGGTATCGCCGAGGCGGTGCGGGCGCTCCCAGTCGCCACCTGCGTGGCGTCGAGCAGCGATCCCGTGCGGCTGCGGCATTCCCTCACGCTCACCGGGTTGCTGCCGCTGTTCGAGGGCCGCGTCTTCTCGTCGAGCGAGGTGGCGCGTGGAAAACCGTTTCCCGATCTCTTCCTCCACGCGGCGGCGATCATGGGCGTCGCGCCCGGCGCCTGCGTCGTGATCGAGGACAGCGTGCCCGGCGTCACCGCCGCCCGCGCGGCGGGGATGCGGGTGCTCGGCTTCAGCGGCGGTGGCCACTGGGCGCATGACCGCTCCGGCGCCGATCTGCTCGAGGCAGGGGCCGAGCGGGTGCTGACCGCCCATGCCGACCTGCCGGCCGCGCTCGGCATGGCCATCGGAGGATGAGCCTCCGATAAGCTGAGCCGGAACGGGTTTTCTCCCATGCCTCCGGCCGCATTCGAAAGATGTTTCCCGTTGACGGAGAAGCACTTCGCCGCCATCTTGAACGGGTCGGCGGGATGTTTTCGCGCCCTCCGCCCGCGGTGATTTGAAGTGTGTAGCTTGCGCCGCGTCACCAAACGCTAAAGCGCCGCGAAGCGTTCGTGCCTCGTGGTCCTTCGCCGAAAGGAGGACTTGCCGTGACCGCCATCGACCTGACGCTCATCTCTTCGAACGCCCGCCGCTCCTCGCGCGGGTTGTGCCGTTGCTGTCGACGCTGACGCCCAGGCCCTCGCCTTCCAGCTTCCTCGACACCTGCTCAAGGCCGCCCGAGCGCGGCCCCTCGGAGAATTTCCATGCCCCGTCTCGACATCTTCGCACCGGCCTTCGCCGGAGGCTCCCTCACGTCCGAAACCGACCTCTTCAGCGATCATCTGGAGGCGCGCGCCCAGAACCGCCTCGTGAAAGATCGCCCGCACGCCGGGCCGCCGCCGGCGCGCATCATCGAGATCGGCGAGATCGCGGCGGGCATCGCCGTGCCGGAGCATGGCGGCGTGCGCTTCTTCTCCTCGACCCGCGAGGTCGACATCCTCGACGGGACGATGTTCCGCAGCGTCGAGCAGGCGGCGAAGGCCGCGCGCGCCCGGTTCCAGAACCATGCCCGGACGGACCGGCGGCGCGACGTGCCGGCGCAGCGCCTGCTCGAAGCGGTCTGACGCGCGGGCCTCGTCTACTTGTACGCCTCGTCTACTTGCACTCCTCGCGGGTGCGCTTCATCGCCTCCGCGAACCCGGCCAGCGCGTATTCGTCGCTGGTCGGGTTTCCGCGCATCGAGGTGGTGGTGATCGAGAGCTTCGGGTTGCGCGCGGCGGCGCTCATCTCGGCCACCACCTTCGCCTCCTCCGCCGGGTTCTGGAGCCAGGCGTTGCCGTCCTTGATCACCAGCGGATAGCGGCTGTTGCCGAAGCTGAGCGTCGGGTCGGTGGGCTTGTAGGGCGAGCCGGGCTTCGCCTGCGCCGCCGAGGGCTTCGAGGGGAAGCCGAGCATCACGGCCACCTCGTTCTGCACGTTCTCGGCCTTGCGGACGGTCACGAACAGATAGGCGCCGTCGCGCTTCAGGGTCTTGGGGCTGCGGGTCTGCGGCTGCGCGATGGCGTAGCAGAGCCGGGTCCTGCCCTGGCCGCTGGCGAAGACGTTCCAGTCTCCGAAGATCGCCAGGGGCGTCGCCTGCTGCATGCCGGGGGGCGTCGCGGGCGTCTTCGAAGCGCGCTCGGCATGCCTGCGGCCGCGCCGGGACTTGGCGGCGGGCGCCGCCTCCGGCTCGGCCTCCTGCGCGACGGCACGGCCCGGCCACAAGCCGGCACCGGCCATCGTCACGGGCCCGGCGGAAGCGAGGACGGACAGGGCGACGAGCGCGGCGGGGCCGCGACGGGTGATGCGATGCATCGGCACATCCTGAAGGCGCCGGGCGACGAATAGTCCCGACTCCGGCATCCTCGGCGAACGGCCGGGCCGGGCGCGCCCTGTGTGAAGCGTGAGCGCCCCTTCCGCAAGGCTCGGGGCTGGCGCGGCCGGAAAACCCGGCGCCGGGATCAGCCGGCGTGGGACTCGATCTGGCCGGCCTGGACCGCCATCGCCATGGCCGCGATGGGCAGCGGCGGCGTGTCGTCGACGACGACCGCGACGGCATCCGGCAGGGCGACGGGTGCCGGCTGCGGGCGCTTGCGCGGCGGCGGCGGGTTGTAGGGCGTGTTGTAGGCCTTGCGGATGGTGGACCAGAAGACGGCTTGCGTGAGCGCGCCGCGGTTCGCCAGAACCGCGTCGATCATCTCCGAGGCCGCGGCGGCCATGGCCGGCGCATCGTCCGGCGCGATCCAACTTTCGACGGGCATCCCAGTGCTCTCCGATGTGCTGGAACGGAGCTTTAGCCAAGCTCACCTAGCTGGACCATGAACGCACGATGCGGGCCAAAGTTTCTCCGCAGGATTTCAGGGCTTGTCCCCAGCGAGCGCGGCGAGCCAGCGCTCGGCTTGCGCCGTGACGTTGCCGGGTGCGGTGCCGCCGTAGCTGGTGCGGCTCGCCACCGAGTTCCCGACGCCGAGCACCGCGTAGACCGCGTCGGTGATGCGCGGCTCCGCCTGCTGCATTTCGGCCAGCGACAGCTCCTCCAGCCCCACGCCCTTGGCCGAGGCGACCCCTACCAGACGGCCGGTGACGTGATGCGCCTCGCGGAAGGGCAACCCGAGTTCGCGCACCAGCCAGTCGGCGAGATCGGTGGCGGTGGCGTAGCCGGAGCCGGCCGCGCGCGCGAGCACCTCGGGCACGGGTTCGAGGTCGCGCACCATGCCCGTCATGGCGGCGAGGCACAGCGAGAGCGCCTGGAGCGCGTCGAAGGTGCCCTCCTTGTCCTCCTGCATGTCCTTCGAATAGGCGAGCGGCAGGCCCTTCATCACGATGAGAAGCCCGGTGAGCGCGCCGATGACGCGGCCCGCCTTGGCGCGCACGAGCTCCGCCGCGTCGGGGTTGCGCTTCTGCGGCATGATCGAGGAGCCGGTGGTGTAGCCGTCCGACAGCCGCACGAAGCCGAACTGCGCCGAGGTCCAGACCACCAGCTCCTCGGCGAAGCGCGAGAGATGCACGGCGCAGATCGAGGCGGCCGACAGGGATTCGAGCGCGAAATCGCGGTCCGCGACGGAATCGAGGGAGTTGGCGGTGGGCCGGTCGAAGCCGAGCGCCGCCGCCGTGGCATGCCGATCGATGGGAAACGAGGTGCCGGCGAGCGCGGCGGCGCCGAGCGGGCACTCGTTCAGGCGGGCGCGGGCATCGCGGAACCGGCCCCGGTCGCGCCCGAGCATCTCGACATAGGCCATCAGGTGATGGCCGAAGGTGACGGGCTGGGCCGATTGCAGATGGGTGAAGCCCGGCATCACCGTGCCGGCGTGCAGGAGCGCCTTCTCGGCCATCGCCTTCTGGAGGTCGGCGACCTGGGCGTCGAGGCTGTCGAGGGTGTCGCGCACCCACAGCTTCATGTCGGTGGCGACCTGATCGTTGCGCGAGCGCGCGGTGTGGAGACGTCCCGCCCCCGGCCCGACGATCTCGGTCAGCCGGCTCTCGACGTTCATGTGGATGTCTTCGAGATCGCGCCGGAAGGCGAAGGTGCCGGATTCGATCTCCCGTTCCACCGCCTTCAGCCCGGCCGTGATCGCCTCCACGTCGGCGGGAGGCAGGATGCCGGCCTTGCCGAGCATCGCCACATGCGCCAGTGAGCCGCGGATGTCCTGGGGCGCGAGCCGCTTGTCGAAGCCGATGGAGGCGTTGATCTCCTCCATGATCTCGGCCGGTCCGCTGGCGAAGCGGCCACCCCACATCCGGTTGCTCATGTCGTCACGAACCCTTCCGCCGCATCCATTCCGGGAACCGCAGCCATGATGCCGTCCCGCAGGATCGTCCTGGCCGCCGGGGCCTGCGTCGTCGCGGCCATCGGCACCGGCCTCGCCCTATACGGGACACGGCCGACCGGCGGCAACGCCCCGCAGGCCGCCGCCCCCTGCGCCGGCTCGGCGGAGGCCGCGCGCCGGGTCGACGCCGCCGCGCGCGGCGAGGTCGCCGCGATGCAGGCGCTGGCCGAGCCGAGGCCCGCCCCCGCCCTCTCCTTCAAGGACCGCGAGGGCGCCGAGATCGCGCTCGCCGACCTGAAGGGCAAGCTGCTGCTGGTGAACCTGTGGGCGACGTGGTGCGCGCCCTGCAAGGCCGAGATGCCGGCCCTCGACAGGCTCCAGGGCGCCCTCGGCGGCGGCGACTTCGCCGTCGTCGCGATCAATGTCGACACCCGCAATCTGGATAAGCCGCCGAGATGGCTGGCCGAGGCGGGCATCGCGCGGCTTGCCTTCTACGCGGACCCCGGCGGGCGCGTGCTGCCCATCGTCCAGCGCGACACCGGCTCGCCGGGCCTGCCGACGACGATGCTGGTCGACGCCAAGGGCTGCACCCTCGGCGTGATGAAGGGCCCGGCCGAATGGTCGGGCGAGGACGCCAAGCGCCTGATCCGCGCCGCGCTCGGAGCCGGCTCCTGACCGCTTCCTTCCAGGCATGATCGATCCGGCGGCCCGCGTCCGGGCTTGAACTCCCCGGCAAAGCCGGGCAACCGGGCGGTCATGAAGCGTCCGCTCTCCGCCATCCGCACCGCCCTCGTCAGCGAGGCGGGGGGCGGACTCGTGCTGATGGCGGCGGCGGCGCTGGCGCTGATCGTGGCGAACTCGCCGCTCGGGGGCGCCTATGCCCACGCGCTCCACCTGTCTCTCGGCCCGCTGAGCCTGCTGCACTGGATCAACGACGGCCTGATGGCGGCGTTCTTCCTGCTGGTCGGCCTGGAGATCAGGCGCGAGGCCCTCGACGGGCGCCTGCGCACCTGGCCCGACCGCATCCTGCCGGGATTGGCGGCCTTCGGCGGCATGGCGGTGCCGGCGCTGGTCTATGTCGCGCTCAACCGGGGGGGCGACACGCTGCGCGGCTGGGCGATTCCGGCCGCGACCGACATCGCCTTCGCCCTCGGCGTGCTGGCGCTGCTCGGCCGGCGGGTACCGGTGTCGCTCAAGATCTTTCTGAGCGCGGTCGCCATCGTCGACGATCTCGGCGCGGTCGTCATCATCGCGCTGTTCTACACGAGCGGGCTCGATCCGCTGATGCTCGGGCTCGCCGCCGCCGTGCTCGCCGCCCTCGTGGCGATGAACCGCCTCGGAGTGACGCGGCTCGCCCCCTACCTGATCCTCGGGGTGATTCTGTGGGTGCTGGTGCTGCGCTCCGGCATTCACGCCACCGTCGCCGGGGTGCTGCTGGCGCTCACCGTCCCGATCCGCCCGAGCCCCGGCGCGCCCGACGATGCCGCCTCCCCGCTCCATATCCTCGAGCACGGGCTGACGCCCTGGGTGACGTATCTGATCGTGCCGGTCTTCGGCTTCGCCAATGCCGGCGTCGATCTGAGGGGGCTCTCGCCGAGCGCGCTGCGCGATCCGGTGACGCTCGGGGTCGCGGCCGGCCTGTTCCTCGGCAAGCAGATCGGCATCTTCGCCTGCCTGCGGCTCGCGGTCGCGGCCGGCATCGCCGCGCGGCCGGCGGGCGCCTCCTGGGGGCAGGTCTACGGCGTGGCCCTGCTCTGCGGGATCGGCTTCACCATGAGCCTGTTCATCGGCGGGCTGGCCTTCGCGCCGGGCCTGCACGAGACCGAGACCAAGCTCGGGGTGCTGGCGGGCTCGCTGCTCTCGGGACTCGCCGGCGCCGTCGTCCTGCTCGCCGCGAAGGGACGGAGCCCGGCGCGCCCGCCGGTGTGAAGGCGGACCGCCGAACGAAAAGAGCCGTCCCCAGGGGACGGCTCCGATACTCTCCGGGTGCCTGCGAAAAACCTACTCGCAGACCTCGACGCGCTTGAAGGTGAACTCCTGATCGTCGAGCCAGACCTTGCGGCGCTCGTAGTGGCAGACCGGCTCGCGGGGACGGCGCACGATCACCTCGGGCTGCTCCTCCACATAGACGGGGCGCGCACGGTAGACCGGCGGCGGCGGGGCCGGCTGCGCGCCGTTGATGATGGCGCCCGCCGCGACGCCGCCGAGCACGCCGCCCGCCAGGCCCCCGATCAGGGCGGCATTGGCGCCGTCGCGGGCGAGCGCGCCCTGGCTGCCCGCTGCCAGCAGCAGCGAGAGGGTGAGGGCAGCCCGCAGGCCGCGGACGGGCAGTCCGAATGAGCTGATCGCGCGCACGCCAAAAATCTCCCGATTGATCGGGACGACTAAACCGCAGGGTGCTTAACAAACCGCCAACGGGACCAGATCAAGACGCGACGCTCAGGAGGGGCGGCGCTTCTCCATCATCGCCTTGACCTGCATGAGCTGGTCCCAGACCTGTCCGGGGGAGGTGCCGAGGAAGTCGAGGGTGGTGGTGACGGCCAGATAGATGCCGAACACGATCAACGGCACCAGCACCCAGGCCAGGATCTCCTCGCCGCGCTTACGCCGCCTGCGCCGGCGGCGACGCTCCTCGCGCCGGCTCGGCTTCTGCGGCGGGGCGATCAGCGGGCCGTTCTGATGTTGGGCGACGGGCGTGAGGGGGCCCTCATGCAGTTCGCTCATCACGATGCCCCTCCCTCAAGCCCGCGGGCGGCGCGCCGCCGCGGGGACCGTGCCGCCGCGCCCTCCCCGCCGCGCGAGCCGAGAGGACGATGTGGCGCACGGTCTAACCGCCGGAGAGCCCTGGCGAAAGCGCCCCCGGTCGATTGCATCGCGGGCGTGGCGCCGACGACGCAGCCGCCCTGCCCCCGCGTCAGGCCCGGACCAGCGGCACCTTCGGCACCGTGCGCACCCCGCCGGAGCCGCCCGAGGGACCGCCGCCCGGCCCGTTGCCCTCCGAGCCGCCGCCCTTGTCCTTCGGCGTCTTCTTGCGGGAGGCCGTGCGGGGCTTGGCGCGCTTGCGCTTGCGCTCGGCGTTCTCGACATCCTTCTCGGGCTTCGGCGTGACGGGGCCGGCGGGGAACTCGAAGGCCAGCGTGTCCTTCTTGCCGGCCTTGGCCTCGGCATCCTCGGGCTTGCGGACGACCACCTTGACCGCGCCGCCGTCCTTGAGACGGCCGAACAGCACCTCGTCGGCAAGCGGCGTCTTGATGGTCGACTGGATGAGCCGGGCCATGGGGCGGGCACCCATGGCGTCGTCGTAGCCATGGGCGACGAGCCAGTCGCGCGCCTCGTCGGAGAGCTCGATGGTGACGTTGCGGTCGGCGAGCTGCGCCTCGAGCTGGAGCACGAACTTGTCGACCACCTTGGCGACGACCTCCTTCGGCAGGTGGCCGAAGGAGATGATCGCGTCGAGGCGGTTGCGGAATTCCGGCGCGAACAGCCGGTTGATCGCCTCGACGTCGTCGCCCGAGCGCTTGGCCTGCGTGAACCCGTAGGCCGAGCGCGCCATGTCGGAAGCGCCGGCATTCGAGGTCATGATGATGATCACGTTGCGGAAATCCACCGACTTGCCGTTGTGGTCGGTGAGCTTGCCGTGGTCCATCACCTGCAACAGGATGTTGAACAGGTCCGGGTGGGCCTTCTCGATCTCGTCGAGCAACAGCACGCAATGCGGATGCTGGTCGATGCCGTCGGTCAGCAGGCCGCCCTGGTCGAACCCGACATAGCCGGGAGGCGCGCCGATGAGGCGGCTCACGGTATGGCGCTCCATGTATTCCGACATGTCGAAGCGCAGCATCTCGACGCCGAGCGAGGCGGCGAGCTGCTTGGCGGCCTCGGTCTTGCCGACGCCGGTGGGACCCGCGAACAGGTAGGAGCCGATGGGCTTGTCGGGATCGCGAAGCCCGGCGCGGGCGAGCTTGATCGCCGAGGTGAGGGCCTCGATGGCGCCGTTCTGGCCGTAGACCACCCGCTCGAGGTTCTCGGTGAGGTTCTTGAGGACGACGGCGTCGTCCTTCGAGACGGTCTTCGGGGGGATGCGCGCCATCGTCGCGATGGTGGCCTCGATCTCCTTCACCCCGATGGTGCGCTTGCGCTTGTTCTCAGGCAGCAGCATCTGCGAGGCGCCGGTCTCGTCGATGACGTCGATGGCCTTGTCGGGCAGCTTGCGGTCGTTGATGTAGCGCGCCGACAGCTCCACCGCCGCCTTCACGGCATCGGTGGTGTACTTGAGCTTGTGGAACTCCTCGAAATAGGGGCGCAGGCCCTTCACGATCTCGATGGCGTCCGGCACCGACGGCTCGTTGACGTCGATCTTCTGGAAGCGGCGCACCAGGGCGCGGTCCTTCTCGAAGTACTGGCGGTACTCCTTGTAGGTGGTCGAGCCGATGCAGCGCAGCGTGCCCGACGCGAGCGCGGGCTTCAGCAGGTTCGAGGCGTCCATCGCACCGCCCGAGGTCGCCCCCGCGCCGATCACGGTGTGGATCTCGTCGATGAACATGATCGCGTTCGGGTGGGCCTCGATCTCCTTCATCACCTGCTTGAGGCGCTCCTCGAAATCGCCCCGGTAGCGGGTGCCGGCGAGCAGCGTGCCCATGTCGAGGGAGAAGACGGTGGCGTCCTCCAGCACCTCGGGCACCTCGTGCTGGATGATCTTGCGCGCCAGGCCCTCGGCGATGGCGGTCTTGCCGACGCCGGGATCGCCCACGAGCAGCGGATTGTTCTTCTGGCGGCGGCAGAGCACCTGGATCGTGCGCTCCACCTCGGCGTGACGGCCGATCAGCGGGTCGATCTTGCCGTCGCGGGCCTTCTTGTTGAGGTTGACGCAATAGGCATCGAGGGCGTCGCCCTTTTTCTTGGGCCGGTTCTCGCCCTCCTCGCCGCTCGGCCGCTCGGAGGCGCTCTCCTCCTCGGCGCCGCGCACGGGCTTCGACTCGGATGCGCCGGGCCGCTTGGCGATGCCGTGGCTGATGTAGTTGACCGCGTCGTAGCGGGTCATGTCCTGCTCTTGCAGGAAATAGGCGGCGTGGCTCTCGCGCTCGGCGAAGATCGCCACCAGCACGTTGGCGCCCGTCACCTCCTCGCGGCCCGAGGACTGGACGTGGATGACCGCGCGCTGGATCACGCGCTGGAAGCCCGCCGTGGGCTTGGCGTCCTGGCGCCCGTCTCCGGCGAGATTCGAGAGTTCCGTGTCGACGTATTCGACGAGGCTGCGCTTCAGCGCGTCGATCTCGACGTTGCAGGCCCGCATGACGGCCGCGGCGTCCTGATCGTCCACGAGGGCGAGCAGCAGGTGCTCGAGCGTCGCGTATTCATGCCGGCGCTCGCCGGCGAGCGCGAGGGCTCGGTGAAGGGCTTGTTCCAGGCTGCGGGAGAAGCTGGGCAATGCGAAGAGCCTTTGCTTGAGGGCCTGTTCGGAGCGGGCGGCCTACTTTTTTTCCATGACGCACTGGAGAGGATGTTGATGTTTGCGGGCAAAGTCCATGACCTGCGTCACCTTGGTCTCCGCCACCTCGTAGGTGAAGACCCCGCACTCGCCGACGCCGTTCTGATGGACGTGCATCATGATCTGGTAGGCGTCGTCGTGGGACTTGTTGAAGAACCGCTCGACCACATGCACCACGAACTCCATGGGCGTGTAGTCGTCGTTGAGCAGCAGCACCCGGTAGAGGCTCGGCCGCTTGGTGCGCGGCTTGGTGCGGGTGATGATCGCCGTGTTGGCGCGGTCGTCGCCGTTGGGCACGCGCGGGTTCCCCGCCGCCGTCACCGGGACCGGGCCTCGCGGCATCCTGCGTTCGGCGGAGTGACGCGAAACCTCACCGAGGCCCGCCCCGCTCCGCATCGGAACCTGTGACATCTTAATCGAACCGACCCCGTTTCGCGGCGGCGCACGTTCGGCGTAATCGTGAGCCGTGTCCGCATCGTGGCAATCTATAGGGCGCCCCGCCGCTTCGCCAGTCGGCTGCGCGCAAACGCCCATGCCCTGCCACCCATGCCCGGCGCCGCGACGGTGTCACGCCGCCCTGGCGGATGCCATCTGGAAGGGCTTGGCCATCTCGGCGGCAAGCCCGGTGAAGAGGTCCTGGAACGTGGCCGCCTGCGCGACGAACCGCTCGTAGGAGCCCTTCGCGTATTCCGCCTGGATCTCCAGGACCTTGGGGAGGCTGTCGGCCTTGGCGAGCGTCTTGGCGGCGGCCGTCGACTGCTCGACGGACTGCCGCACGAAATAGACCCATTCGATGCCGATGGCCTGGCTCACGCGGGCGGCCGAGCCGGCGCTCTTCAGCATCGCCTGCATACCGGCCCCTGCGGCCTTCATCGGGTCGGCGGTCGTCGCGATGGGACGGGTCATGGCTGCTCTCCGTTCGGAGCCGGGCTGGAACGCCTGCGGCGGGGCCCGCGAGGCCCTCACGCATCGTCCATGCAAGATGTGTGCAGCGCAGCATCGCCTGTCCAGGGGGCGCCGGCCCCGACATGCCTCGAAAGCGCCGCGATCCGTTAACCCCCACGTAACCGCGCCGACCTACGGTATTTGACAGACGTGGCGGGGCCACGACGCCCTTCATGCGTCGCTCCGCCGGGATGGTGCGATGCGGTCCGGCGAAGGTCGGAATGGCGGGCGGGGGCGGTCTGTGGTGATGCGTAGCGTATCGAGCTGCTCCGACGCCGCTCCGGGCTCCAAGGCCGCGTCCCGCGTTCTTCCCGCCGCGCTGGCGGCCGCCGCGATCCTCGCCGCGATCACCTCCCCCGCCGACGCCCGGCGCGGCCGGCACCACGGCCACGGCCATGCCCGTTCGAGCGGCGGCTACAACCCGCCCTACGCCGCCATGGTGGTCGACGTGAAGTCGGGCCGCACCCTGCACGCGGTCAACGAGGATGCGCTACGCCACCCGGCCTCGATCACCAAGGTGATGACCCTCTACATGCTCTTCGAGCAGATGGAGCGGGGCAAGCTCGCCCTCGATTCGGAGCTCACGATCTCGGCGCACGCCGCCGCGCAGGCGCCCTCGAAGCTCGGCCTTCGCCCCGGCTCGACCATCGAGGTCGAGGACGCGATCAAGGCCATCGTCACCAAGTCCGCCAACGACGTGGCCTGCGCCATCGGCGAGAACATCGCCGGCTCGGAGGAGCGCTTCGCGGAGATGATGACCGCCAAGGCCCGCGCGCTCGGCATGAGCCGCACGCATTACGCCAACGCCTCGGGCCTGCCGGATGCCGAGCAGATCACCACGGCGCGCGACCTCACCATCCTGGCCCGCGCCATCCAGGACCGCTTCCCGCGCTACTACCGCTACTTCCAGACCCGCTCCTTCGCCTTCCGCGGCCGGGTCATCGGCAACCACAACCACCTGCTCGGCAATGTCGAGGGCGTGGACGGCATCAAGACCGGCTACACGCGCGATTCCGGCTTCAACCTGATGACGGCGGCGAAATCCGAGGACCGCCAGATCGTCGCCATCGTGCTCGGCGGCAAGTCGGGCGCCAGCCGCGACCGG
This sequence comes from Methylobacterium endophyticum, assembly GCF_050591105.1. Lineage (NCBI taxonomy): Bacteria > Pseudomonadati > Pseudomonadota > Alphaproteobacteria > Hyphomicrobiales > Methylobacteriaceae > Methylobacterium > Methylobacterium endophyticum. The sequence continues at coordinate 51,533 of NZ_JBNHES010000014.1, forward strand.
ATCATGGCCGATCTCGTGCGCTCCAGCCTGCCGCGCGCCTATGCCGGCGCCCGCCAGACGGCGCCTGCGACGGAGATCGCCGAGCGCACCCGCCCGGCCGTCGTCGCAGACGGGCTCTCGCGCACCCGCACCCAGGTCGCCTCGGCCGAGGACGACGAGGTCGAGACCACGAACTCGACCGATGCAGGCCAGCCGCTCCAGATCATGCCCGCCCGCGCCGCGACGACGACGCCGGGCAGCGCCGGCCAGCGCGGCAACGCCTCGCTTCCGAAGACCGCTCAGGCCTACGCGCCCTCCCCGGCGCAGGCGCCCTTCCCGACCTCCGCCTCCGGCAAGACCGAGGCGCGGCTCGCCTCCGTCGACAGCCAGCCCGCCCGCGCGGAGGCCCCCAAGCCGCTCGCCGCCAGCGGTCCGCGCGTGGTGCCGACCCCCTGGGTGATCCAGCTCGGCGCCATGGACGACGAGGGCAAGGCCAAGTCGATGCTGGCGGAAGCCCGCTCGCAGGCCGGCGGAACGCTGGCCAAGGCCGCCCCCTACACCGTGAAGGTCGAGCATGGCGGCGCCACGCTGTTCCGGGCGCGGTTCTCCGGCTTCACCGAGCAGGATTCCGCCCAGGACGCCTGCAAGGTCCTGAAAGGACGCGGCTTCAACTGCTTCGCCACGCGGAGTTGACGCCCTCCGCCGGTCCGGCGTCGGCCTCGTTCAGGCCGTCCCCGCCCCGGCGATCCGACAAGCACGAACCACGACGAAGGCCGGGTGCTCCTCCGTGACGCGGAGGGCATCGAGAGCGCCCGCTTTCGCCGTCACCAGCATTCGTCCCCTGGCACGCGCGTGGAGTATCAGCGATGTCGGTCCGTCAGCCTGTCCCGAGCCGCGTTGACCCGCGCCGCCCGTTCGGCGCTGCCCCCCTGGTCGGGGTGGAGGCGCTTCATCAGCGCCCGGTGCGCCGCGCGGATCTCCTCTGGGGACGCCCCGCGCTCAAGCCCCAGGACCTCATAGGCCTCCTGCTCCGACATCGCCCCTGGCTTCGCCGGACGGCCCGGCCGCGGGTCGGCATCTCGCTGAGCGTCTACACGCCAGCCGGGGTACCGGCGGTCGAGATAAGCCTCCAGGGGCCCCGCTGAGGCGGGCTCGCGCAACCTGCAAAGGGCGAGCAGGTCTCGCAGGGCGGGAAGGCCGAGCGCGTCGAGCCGGGCTCCCGCGAACGGACCCGCCCTCACCGTCCCCGCCGGGGGCGCCCCCGGCGGCCCGGCCGACCAGGCGATCACGCCGGGGGGCGGGGCGAGCAGACGTTTCACCCGTCGGGCGAGCCCGGCCGGCTCGTCGATGAGCCAGGCCCCGGCAAGCCCGAGGACGAGGGCCAGATCGAGCCGCCCACGCATCAGGCAGATTCCGGCGAGGGCGAGCGCGATCCAGCCGGGGGCCTGCCGCGCGAACCCGGCGGGAAACGCCAAGCCGCGCCGCGTCCAATACCACCACAGCGCGAAACAGGCGGCGAGGCCGGCGAGCAGGGCCATGCCCTAGCGCCCGGTATAAATGTCGAGTCGGCTGCGGCCGCCGACCCGGAGCGTCACGCCGTTGCCGAGGTCGCGAAAGCCGCTCGCCTCGGCGCGCTGGCGATCGGTCACGGTGTCGCAGCCGGCACGGGGCGGCAGGCGCACGCCCTCTGGCGCGTCCTGCGGACAGAGGCGGGAGCGGGGCCCCTCGGCCGCCGTCGCGCAGGCGACCGCGAGACAGGCGGCGATGCCCGCCGCCGCTCCGGCCGCGAGGCGGCCCGCCCGGTTCGATCCCCTCACGTCCGCCCGCCCCCTGTGATCCGCCCGACACGGCGGGCACGCCCGTCCGCATGCGGACGCCGCTCTTAATTGGTCGTTCAGCATGAGACCGGCAACCGTATAGGCGATGACCGGCCGATGTGCGGCAACGCACGGTAGGGCAGCTGTAGCCGAGCTAACGAAATGGTCATCCCTCAGGGAGACAATCTTCGTACGTCAACGGAGAGCATCCCGGAGCGGCCGCGAGGCGCTTTGTGTCCCAGGCACGCTGCGCACCGCGTATTGTTTGCGTCGAAACCATGTCCGAGCGCAGCGATGCGACCGGAAAAATCGCAAAGCCGCCCCAGAGATGCTTCCATTCGCTTTCAAGTACGGGCCGCTCGAGCTCGCACGGCATATCGGCCTGCGAGCCGCGCCTGAGCGGACCACCACTGTTCGGAAGGAACATATCGTTATGGAAACCGAGGCTCTCGAACGTCCCGCCGATCTGACGATCTGGCGCACCGTGCCGGCGAGCTCCCCGCTGGCCCAGCCCACGCGGTTCGACACCCTGCGCGAGGCGATCGCCGCCGCCGCCGGCGCGCTGACCGATCCGGCCAAGCAACCCTGGATCATCACGGAAGAGGGCGAGATCCTCTCCCCGAACTGGATCCGCACCTACCTCAACTGACGCCGATTGCGGGGATTGCGGGGACGGATCGCGCGGACAGCCCGCGCGGAGATCCCCGCTCCTCGCCGGCCCTCTGCTCGCGGAGCGTGTGCTGAATGCCACGCTCGGCCGGCGAAAACGCCCTATCCCCCGCCGGACGCGCATATCTTCGGCTTGTCCAAGTGCCCCGGCGCTCTGCTCCCGCTAATCTGGCTCATGGCCAGCGGCGGTCCTCCGCCCATTCCGGCCGTCTTCGCCGGCTGGCGTCTTCCCGATCGCGCCAGCCGGCGACGTCTTTTTCGCGCGATCCGGCCGATCACGGCCCGTTCTCACTCCGCCGCGTCGCGACCGCGAAATCCCTCGATGCCCACGCGCTCGGGGTTGATGGCGGCGAGCGCGCGCTTGGCCGCCTCCAGCGGATGCTCCGATTCGATCCGCACCGAGGCGAGGTCCGGGCTCTTGTAGACGGTGACGACGGTGTCCATCACCTCGGTGAGGGTCGTGCGCTTGTCCTCGGGCGCCGCGATCAGAAGTTGCAGACCCCAGGCCCGGTAGAGATCGACCAGCGCCTGGCTGTTCCTCACGTCGAGCTTGGAGAACGCCTCGTCGAGGAGGCAGAGGCCGAGCCCCGGATTCTCGTCGCCCGGCCGGTCGCCCGGATAGTAGGCGCTCGCGAGCGAGGCGGCGATGGCGACGTAGAACGGCGCCTGCGCCTCGCCGCCGGAGCCACGCAGCGCCCGGCTCGACATGGTGGTGCGGTTGCCCGCCCCGTCCTTCATGCCGATCTCGTAGGAGAAGTAGTTGCGGTAGTCGGCGAGCCGCGCCGCGTCCTCCGAGCCGGCGATGAGCGCCGAGATCTCCTCCAGCGCCGCGCCCATCGGGCCCTCTCCCTCTCCCGGCAGCACCGACTGCGCGGCGTCGGGCGAGCGCGCCACCTCGGTGGCGAGCGCGTGGACGGCGGCGTAGCGGCGGTCGACGGTCGCCTCGAAGGCGTAGGTCTGGCCGGTGAAGGTCTGCGAGCCGAGACGCTCGTTCAACGCCTCCAGCCGGGAATGGACGCGCTCGAACTTGTCGGCGAGGCGCGTCAGCAGGTCCTCCGTCATCAGACGGCGCATCTCGGCCTCGGCCCGCTCGGCCTGGGCGCGATACCGGCGCAGGGCATGGCCCTCGACATCGTCGTGCTCGCGCCTTGCCCAGTCGTAGCCGAAGGTCGCGGGCGCCTCGCCTTTGGCCGAATCGACGCGGCCGAGGGGGTTCTCGATCCGCCACTGGGCGCAGTATTCGGCGAGGTCGCGCTCGGCGGCACGCCCGTGCGAGCGGGCGTTGGAGGCGGCCTCCTGGGCGAGAATTTTTTCAGACGCCGCGACGGCCGAGACCTCGCGCGGCTCCAGCCCGCGCAGCTCGGCCCGGCCGCCCGCCGCTTCCGCCGCCTCGAAACCCACCATGCGCAGCATGCGGATGCGTTGGGCATCTCCCGTGCGCAGCCGCGCCAGGGCGCCGCGCCGGCCGGCGAGCGCCGCGCGCACCGCCTCCCGCGCCGATGTCAGCCTTGCGTCGAGCTGCGCTTCCTCGCTGAGGAGCTTGTCCTGCTTGGGCTGGAGCACCTCGGAGAGCTCGCGCAGATAGGCGATGCGCTCGGCGGTGAGCTCCTTGATCTCTGCGGCGATTCCATCGGTGTCGCGCGTCTCGACGGCCTCGCGCTCGGTGGTCAGCGTCCGGCGGCGGCCCTCGATGCCGTCCGCCTCCGCCCGCAGCGCGTCGACATCGGGCGGGTCGCGGGCGATGCGGGCGCGGATGCCGGCGGCGACGCGTGAGGCTTCCCGCAACAGCGTCGCCTCCTGGCGCAGGCGGCGCGCCTCGGTGACGGCGATCTCGTGGCCGCGCCGGCTCTCGGCGGTGGGGCCGCGCTGGCCGCGGGTCATCATGAGGTCGACGGGTCGGACCACGGAATAGGCCATGCCGGCGGTCGAGCGTCCGCTCGGCGCCACGGCGCGGCTCATGCGCGAGAGCGCCGCGTCGTTCGGGGCGAGGTCGAAACCGCCGAGACGGGCGGCGAGGAAGGCTTCCGCATGGCGGTCGTCGGTCTCGATCACCGACATGGCGCCGTCGTCGAAGCGGCGGGACGAACGGCCGGCGGTGTCCGTCGTCTTGACGAGGAGACAGCGGTAGAACTGGGCGCGCCGGGCCTGGAGCACGGAGAACGCCTCCTCCAGCCGGTCCGGTGGCACCACGAGCGCCTCGCGGGCACGCCCGAGCAGGCCCTCCAGCGCCGGGCCCCACATCGGGTCGGCGATGTCGGCGAGCTCGCAGACCGGCACGGCGTCGATGCCGAGCCGCGCCAGCTCCGCCCGGAACGCGATGGTGTCCGGCGAGAGCCGGGCCGCCTGCCCTGCCGAGAGCGTCGGGCTGAGGCGCTCGGCCTCCGCTTCCTGGGCGCGGGCCTTCAGCGCCACGTCCTCGGCGGCGCGGTCGAGGGCGTCGCCGTCATCGGGGAGGCGCAGCAGCCCGTCGACGAGACCGCCCAGCGGCCCGTCGGCGCGCAGCGTCTCGACGGCGGGGGCGTCCTTGCGCAGGCCCGAGCGGGCGCAGCGGTCGGCAAGCCGCGCCGCTTCGGGGGCGATCTGGCGCAGGTGGCCGGCCACCGCCTGGAGCTTGCCCATCTCCTGCGTCAACCCGACGAGATCGGAGACGCGGGTCGCGAGGTCGCGCCGGTCGCGCTCCAGCATGGCGAGCGCCGCGTCGGCCGCCGCCAGCCGCCCTTGCGTGCCGCTGCCCGCCATCAGCGCCTTGCGCTCGGCGATGTCGGTGTCGATGTCGCGCACGAAGCCCTGGCTCGCCGTCACGCTCTCGCGGGCGATGCGCAGCGCCTCGGCGGTCTCGCGCAGGCGGGTACGGATGGCGACAAGGTCGAGGATCTTGCGCCGCAATTCGGCGGTCGCCGCGCGCAGCTCGTGGCTCGCGGCAGCGATGACGCCGTCGCCCCAGGATTCGTAGCGCTGCACCAGGCGCTTCAGCCGCGCGAGCTTGCCCTCCAGTTCGCCGATGGTCTCCACCAGCCGGCGCCAGTTCTCCACCGAGGTGCGGATGCGGGCGACGTCCAGCGGCTCCGGGTCGAGCACGAAGGTGCGCACGAAGGCGCTCGAATCGAAGATCGGCTTGAAGGCGACGGCGTTGGCGAAGCTCCTGAGAAAATGGCGCGGATCGGGCACCGGCGAGCCTTCGCGCAAGGTCGCCAGCACCTCGGCGGTGAAACGCTCGCCCGAGGTGCGGAACTCCTCGAAGCGCTCGGCCTTACGGCGCAGATCGGCGGCGATCTCGCTCCAGGGGGCGGTGAAGCTGCCCTCCGGCGTCACCCGCTCGTAGTCGGCGATCTCGAAGCGGTGGCCGACCGCGAGGAAGCGCGAGAGCACCTCTTCCTTCTGCTCGTCGGAGCGGGCGGCGAGCGCCAGCCCGAAGGAGACCACGCGCCCGCTCGCCGGGTTCTCGAAGACCAGCGCCAGGACCGTCTCGCACGCCTCGCGCGTCGGGCGGCCGCCCTCGGCGGGGTCGCTGATCCAGCCGAGGCAGTAGTCGCGCACGGTGCGCGCGCTGCGGCCGGAGGCGGACGCGTTCAGCGCCAGCCGGCTGGCGTTGTTGCCGGCGAGCACCGTGCCGACCGCATCGAAGATCGTCGACTTGCCCGCCCCCGTCGGCCCGACGAGCGCCGCCGCGCCCCGGATGCGGATCTGTTCGCGCCGGATCAGGTACCAGTTCGAGAGGGCGATGTCGGTGAGGCGGTACAAGGATCGGTCCGGTGGGGGCCCGCTCGGAATCTGGGGGCGTCCAGTTGGCGCGAGTCCGCCGGGGATACAAGCGCGGCGGGGGCACGGGCCTGTGCGAAGGCGGCCCCGCGCTCAGGCCTGGTCGAGCCGCCCGCGATAGGCGAAGAGCGGCCCGAGCCAGGGATGGGCGACCGCCACGACGAAGCGGTAGCGGCCGCCGGCCTCCTCGCAGCGCGCCCTGACGCGCGGGGCGCTCCAGGCGGGGAGCGGGAGGCCGAGCAGGCTCCAGCTCGAGAAGTGCCAGACCAGCTGCCCCCCGGCCGCTTCGGGCCGGAAGCGGAAGCGCAGCGGGCCGACGCGCTCCTCGAACGCGCCGAGGTCGCCGGTATCGACCAGCCGGGAGGCGAAGCGCGCGGCACCGAACCGGCGGGTCCAGGATTCGCCGCCAGCCTCCGGCACGATCTCCACCACGAGCGAGTGGCGACCGCGCTTCGGCAGGCCGAGCAGCGACGCGGCGACGCGGGCGGCAAGGCCGGCGCCCAGGCGCGCGACGGCCTGCCCCGTCCGCGAGGTTGGCACGGTGGCGCCGTGGACCGCGCGGACCGTGGGCGGCAGCGTGTCGAATCGCCGCCCCAGCAGGCGCCGGAAGAGGGCCGGCTCGTCGGCGAGCCGCTCGTCCGCCTGCGTGCGGACCGGGAGATGGGAAAGCTCGGCCAGGATCGCGTCGCGGTCGAGGAGCCCGACGCAGGCCATGGCGCCGACGCGGGTCTCGCGGCCGTCCGCCAGCCCCCGCACCAGAGCCGCCGCTGCGGCGGCCGGCACGTTCGGGCCGGCATTCTCGGCGGCCACCAGCGACCAGCGCGCCTCGATGCGCCGCCCCTCGCCGTCGAGCCCTGCTGCGGAGACGATCATGCCGCCGCAATCCGAGCCGGCGAGGGCGAAGACATCCGCCGCCCGCCGCAGCAGCGGCGCCAGCGGCACGAGCGAGCGCACCCAGCCCCAGCGCACCGGCAGGGTCAGTGCGGCGAGGCCGAGATGCACGACGCCGAGTTCCAGCCCCGCCAGGAACAGCGCCTCGCGACGAATCGGGAACCGCGCCGGAAGGAGATCGAGGTCGGGGGTCTCGCAGAGCGACAGCCAGCGGCGTCCGAGGCCCGGCATGTCGAGTCGGCGGGCGCCCGACCAGCCGGGCCGCCGCCGCCACTCCCCGTCCGCGAAGACCCGCACCGGACGGCCGGCATAGGAGAGGATCGCCCGGATCACCGAGAGCCCGCGCGGCGCCCGCGCGCCGGGGGAGATCGCCACGGTCACGGCGTCGATGCTTCGCCAGCCGGCGACGAGGGGTTCGAGGGCGGCATGGGAGAGGGCCGGCGTCGATGACGCCCCGGTGACGGCGAGAACCCCGGCGGCGCGCGCGGCGCGCTCGAGGGCGGCCGGGAAGCCGGCGACGAAGGCGCGTCCGTCTGCGAGGTCGAGATAATGCGCGCCGCAGGCGCAGGCCGCGAGCGCCAGACGATAATCGCCGGTCTGGAACGGGCCGGCGGCGTCGATGACCAGAAACGGCGCCAGTTCGGCGAGCGTACCGGGTTCCCGCCGGTCGAAGGTCCGGGTCTCGATGAAGGCGCGGGCACCGCCGGCGATCAAGGCCGCTTTCAGTTCGGCAAGGTCCGCGCGTCCGCGTGCGGCCAGGACGAGGTCGACACGAGGATTGGCGGCGATCAGCGCCGCGAGGCGGCTGCCGAAGACGCCGGTGGCACCGACGAGGACGACCCGGCGCATGGGTCAGGCCCTTTCCGGCGGTTCGAAGAGGAAGCGGGCCCGCGTCTCGGGGGTCGGGACCAGGCAGTCCGGCCGCTTGCCGAGGAGCCGGTAGCGGTTGCGCGCGACCCAGCCGTAGAGTCCGTCGCGCAAGGGGCGGGGCACGATCCGCAGGGCCGAGAGCAGGCGCCAGGGCAACGGCATGCGCGCGAACATCGCGGCGACGGCATCGCTGGCGCCCAGCGCCCGGCCGCGATCGACGAACAGGAAGGTCGAGGGATCGGCGGCGTCGATGCAATGACGCGTGCACAGCACTTGGCCGTAGGGGGATTGGATCGGCACGAAGCGGATCACGGCGTCGCGATCCATGCGGAGCGCGAGCCGCACCCAGCCCGAGCAGAAGACGCAGACCCCGTCGAAGACCATGAGGGCGTCGGGCTCGGGAGCCGGGTCCGAGCCCGGTCCGCTCACGCGGCCTCCGCCCGGCCGGCCGCCATCAGCGCGAAGGCGTAGATCAGCCCGACCTCCTCCAGCCGGTCGAAGCGGCCGGCGGCACCGCCATGGCCCGCCTCCATGTTGATGCGCAGCAGCACCGGGCCGCCTCCCGTCATGGTGGCGCGCAGCCGCGCCACCCACTTGGCCGGCTCCCAATAGGTCACGCGCGGATCGGTCAGCCCGCCGAGCGCCAGGATCGCCGGATAGGCCTTGGCCGCGACGTTGTCGTAGGGCGAGTAGGAGAGAATCGTCTCGAAGGCCGCCTCGCTGGCGCCGGGATTGCCCCATTCGGGCCATTCCGGCGGGGTCAGCGGAAGATCGCCGTCGAGCATGGTGTTCATCACGTCGACGAAGGGCACGTCGGCGACGATGCCTGAGAACAGCTCCGGCGCGAGGTTGGCGACGGCGCCCATCAGCATGCCGCCGGCCGAGCCGCCATGGGCGACGATGTTGCCCTCGGAGGTGTAGCCCGCTTCAGCCAAGGCACGGCCACAGGCGATGAAGTCCGTGAATGTGTTGGGCTTCTTCTCGCGCTTGCCGTCGAGATACCAGCGCCAGCCCTTCTCGGTGCCGCCGCGGACATGGGCGATGGCGTAGACGAAGCCGCGATCGACCAGCGACAGGCGGTTGGTGCTGAAGGAGGCCGGCATCAGCGTGCCGTAGGAGCCGTAGCCGTAGAGCAGCAGCGGCGCTGTGCCGTCGAGGGGCAGGTCGCGCTTGTGCAGCAGCGAGATCGGCACCTGCTCGCCGTCCGGGGCGGTGGCGAAGAGGCGGCGCGTCACGTAGGCGGCCGGATCGTGCCCGCTCGGCACCGACTGGCGCTTGCGCATCTGCCGGGCGCGGGTCGCGCAGTCGTAGTCGTAGGTCTCGGCCGGCGTCGTCATCGAGGAATAGGAGAAGCGGATGCGCTGCGTCTCGAACTCGTGGCCGGGCTGGAGGCCGAGGGAATAGGCTTCCTCGGCGAAGGCGACCATGTGCTCGGTGCCGGTCATGTCGCGCACCACGATGCGGGGCCGGGCGTTCTCGATCTCGAGCCGCACGATGTGCTCGGCGATGACGTGCAGGTGCCGGATCATGACTCCCGGCCGGTGGGGCACGAGATCGCGCCAGTTCTCGAGGCCCGGCTCCTCGATCCGGCAGGTGACGATCTTGAAGTCCTCCGCGCCCCCGGCATTGGTCAGGATGAAGAGGTGCGGCCCCCAGTTCTCGACGGAGTAGATCAACAGCGGCGTGCGCTTCTGGACGAGGATCGCCTCCGGCTCGGGCAGGCGCCGGTCGAGCAGGCGCACCTCCGAGGTCTCGTGGTCGCTGGCGACGACGGCGAGATAATCGCGCGACTGCGTGGTGCCGATATGGACGAAGAAGCCCGCGTCGGGCTCCTCGTAGACGGTCGCGTCGGCATCCTGCTCCGTGCCGAGCCGGTGGCGCATGACGCGGGCCGGGCGGTGGTTGGCGTCGAGCGCCACGTAGTAGAAGGCCGAGCCGTCCGCCGTCCACACCGCCTCGCCGGAGGTCGCCTCGACCCGGTCGGGCAGATCCTGCCCCGTGGCGATGTCGCGCACGCGGATGGTGTGCAGCTCCGAGCCCTTCGAATCCGCCCCCCAGGCGACGCGCGTGTGATCGTCGGAATGCACCGCCGCCGACAGTTCGAAGAAGGGCAGGCCCTCGCCCTCCTTGTCGCCGTCGATGAGGATGGTCTCGGCGACGTCCTCGCCCTCGGCCGCGGTATCGGCGGCGAGCCCCGTGATCACCGCCGCGTTGCGCGGCCGCCGGCAGGCGAGCGGGTGCTGGCCGCCCTCGCGATGGCGCGTGTAGTAGGCGAAGGGCCCGTCCGGCTCGGGCACGCTGCTGTCGTCCTCGCGGATGCGGGCGCGCATCTCGGCCACCAGGGCCTTGCGCAGACCGGCGACCCCCGACAAAGCCGTCTCGGCATAGGCGTTCTCGGCCTTGAGATAGGCGGCGATGTCCTCGGGAAGCGCGGCCGGATCCTTCAGCACCGCCTGCCAGTTGTCGGCCTTGAGCCAGGCGTAGTCGTCGCGCAGCGTCCGTCCGTGCACCGAGACCTCGTGCGGCCGGACTTCGGCCACGGGCGCGGCCTCGGAGGTCGCGAGGGGGAATCGGGCGGAGGCCATGAGGCGATGATCCTGCCAGCGGAATTGCACCGGGGCGATGGCTGTGACGCGCCCGGCGGCGCGACGCAAGCCGCCGCGCGCGGACGGCGCCAAGTCGTCGGAGCGGCCGGGCGGAGACGGAACCGCCGCTGCCGCGCACTCTCCGCGCACTCGCGCGCGGCATAAGGACCGCCGATCGTGGTCGGATGCTTCGCGATGCCGTGCCAGGAAGATGATTTTACGTATCCGCATGACACATGGCTGTCTTGCGGGGGCATTCGAGATATCCTAAAGAGATGTCGCGATGGGAGGGGCCGTCGCTTTTCGTAGAGGACCTGCGGGGCGAGCTGCGGATGCTGTCGCAGTTATCTGCTTGAAATCAGACTGGAACGCGCTGGCCGACACCTTGCGGCCGGACACTCGCGCCCGCATCGCGTCGAGGGAAATTTGACAATCATGAACGAACAGGAAAACGCTGCTGATTACGTCGAGCTCGCAGCGGATATCGTATCGGCCTATGTCAGCAACAATCCGGTGCCTCCCGGCGAGCTGGCCCAGCTGATCGCCCGCGTCCATTCCGCGCTGCTCCAGGTCGGCGCGGGGCCGGTCGAGGCGAAGGCGCCTGCCGCCCCCCAGCAGCCGGCCGTGCCGATCAAGAAGTCCGTGACGCCCGACCACATCGTGTGCCTGGAGGACGGACGGGTCTTCAAGTCCCTGAAGCGCCACCTGCGCGCCAAGTACGACCTCAGCCCCGAGCAGTACCGCGCCAAGTGGGGCCTGCCGGCCGACTATCCGATGGTGGCGCCGAACTACGCCAAGGCCCGCTCGGACCTCGCCAAGGCCATCGGTCTTGGCCAGACCCGCACCGGGAACTACGACGAAGCCGCCTAAAGGGCTTTTTCGACAGGACCACTCGGAAGACGGGCGGCCGCGAGGCCGTCCGTTTTCGTTTGAGCCCGAGGGATGCTGGCAGGCCCATTCCGTCGAAGGCGGGAAAGCTCCGGCCGCCGATCTTTCGACTCGCGCAGAGGTGCCATGCGCCCTGCAACGGCATGGGCACGGGACCGTCGCATGGCGGAAGCGGACATTTCCGCCGACGCTCCGGCCCGCCGACGATCTCGGAAAGGCCGACAGCATGATCGCCCCCTGAGCGGCCGGCGGGGCCGAGAGCGCCGCGATTCTCCAAGAGCCTCCGATCCGCAACCCGAAAGCGGGACGCGGTGGAACGAAATCCTCGTCAAGACTTGAAATAGGAATTTATACCGTTACCCTAGGTTCTCGGACGCACCGTCAACGCCGCGCCTGGAACATATCATGAACATGAAGTCTGTGAAGCGGATTCCCCATTCTCCGGCCCCCCACTCTCTTGCCTTCCAGGATCTCGGTCGCGACGCCGGCCGCCTGCTGGCGCAGCTCGGCACGGTCGGCGCCTACGCCATCGCCGACCCCATCGACGACGCCATGCTCGTCGTCCGCAGCGGCGGCACCGGCATCTCCATCGGCGGCGGCCGCTTCCCGACGAAGGCCGGGCTGGCCCTCGTCGCCGCCGATCTCGCCGAGTCCGGTCCGGGCGGACACGGGCGCCTGACGATCAGCCCGGCGGGACGGGCGCGTCTGCGCAGGCAGGGAGCCGACGCCGACACGCGCTTCCTCGCGCAGCATCTCGACATCGAGGAGCGGGACGCAGCCTCCGGCGAGCGCCGCCTGCGGGACGCCTCCGAGAGCCCGCTGGCCTGGATGGCGCGACGGCGCGGGCGCGACGGCGCGCCGCTGATCGATCCCGCCTGTTTCGAGGCCGGCGAGCGCCTGCGCCGCGACCTGACGACGGCCATGCTGCTGCCCTCCACCGGCGCGCGCTGGGGCGAGCCCCGCGTCGACGGGTCCGGCCCGCGCGATCCGGCCTCCGCCTCGGACGCGATCCTGTCCGCGCGGCAGAGGGTCCGCGCGGCGCTCGACGCCGTCGGCGCCGACCTGTCCGGGCTGCTGATCGACCTGTGCGGCTTCCTGAAGGGGCTGGAGCGGATCGAGGCGGAGCGCCACTGGCCGGCCCGGTCCGCCAAGGTGGTCATCCGCATCGCCCTGTCGCGGCTCGCCGAGCATTACGGCCTGGAGCGGGAGGCACGCGGCAACGACACCGGCCGCATGCGCCTGTGGCGCGACCGCGCGTGAGCGAATGACTCAGGCGGCGAGCCGGGTCGCGTCGCGGCGGATGCGGTCGGCCATGGCGCGCACGCCGTTCGAGCGCTGGGGCGTGAGATGCTCGGCGAGGCCCAGCCGGGCATAGAGCGCGAAGGCGTCCGTGTCGGCCGCCTCGCGCGGGGTCTTGCCGTCGAACAGGGCCACCATCAGCGCCACCAGACCGCGCACGATATGGGCGTCGCTGTCGCCCTGAAGGCGCAGCACCGACTCCCCGGCGGAGGCGTCCACCGCCATGTCGAGCCAGACTTGGCTGGCGCAGCCATGCACCTTGTTGGCCTCGCTATGCAGGGCCTCCGGCATCTCCGGCAGGGCGCGCCCCAGCTCGATCACGTAGCGGTAGCGCTCTTCCCAGTCGTCGATGAACTCGAAATTCTCGATGATGGTCTCGATGGGCGGCAGCATGGGCGGGCGGCGATCTCGTGACGGGTGCGAGGGGCCATATAGGCGTAAACCCGCCCGCCGGACGAATCGAACCGGCGGGACCCTACTCGCCCGCCCCAGCCCGCGTTTCGGGAAGCTGGAGCTCCAGGGGGTCGGAGGGGCGGGCCGTCCCGCGCACCGCGATCTCGGCCTGGGAGGCGTAGGCCGCGATGAGGCGGGGCCCGAGCTTGGGCACGTCCGGCCGCCCGGCATCCGCAGCATCGCCGAAGGCCGAGACGATCCTGAGCCGTACCGGCGAGCCGGCGGTGGCGTCGATGGTGATGGCGATGGAGCAGGCCACGCTCTCGCTGGTGGCGTCGAGGCATTCCGCGACGACCTCGGCGACGATCATGCCGAGGGCGTTGGCCGTGCGCGGCTCAACGAGGCTCGTGCCGACGCCGTCCACCGTCACACCGATCCGGCCGGCCCGGCGCAGCTGCCCGAGCCCGGAGGCCAGCCGGTGCAGGTAGTCGCGCAGGTCGATGGAGGCGATGTGCGGCGCCTCGTGCAGGTGATGCTGCACCAGGGCGATCGCCCGCACCCTCTGCCCCAGCGCCTCGAAGCTGCCCCGGCAGGGCTCTGGCGCGGCGCGCCCGTAGAGACCGATGAGACTGACCATCACCTGGAGGTTGTTGCGCACCCGGTGATAGACTTCCGCCAGCAGCGCCTCCTTCTCGGCCAGCGCCTGCTCGATATGCTCCTCGGCATGCTTGCGGTCGGTGATGTCGAAGCAGGTGCCGAGATAGCCGTGGAACTCGCCGCCCTCGGCGACGGGCCGCCCGGTCTCCATGAGCCAGCGATAGGCGCCGTCGTGCCGCCGCAGCCGAAACTCGACCACGAAGGGCGCACGCGCGGTGAAGGCCGCCCCCACGATCTCGGCATGCCGCGCGAAATCGTCCGGGTGAAGGCCGCGCCGCCAGCCCTCGCCGATCTCCTCCTCGGCGCTGCGCCCGGTGAAATCGAGCCAGCACTCGTTGTGGTGGACGGCCCGTCCCTCGGTGTCCGAGCGCCACATCATGAGCGGCACGAAATCGGCGAACCGGCGGAACGCGTCTCCAACCTCGGCACTGTCCCGGCCGGCGCCGGGAATGGGTGGGTCCGCTGCCATGATGCTCCCGATTCGCAGCCGCCCAGGGCTGATGTGCGCAATGTCGGCGCCGGTCAACGTACCGCGCCACCGGGCCGTTCCGGCGACTTTTCTATAGACGGGCTGACGGGCCGCAAGGCGGACGAACCGCCAACGTGACGGCCATGCGTCCTATTATAGGATTATATACTTGACACCGGGCCGCTCCTCCGGTACTCCTCGGGCATGCTCAAGAAGTGTGAGGGGGAGGCGGCGATGATCCCGGCGCCGCATCCCGCCGTGCTGCGGCAAGCCGCCGAGGCCCTGGTGCGCGGAAGCCGCCGCCCACTCGCCTCGATCGCGGCCGAGCTCGGTCTTCCCACGGGAACGGTGAAGACGTGGTGCCTGCGCGGCGGCTGGCGGACGAAGCGCGGCGGCGCGGCGCGGCGGACATCCCGAACCGGACGGCGCGATGCCCCCGAGGGCGGATCGCCCCTCGACGGGGCGGCCCTGCGCGCGGCGTTGCGGCGCCACGTCGCACGCCAGATCGCCCAGTTCGACGCGGCCCTCGAAGCGGACGCGGTGCCCGATTCGGCCCGCGTCCTGCGCGACCTCGGCGGCCTGAAACGCCTGCTCGACGAACTCGCCGTCCACGACCGCAGCGATGCCGGAGGCCGTCATGGGGAAGGAGCCGCCCCGGACGACGACGGCGGCTCCGGCGCCGGAGAGCCCGACCTGCCCGCCCTGCGCGCGGAGATCGCGCGGCGCTATGCGGCATTCGCAGGAGAGCGGCCGGACGGCTGCCTTCCTGGAGAGCCTGCCGCCGACCCTGCTGCGCGCCCTCCAGCGTGACTGGCTGCATCTCGCGCGGCCCGACCAGTTGCCGCCCTGCCCTTCTGAGGACTGGTCGACCTGGGCGGTGATCGGCGGA
Source organism: Methylobacterium endophyticum (assembly GCF_050591105.1). NCBI lineage: Bacteria > Pseudomonadati > Pseudomonadota > Alphaproteobacteria > Hyphomicrobiales > Methylobacteriaceae > Methylobacterium > Methylobacterium endophyticum. Next base: position 66,698 of record NZ_JBNHES010000014.1, read on the forward strand.
CGCGGCAGCGGCAAGACGCGCACCGGCGCCGAATGGGTCAGGGCGCTGGCCTGCGGAGACCCCGCCTTCGCTTCGGAGCCGGTCGGGCGCATCGCGCTGGTCGGAGAGACCGTCTCGGACGTGCGCGACGTGATGATCGAGGGGCCGTCCGGGCTGCTCGCGCTGCCGAGGCGAGGGCCGCCCCCGCGCTGGTCGCCCTCGCGCAGGCGGCTCGAATGGCCGAACGGAGCCCTCGCCCTGGCCTTCTCGGCGGAGGAGCCAGATTCCCTGCGCGGCCCCCAGTTCGGGGCGGCCTGGTGCGACGAGATCGCGAAATGGCGCCAGCCGGAGGCCGCCTGGGACATGCTCCAGTTCGGCCTGCGCCTCGGGCGGGAACCGCGCACGGTGGTGACGACGACCCCGCGCCCGATCCCGCTGATCCGCCGGTTCCTGGCCGATCCGCGTGTCCGGCTCAGCCGGGCGCGGACCGCCGACAACGCCGCCCATCTGGCGCCCGCCTTCCTCGCGGAGGTGGTGGCACGCTACGGCGGCACCCGGCTCGGCCGGCAGGAGCTCGACGGAGAGGTCATCGAGGACCGGCCCGACGCCCTGTGGTCGCGAAGCGCCATCGAGGAGACCCGCGTCGCCGCCGCACCCGCTTGCGAGCGCATCGTGGTGGCCGTCGACCCGCCGGCCTCCTCCCGCGCCGGGGCGGATGCATGCGGGATCGTCGCGGTGGGGACGCTGGGGGAGCACGCCTATGTCCTCGCCGATGCGTCGGTGAGCCGGGCGGGGCCGAACGCCTGGGCCGCGGCGGCGCTCGCCCTCTACCACCGGCTCGACGCCGACGCCTTCGTCGTCGAGGTGAACCAGGGCGGCGAGATGGCCCAGGCCGTCATCGCCGGGCTCGACCCGTCCGTCCCGGTGACGCCGGTGCGGGCGACGCGCGGCAAGTATCTGCGGGCCGAGCCGGTCTCGCTGCTCTACGCGCAGGGGCGCGTCCACCATGCCGGCGCCCTGCCGCGCCTGGAGGACGAGCTCTGCGATTTCGGCCCCGACGGGCTGTCGAGCGGTGCCTCGCCGGACAGGCTCGACGCCCTGGTCTGGGCGGTGACGCATCTGCTGCTCGGCCCCAGGGCCGAGCCGCGCATCCGGCAGCTCTGATAGCTCCTATCCAGCAAGGGATCCGCCATGCCGAACCTGCTCACACGGCTGGTGCGGGCCGCCGGCTATGTCGAGGCGAAAGCCGCGCCGCTCTCCGGCGCGACGGTCTGCTTCTACGGAGAGGGCCGCCCCGTCTGGACCGACCGGGACGGCACGGCGCTCGCCCGCGAGGGATTCCAGCGCAACGCCGTCGTGCACCGGGCCGTGCGGCTGGTGGCGGAGGCCGCCGCCTCCCTGCCGCTGACCCTCACCGGCCCGGCGGCACGGGACGGGCATCCGCTGACGGCGCTGCTGGCGCGGCCCAACCCGCGCGAGGGCGGCGCGCGCCTGTTCGAGTGCCTCTACGGACACCTGATGGTGTCGGGCAACGCCTATCTCGAAGCGGTCTGCCTCGACCGCATCCCGCGCGAGCTCTACGCGCTCCGGCCCGACCGGATGCAGGTGGTGCCGGGGCCGGACGGCTGGCCCACGGCCTACGACTACACCGTCGGCGGCCGGACGATCCGCTACGACCAGTCCTCGAACCCGCCGCCGATCCTGCATCTCGGCCTGTTCCACCCCACCGACGACCATTACGGCCTCTCGCCCATGGAGGCGGCGGCCGTCGCCCTCGACATCCACAACGCGGCCGGGTCCTGGAATAAGGCGCTCCTCGACAATGCCGCGCGGCCCTCCGGGGCGCTGGTCTTCGCCAGCTCCTCCGGCGCGACGCTGAGCGACGCCCAGTTCACCCGGCTCAAGGGAGAGCTGGAGGCGAACTACCAGGGCGCGCTGAACGCCGGGCGCCCGCTCCTGCTGGAGGGTGGGCTCGACTGGAAGCCGCTGTCGCTCTCGCCCAAGGACATGGATTTCGTCGAGGCCAAGGCCGCCGCCGCCCGCGAGATCGCCCTCGCCTTCGGAGTGCCGCCGCTGCTGCTCGGACTCCCCGGCGACAGCACGCATGCGAACTACGCCGAGGCGAACCGCGCCTTCTACCGGCAGACCGTGATCCCGCTGGTGCGCCGCACCGCCGATTCCATCGCGCATTGGCTGGAGCCGGCCTTCGGCCCGGCGGTGCTGGAGCCCGATCTCGACGCCATCGAGGCCCTGGCGCCGGAGCGCGAATCCCTCTGGCGGCGCGTGCAGGGCGCCGACTTCCTCACCGAGGCCGAGAAGCGCGAAGCCGTCGGCTACCCGCCGGACAAGCCCGCCGAACGGCCCTGACGCCCCTTCCGATCCCTTCCCGGAGTCCTCATCGATGGATGGCCATTTCACCGGCTATGCCAGCCTCTTCGGCGTGCCCGATCTCGGCAAGGACGTGGTCGAGCCCGGCGCCTTTACCGCGAGCCTCGGGCGGCGCGGAGTCGAGGGCGTGCGCATGCTCTGGCAGCACGATCCCGCCGAGCCCATCGGCCGCTGGCTCTCGCTGGCGGAGGATCCCTACGGCCTGCGGGTGGAGGGCCGGCTGAATCTCGGCGTCCAGCGCGGACGCGAGATCGCCGCCCTCATCGAGGACGGCTCGGTGGACGGTCTCTCCATCGGCTTCCGCACGGTGAGCGCGCGGCGCGGCCGCGACGGCCTGCGCCACCTGATCGCGGTGGACCTCTGGGAGGTCTCCCTCGTCACCTTTCCGCTCCAGACGGGCGCGCGCACCGCGCCGATCTCGCGGCAGCCCCTCGCCGACGAGATCCGCAGCGTCGCCCGCGCGCTGATGCCGCGCGCCGGACCGCTTCCCCCTCGCCGTCCCGCGCCCCGGCCGATGCCGGCACTGCGCGCCTGATCCGCTCCCTCTCTCCCCAGCACCAGCCGAGGCTTCCATGACCGCACCCACCGCCTACGACGCCGGCATCGCCCGCCTGCCCCTCGAGATCCTCTCCCCCGCCCTGCCCCTGGAGAACAAGGCCGGCACGGCGCTTCCCGCCGAGACGCCCGGCGACGTGAAGGAGGCGCTCGCCGAGTTCTCGCGCTCCTTCGCCGCCTTCAAGGAGACCAACGACGCGCGGCTCGCCGAGATCGAGGGCCGCGTCCGCCCCGACGTGCTCACCGAGGAGAAGCTCGCCCGCATCGACGCCGCGCTCGACACCGCGCAAGGCCGCCTCGACCGCCTGACCCTCGACCGGGGACGGCCGCCGCTCGCGGCCGGCGAGCGCGCTCCCGCCGGGATGGGCGCGGAGCACAAGGCGGCCTTCGACCTCTATGTCCGGGCCGGCGAGAGCGGCGGGCTCAAGCGCCTGGAGGAGAAGGCGCTCAGCGCCGGCTCCGGCCCGGACGGCGGCTATCTGGTGCCGCCGACCATCGAGCGCGAGGTGCTGCGCCGGCTCTCGAACCTGTCGCCGATCCGCTCCATCGCCACGGTGCGAGCGATCTCTGGCGGGGTCTACAAGCGCGCCTTCGCCGGCACGGCGGCCGTCGCCGGCTGGGTCGCCGAGACCGCGCCGCGCCCGCAGACGGACGGGCCGGTGCTGCTCGAGCAGTCCTTCCCGGCCATGGAGATCTACGCCATGCCGGCGGCGACCCAGACGCTGCTGGACGACGCGGCCGTCGACATCGACGCCTGGCTCGCCGACGAGGTCGAGACGGCCTTCGCCGAGCAGGAGAGCGTCGCCTTCGTGACCGGCGACGGCATCGGCCGGCCCAAGGGCTTCCTCAGCTACGACACGGTCGCGAATTCCGCCTGGGTGCCCGGCAAGGTCGGCTTCGTCGCCACCGGCGCGGCGGGCGCCTTCCCCGTCGACAACCCCACCGACGTGCTGTTCGATCTCGTCTACGCCCTGCGCGCCGCCTATCGCCAGAACGCCGGCTTCGTGATGAACCGGCGCCTCCAGAGCGCCATCCGCAAGTTCAAGGACGCGGACGGCAACTACCTCTGGCAGCCGCCGCTGGCGGCCGACCGGGCGGCGACGCTGCTCGGCTTCCCCGTCACCGAGGCCGAAGCCATGCCGGACGCGGCCGCCGGCAGCTTCTCCATCGCCTTCGGCGACTTCAAACGCGGCTATCTCGTGGTGGATCGCACGGGCCTGAGGGTGCTGCGCGACCCCTACTCCGCCAAGCCCTACGTCCTCTTCTACACCACGAAGCGCGTCGGCGGCGGCATCCAGGACCACGAGGCGATCAAGCTGCTCAAGTTCGCCTGAGCCGCAAAAGTCCGGCCGGTTTCGAAGACCGGCCGCCTCTGCCCTCCAGTCATCCTCCTTCGGGGAAACAATAATGGCTTATGTCGACAAGGCCGGCGATACGATGACCGGTGCCCTCGTCGTGAAGGCAGCCGTCACGGCCGGCGACGCAACGCAGTTCTATAACGTTGGCCTGAATCTGACCGAGAGCACAGCCGCCCCGAGCAAACGAGCTTCCATGAACATCGGCAGCGGATGGAATATCGGCCAGGATTATCTGGCCACTGGAGTCAAGGATTTATATATTTTTAACGGCGCGACAGCGAAAGCCTCACTCAAGATCGGCGCCGACGATGTCGTCTACCTCCCCAATCCGCCCAAGATCACGTCCGCTCAGGTGGATCAGGACGGGGTGTGCAATGTCGCCTATGCCGGAGCCGATGACTCCGGCGGGTCGAACGCCGCCACTGCTTTCCAGGTTTGCCTCGACAAGATCGCCTCACGCGCGAACGGTGGGACGCTTCTGATCCCGTCGGGCGGCATGTTCAGGATCGACACTCAGCTCAATTATGGTGCTGCGGGCGCTATCGCGGTCAAGAGCCCCGGAGGCCGTAGCGCAAAGATCGTCCAGAACTGCCCGACATTGTTCAACTTTGTAAGCAATGCCCCTTCCGATGATCCGAGCTATACCGGCGGCCGCGATATCGCCATTGAGAACCTAATGCTCTACATGAGCGCCGCAAACGGTAAGGCGTTCAATTTCGCGAACCCCGAAGCCGTAAGCATGATAAATATCAAGGGCCGCCCGACTTATCCCGGTTCCGGCTATTGGGAAAGCTTCATCACGGGCCACAACTTGCGCTCATCGCACTTCGAACGATTCTACGTTCAGAACACGAACGCCATCAACGCGAAGGCTGATGTAAGAGGCCAGTTCATGACTCTCACCGCCTCGCAGGGCAGCACCGACAATCACATGAAGAGCTTGTTGGTTCAGGGCTTCAACAACGCCTTCTACATGGTCACGAACACGGCCCCTTGCATCGAGGGGACCATCATGAGCGATTGCACGATTGTCCAGTGCAACAGGGGCATCACCTGGGTTTACAACGGACCTGCCGGCTACAGCCCACCGGAGCTTCATTTCAGAGGCGGGCACATGAACTGTTTCGAGTGCTTCGTCGGAGCATCGAACGTTGCGCAAATTCACATTTCAGACTGTGATCTTGAACTGAATAGCGTCTACGGAGACACGAGCGCCGGCATCATTCTGACGAATGTCGACGGCGCCTATGTGCATGACAACAACATTTCCTTCACCGGCGGGAACAGGGCCACCTCGGCTATCGTCGTTGCCGGAGGATTGCGGTCTCGAATCTTCGGAAACAGCGGTGTCACGCCGGGATGTACAAACTACGTTACCCTACAGAATAGCGCGCGTAACGCGTCGATCTACAACAACGAGACCTATGGAGCCGTCGGCATGCTTGCCGATGGAGGAGTAAATACTTACACTCTCACTGGCTCAAATCGTCTTCTAATTTAACAAACAACCCAACACTGCCCCTTCGCTAAATAAACATGCTAGCGGAGGGGCGAGCAATCAGCTGCATCCTGTGATGTGCCGAAGATCGGCTGCCGTTGGCAGGATACGCCCGCCCCCTGCGTCCTCACCGGGACCCAAATGGGTCCCCTTACCTATTCGACATCAACGCCGCCGCCCAGGCCGCGCCATCCAATCCGAGCGGTTGCCCCGGCCGCCGATCATCGCGTCGCCGACCTGGAGGCGCGACAGCTCGGCCGAGCGGGAGGCGATCCAGCCGGCATGCTCCGCCACCGGGGTCACGGCGGTGAACCCGCCGCAGGCGGTGCGCATCCGGCTGTTCTGCTGGAGCGCGCCGCTCGACCAGCTCACGACGCCGACGATCTGATAGCCGCCGGGGCCGCCGCGCAGGATCGGCCCGCCGGAATCGCCGAGGCAGGCGCCCGCGCCCGCCGTCTCGGCCATGCGGCGGCGGTCCGTCACCACCGTGACCTTGTTGGCGACCTGCAACGAGCCGATGGAGACGAGATGCGCCTCGCGCAGGGTCCTGGCTGTGTTGCGCCTGTTCTCGGCGACGACGCCGAAGCCGGCGATGTCCACCGCCTCGCCCGTGGCGATGGAGCCGCCGCCGCGTGGATCGAGCGGCACGAAATCGGCGCCCACGGGCTGGGCGAGCTTGATGAGCGCGAGGTCGACGCCGGGCTGGTCCTCGGGGGTCGTGCCCGGCACGAAATCGGGATGCATCGAGGCGGCCACCGCCGAGACCCGGCGCTGGCGGAAGGCCCTGTCCACCGCCACGACGCTGTAGCCGGCCTGATGCATCACGCAATGGGCCGCCGTCAGCACGAGGTCCGGCGCGATCAGCGTGCCGGAGCAGATCTCGCCCTGCGTGCTCTCGATGCGAACGACGAAGCTGCGGGCGCCGTTGGGGTTTCTGGACACCTCGCCCTGGATCACGGCCTGTGCCGGGACGGGGCCGAGGGCCACGAAGGCTCCCAGCAGAACCCGCCGGAGGGAAGTCGCGATCATGCCTGTCTCTCCGGCACCCAGGTGCTTCGGCGGGAACGTAACGTAAGGCAATGTTCCGGCCAAGCCTCGGTTCCCCGCCGTTGGGCGGGGAGGACGACTGAGCCTTTTAGGCCGTTCATCCCAAAAACTACTGCCAGCGGGCGCCGGCGCCCCACGCGGACAGCGTCGCGTCGATCCAGGCGCGCTGCGGCCCGATCAGCACGCCCTGGGTGAGGCTGCCGCAGGCGCCCCCCGACCAGGCCGAGACCGCGACCACCGCGTCTCCCGCCGCGATGGGCCCGCCGCTGTCGCCCTGGCAGGCGCCGCCGGGTCCCTTCAGCCAGAGCAGGATGCGGCTCGGCCCGTAGGGCTCGACCACGGGCAGGTTCACCGCGCGCAGGGTTCCGGTGCTGCGCGGGCCGCCCCCCGGCGTGGCGCCGTAGCCGGAGAGGGTCACGTTCTCGCCTGCTCTCGGCGGAACGGCGCCGAGCAGCGCCGCGCGGAAACGGTCCGGCAGCGGCTTGGCGGTGCGCAGCAGCGCGAGATCGACGGAGCGGCGGCGGCCGGCGACGGCCCCCGCGTCGTAGCCGGGATGCACGGCGCGGGCGGCGATGTCGGCGAGCACCGGCTCGGCGCCCTCGCGGAAATGCGCGCGCAGCTCGGCGCCCGGCGGCGCGCAATGGGCCGCCGTCAGGATCGCGTCCCGCGCCACCACCACGCCGGTGCAGACCCCGCCCTTCGAGGACAGGACCATCACGCCGGTGCCGTCCTCCGGCACCTCCCGCCCGCCGGCGACGGCCCAGGCCGGGCCGGATGCCGCCGCCAGCAGCAGGCCGAGCCAGAGCCGGCCGGCCCTCACGATTCGCACACCCATCCCGCCTCCCGGAGAGCCCGATGACCCCGATACGCGTGGAGACCTCGGCGGTCGAGCCGGTGAGCCTCGCCGAAATGCGCGCCTACCTGCGGCTCGATCCCGACGACGGGGGCGCCGAGGACGCCCTCGTCGCCGGTCTCGTCACGACGGCGCGGACGATGCTGGAAACGGAGACGCGCCGCGTCCTCGTGCCGAGCATCTTCCGCGTCGTGCTGTCCTGCTGGCCCTGCGGCGGGCTGCTGCCGCTACCGCTGAGTCCGCTTGTAGCCGTGACGCGGGCGGCGCTCGCCGCGCAGGACGGGACGCTCGCCGATCCGCCCTCGGGCACGGTGCGCGCCGGGCCGGACCTGCTCGACGGACCCTGCCTGCTGATCGACCCCGCCGCGCCCGCCCTCGCCGGCCGCTCGGTGCTGATCGAGGTCGCGGCGGGGTTCGGCGGCAACGGAGCGCCGGTGCCGGCGCCCCTTGCCCTCGCGATCAAGCGCCTCGCCGCCGCCTGGTTCGAGCATCGCGGCGATGAGCCCGGCCCCGCCGCGCCGGCCGACATCGCCGCCCTCGCCGCCCCCTTCCGCTGGCGCCGCCTGTGAGGAGCCCGCCGATGAGTTCGCCAAGTTCCCGTCCCGCCATCGGCCTGCGCCGCCGCCGCTTCGTGATCGAACGGCCCGTGGACGAGCCGGACGGTTTCGGCGGCAGCCTGCGCCGCTACGTCGACGGCCCCGTCGTTTGGGGGGCGATCAACCCCGTCTCGACCTCGGAGCGGCTGCGCGGCGGCCGCTCGGACATGGTCGCCACCCACCGGATCACCCTGCGCGCCCGAAGCGGCGTCGCGCCGCCCATGCGGCTCGCCGCCGGCAGCCGCCGCTTCGCCGTGCGCTCCGTCAGCGATCCCGACGAGGGCGGGCGCGACCTCGTCTGCGAGGTCGAGGAAATCCTTCAGGAGACCGGGCCATGAGCACCGCCGTCCCGAGCCCGCTCCTCGCCTTCCGGGGCGCCGTCATCGCCCGCCTCGGCGCGGATGCCGCGCTCGCCGCGCTGATGGGCGGCGGCGTGCGCCTGTACGACGAGCCGCCGCGCGGCGCGCTGCCCGTCTACGCGCTCCTCGGCCCAGCTGAGATCCGCGACGATTCCGTCGACGGGGCCGTCCGCCACAGCCACAGCCACGCGCTGATCGTGATCGCCAAGCCCGGCTCCGCGCGCACGGCGCTCGATGCCGCCGAGCGGATCATGGAACTGCTCGCGGGGGCCGACATCGCCCTCGACGGGCATGTGCTCGTCACCTGCCGGGTGCGCTCGCTCGGCGTCGCCCGCGATGAGCGCAGCGGCGAGGCGCGCGCAACCCTCACCATCGAGGCCGTCACCGAAGCGGTCTGACCTCAAGTCCCAAAAAGCAGCCGGAGCCCGCCATGACCGCCCAGAAAGGCAAGGACCTTCTCATCAGAGCCGGCAACGGCGCCGGAGGCTACGTCGCGGTGGCGGGCCTGCGCGCCCGCCAGATCGCCTTCAACGCGGAAGCCGTCGACGTCACCAACGCCGATTCCGCCGGGCGCTGGCGCGAGTTGCTGGCCGGGGCGGGCGTACGCCGCGCCGCGATCTCGGGCTCCGGCGTCTTCCGCGACGAGGCGTCGGACCTGCGCCTGCGGCAGCTCTTCTTCGACGGCACCATCGAGAGCTTCCAGATCGTGGTGCCGTCCTTCGGCACGCTGGAGGGCCCGTTCCAGATCGTCAGCCTGGAATACCGGGGCGACCATTCCGGCGAGGTCACGTTCGACATGAGCCTCGATTCGGCCGGCGCGCTCACCTTCACGGCGCTCTAGATCATGGCGAACCGCCGACGCGGGGAGGTCGATCTCGATCTCGCGGGCACCCGCTACACCCTCTGCCTGACGCTCGGCGCGCTCGCCGAGCTCGAGGACACCCTCGGAGCCGGCGATCTTGCCGGACTGGCGGCGCGCTTCTCCGACGGACGGCTCGCCGGCCGCGACCTGATCGCGCTGCTCGGTGCCGCTTTGCGCGGGGGCGGCCATGCGCTGGACGACGAGGCGGTGTCGCGGCTGCCGCTCGCGGGCGGCCTGGATGCCATCGCGGAGGCGCTCGGCGCCGCGCTCGTCGCCGCCTTCGGGGAGCCCGTTCGAGGGGACCCTCGAGCGCCACGGGAGGCCGCGAGCCGGGAGCGATCCCCGCCTTCCCGTGGGACGAGGCCCTGACCTTCGCGCTCGCCCGGCTCGGCTGGCGCCCGGCGGATTTCTGGGCGGCCACGCCCCGCGAGCTCGCCGCCGCCTTGGGCCGGAAGGCCCCCGCCGCCGACCGCGCCGCTCTCGACCGCCTGCTCGCCGCCTTTCCAGACCCTTCGTGAGGACGACCATGGCCGAGACCGAGACCGCGCTCGCCGATGCGGGCCGCATCCGCCAGCTCGACACCCTCGACAAGCTGGCGCAGAAATTCGGCCAGAGCCTGTCGAAGGCGCTCACCGGCAATCTCGGCGCCGGGCGCCAGCTCGACAGCGTGCTGAACTCCCTCGGCACCCGGCTCTCCGCGCTTGCCGTGCGCACGGCGCTGACCCCGGTCCGCACCGGCATCACCAGCCTCGTGAACAACCTGCTGAGCACGAGCACGGATTCCGCCACCGCCTTCGCCCACGGCGGCGTCATCGCGGGAGGCCGGGTGCGGCCCTTCGCGGAGGGCGGGGTGGTGGCGAGCCCGACCTATTTCCCGATGCGCGACGGCACCGGGCTCGCCGGAGAGGCCGGCCCGGAGGCGATCCTGCCGCTGAAACGCGGCAGCGACGGCCGGCTCGGCGTCGCGGCGGGCGGCAACGCCCGGCCGGTGAGCGTCACCGTCAACATCGCGACCCCCGACGTGGCGGGCTTCCGCAAGTCCGAGAGCCAGGTCGCCGCCGGGCTCGCCCGCGCCGTCGCCCGCGGCCAGCGCGCGCTCTGAGAAGGACCATCCGCATGGCCGCCGATTTCCACGAGGTGCGCTTTCCCCTCGACGTGTCGCTGCGCGGCAGCGGCGGCCCGGCGCGGCTTACCGAGATCGTCACGCTGGCCTCGGGCCGCGAGCACCGCAACAGCCGCTGGGCCGATTCGCGGCGGCGCTACGATGCCGGATTCGGCATCCACACCCTCGACGCGCTCCACGCGGTGCTGGCCTTCTTCGAGGAGCGGCGCGGGCGCCTCTACGGCTTCCGCTACCGCGACCGGGTGGATTTCCGCTCCGGGCCGCCCTCGCGGAGCATCGCGCCCACCGATCAGACCATCGGCGGCGGCGACGGCCATGCGACCGTCTTCGCCCTGGCGAAGACCTACGGGACGGGCCTGCTGCCCTACCGGCGCGCCATCGCCAAGCCCGTGGCCGGGACGGTGCGGATCGCCGTCGCCGGGACCGAGCTGCCGGGCTCGGACTTCGCCTGCGATCCCGCCACCGGGCTCGTCACCCTGGCGAGCGCCCCCGCCATCGGCGCCGCCGTCACGGCGGGTTTCGAGTTCGACGTGCACGTCCGCTTCGACACCGACGAGATCACCGTGAATCTCGAAGCCTTCACGGCGGGCGAGATTCCCAAGGTGCCCCTCGTCGAGATCGTGCCCTGAGCGAGGACGCCCCATGCGCGCCATTCCGGCCGACCTCGCCGCCCGCCTCGCGGAGGGCGCCACCACGCTCTGCCGCTGCTGGGTGCTCACCCGACGCGACGGCACCGTGCTCGGCTTCACCGACCACGACCGCGATCTCGTCGTCTCCGGCGTCACCTACGCGGCCCGCACGGGGCTGGAGGCGGCGGAGGCGAGCGCAGAACTCGGATTCGCCATCTCCGGCGGGGACGTCGCCGGGGCGCTGACCTCCCTCGGACTGACGGACGCGGACATCGCGGCCGGCCTCTACGACGGCGCCGGGGTCGAGACCTGGCTGGTCGATTGGGAAAGCCCGCAGGCGCGCATCCTGCTCGACCTCTCGACCATCGGCGAGATCAGGCGGGCGGGAAACGCCTTCGTGGCCGAATTGCGCGGGCTGATGGACCAGCTCGACATGGAGCGTGGCCGCACCTTCCGCGCCGGCTGCGGCGCCGATCTCGGCGATGCGCGCTGCCGGGTCGACCTGTCGGGATTCCGCGCCGCCGGCACGGTGTCCGCCCTGCCCGAGCCCGGCACCCTCGATACGGTGCTGACGGGAAGCTTCGCGGACGGGTTCTTCACCGGCGGCCGGCTGACCTGGACCGGGGGCGCCAATGTCGGGCGCGGCGCCGATATCCGCTCCCAGGCCGGCGGCCGGATCGAACTCTGGGAGGCGCCGCCCTCCCCGCCCGCCATCGGCGACGCCTTCACGCTCACGGCCGGCTGCGACAAGAGCCTGTCCACCTGCGCGGAAAAATTCGCGAACGTCCTGAACTTCCAGGGCTTTCCGCACATGCCGGGCAACGATTTCGTGCTGCGCCAGACCGGCGCCACGGGCACGGCGCTCGACGGCGGCAGCCTGTTCAGGCCGTGAGGCTCACGCGTTCCCGGAGCCGCTCGGCCACCAGCGCCTGCACCGCCCAGAGATGCCGGTCGCGGATGCCGAGCTCGGCGAAGGCCGCGACGGTGCGGAACAGGTATTCCGCGCTCGGGCCGAGATGCCCGCAGGCCGACGCGATCCGCTCGGCGACCTCGGCGTCGGTGAGGCGGCCGGTGTAGCGGTCGCCGGCGCGGTTGACGACGAAGGTCAGCGCCCGGACCGAGCCCCGCTCGGTCGCCACGTCCACCCAGCGGCCCTCGTAGCCGAGACCGCGCATCTCGCGTCGCCACACCGGCATCAGCGCCGCCCGCGCGTCGAGCCCGGACAGGCGGAAGGCGACGCCCCGGCACAGGCCGCCGCGATCGAGGGCGAGCACCAGCCCCGGCCGCTCGGGCGTGCCGCGAAAGCGCCGCTGCAACAGGCAGAACCGGCGGTGGAACCCGCGCACGGTGCCGACGCGGCGCTCCGCGAACGCGAATTCCGGCTTCCAGAGCAGGGAGCCGTAGGCGAACACCCAGATTTCGCCGGCCGGATCGGTCCGGTGGGCGAGCATCCGGTCGAGGCCCGGCGCCAGCTCTTCGTCGGTGAGCAGGCGCAGGGCCGTCTCGTCGTCGGCCACGGGGTCGGGATGGGCGCGGGCGATCAGGTCGGCGTCGAGCGCGAGGCGTCCTTTCGGCATGGGCGGACAGGACCATCGCCCGCCGCGCAGAGCAAGACCGGATGCGCGCGGCATTCCATCGGAGAGCGATCATGGAGCGTTCCGTCACCCCCGAGGCGGTGGTCGCCGAGGCGCGCGCCTGGCTCGGCACGCCCTATCGGCACCAGGCGTCGCTGAAGGGCGTCGGCTGCGACTGCCTGGGGCTGGTGCGCGGGATCTGGCGCGGCCTGTTCGGGCCGGAACCGGAGCGGGTGCCGCCCTACGCCGCCTCCTGGGCAGAATCGCGCGCGGGCGACGGGGATCCTCTGGCGGAGGCGGCGGGGCGCCACCTCGTGCCCCTCGACCACCGGCCGCCCTACGAGCCGCGCGCGGGCGACGTGCTGCTTTTCGCCTTCCGGGCGCATCTGCCGGCGCGGCACTGCGCCGTCGCCACGGGCGCGGGCACCATGATCCACGCCCATGACGGGGCCTCCGTCACCGAGGTGGCGCTGACGCCGTGGTGGCGGCGCCACCTCGCCCGCGCCTTCCGCTTCCCGGACGCCGCCTGACCCCCCTTTCGGAGCCCGCCATGGCGACGCTGATCCTCCAGACCGCCGGCTCCGCCCTCGGCACGGCGCTCGGCGGGCCCATCGGCGGCGCGGTCGGGCGAATCCTCGGCGCGGGCGGCGGCGCGCTCATCGACGGGGCGCTGTTCGGAACGCGCGCCAGCCCGCGCTTCGTCCAGGGCCCGCGCCTGTCCGACGTCGCCGGGCTGACCTCGACGGAGGGCGATCCGATCCCGCGCGTCTACGGCCGCGCCCGCATCGGCGGCACCCTGATCTGGGCGACGCGCCCCCTGGAGGTGGCGAACACCGCCGTCGAGCGCTCCTCCTCAGGGGCCAAGGGCGGCGGCGGCCAGCGCACCGTGCGCACCACCTACGCCTATTACGCCCATCTTGCGGTGGGCCTGTGCGAGGGCGAGATCGCGTTCGTCCGCCGCGTCTGGGCGGACGGCAACGAGATCGACCTCACCGCGATCGCCTGGCGCCTGCACACGGGCGGCCCGGACCAGGCGCCCGATCCTCTGATCGTCGCCAAGGAAGGGGCCGACCGGGCGCCGGCCTATCGCGGCCTCGCCTACATGGTGTTCGAGCGGCTGCCCCTCGCCGATTACGGCAACCGCGTCCCGCAATTCGCCTTCGAGGTGATCCGCCCCGTCGACGGGCTCGGCCGCATGATCCGGGCCGTAGAGTTGATCCCCGGCTCCACAGAGTTCGGGCTCGATCCCGCGCCCGTCACCGAAGATGCTGGGTTCGGCGCCACCCGTGCGGCGAACCGCTACCAGCTCCAGCGCGGCACCGATGTGCTCGCCTCCCTCGACGCGCTCCAGGCGCTGTGCCCGCGCCTGACGCGGGTGGCGGTGGTGACGGCCTGGTTCGGCGACGACCTGCGCGCCGGCCGCTGCACCGTCGTGCCGAAGGTGGATTCCGCCACGAAGACGGTGCTGGGCAAGGACTGGTCCGTGGCCGGGCTGGTACGGGGCACCGCCGGGGCGGTCTCGACGGCGCCCTCCGGCGGTCCCGCCTATGGCGGCACACCCTCCGATGCCGGCCTGACCCGGCTGGTGGCGGAGCTCCACGGGCGCGGGCTCGCGGTGGTGCTCTACCCCTTCGTGATGATGGACGTGCCGGCGGGCAATGTCCTGCCGGACCCGCACGCGCCGGGCGCGGGCACTCAGCCGGCCTATCCCTGGCGCGGGCGCATCACCTGCGATCCCGCCCCCGGCCTGCCCGGCAGCCCCGACGCCACGGCGGAGGCCGGCGCCGAGGTCGCGGCCTTCTTCGACGGGCCCTCCGGCTACGCCGCCATGGTGCTGCATTACGCCGACCTCGCCGCCGGCTGGGCCGCCGCCGGAACGCCGCTCTCGGGCTTCTTCGTCGGCAGCGAGTTCGTGGGACTGACCCGCGTGCGCGACGGGTCCGGCGCCTATCCGGCCGTGACCGCGCTGCGTTCGCTGGCCGCTGCCGTGCGCGCCCGTCTCGGGACCGGGGTGAAGCTCGTCTACGCGGCGGACTGGACCGAGTACGGCGCGCATGTGCGCGACGGGGGCGCCACGATCCGCTTTCCCCTCGACGACCTGTTCGCCGATCCGGCGATCGACGCCGTGGGCATCGACTACTATCCGCCGCTGACCGACTGGCGCGACGGCGCCAGTCACGCCGACCTCGCGCTGGCGGATTCCATCACCGATGCCGGCTACCTGAAGAGCCGGCTCGGCGCGGGCGAAGCCTTCGACTGGTACTATCCCGACTCCGCGGCCCGCGCGGCGCAGGCCCGCACCCCGATCACCGACGGCGCCTACGGAAAGCCCTGGATCCACCGGCCGAAGGACCTCGTCTCCTGGTGGTCGAACCCGCATGTGGAGCGCGACGGCGGCGTCGAGACCCGGACCACGCCTTGGGTGCCGCGCGCCAAGCCCGTCTGGCTCACCGAGATCGGCGTGCCGGCGGTGGACAAGGGCACCAACGGCCCCAACGTGTTCCCCGATCCGAAATCCTCGGAGAACGCCGCGCCGCCCTTCTCCACGGGCCTGCGCGACGACCTGATCCAGTTGCGCGGGCTGGAGGCGATCCTCTCGCGCTTCGATCCCGACGCGCCGGGTTTCGAGGAGGCGCACAACCCGGTCTCGCCGCTCTATGGCGGCCGCATGGTGCCGGCGGATTCCGTCTTCGTCTGGTGCTGGGACGCGCGGCCCTATCCGGCCTTCCCGGATTTCGGCACCGTCTGGGCGGATGCCGGAAACTGGTCGGTGGGCCACTGGATCACCGGCCGGGTGGAGGGGCTCGACCTCGCCCGGCTGATCCCCGCGATCCTCTCGGATCTCGGCGTCACCGCGAACGCCGAGATCGACGTGGCCGCCTTCCTCGACGGCTACGTGCTCGACCGCGCCCTCTCGGCGCGCGGCGCGCTCGAGCCTCTGGCCCAGATCTACGGCATCGACGTCTCGGCGGCGGCCGGCAGGCTGCTGTTCCGAGGCCCGCGCCGCGAGAACCCGAGCGTCCTCGCCGAGGGCGATCTGGTCCGCATCGCCGAGGACGAGGCGCCCTTGAAGCGCGTCCGCGCGGAGGAGAGCGCCCTGCCCAGCTCGGTGGAGCTCGGGTTCAGCGACGGCGACAGCACGGAATACCGCCGCGCCGCCGCCGCCGCGATCCGTCCCGCCGGGTCGCGCCGCCGCGAGACCCGCGTCGAGGGGGCCCTCGTGACCCGCCGGGCCCTTGCCGAGGGACTGGCGGAAGCGCTCCTCGATACGGCCATCGCCGGGCGCGACACGGCGAGCTTCTCGCTGAGCCCGCGCCGGCTCGATCTGGAGCCGGGCGACCTGCTGGCGCTGCCGGACGAGCCCGGCATGCACCGCGTCACCCGCATCGAGGACGGCCCCGCCGGGCGCCGTATCGAGACCCGCGCCGTGCCGGTGCATGGCCGGCTCCCGCCGCGTCGTCCCGATCCCGCGACGCCCTCGCGGAAGACCCGGCCGGCCTTTCCGGGGCCGCCCTTCGCCCTCGCCCTAGACCTGCCCGCCGACCGGGGCGACCCGAGCGTCCTGCAATATCTCGCAGTCGCCGCCGATCCCTGGCCCGGAGAGGTCGCCGTCTGGCGCTCGGACGGGGACGATGCGCCCCTGAGCCAGCGCGGGATCGTCGATTACCCGGCCTGCCTCGGGCGGACGCTGACCGCGCTCGGCCCCGGCCCGCTCTGGCGCTTCGACCGGGGCGCGCGTCTCGACGTCACCCTGCGCAACGCCGCCGGGCTCGCCTCCGTGGACGAGGCGGCGGCCCTGGCGGGCGCCAACCTCTTCGCGCTGGTCGCGCCGGACGGGGGCGTGGAGCTGCTTTCGGCCGCCGCCGTGACCCTGACCGGCGCGGACAGCTTCCGGCTCGGCGGCCTGCTGCGCGGTCTGGCCGGCAGCGAGGCGGCGGCCTCCCGCCCCACGCCGGCGGGAAGCCTGCTCGTGCGGCTCGACGACGGCGCCGTGGTGCCGCTCGTCGACCGCCTGGACGAGGCGGGCCGCGCCTTCCGCTACCGGATCGGGCCGGCGAGCCGCGATCCGGCCGATCCCGCCTTCACGGAGATCCACGCCGGTGCCGGGCTCTCCGCCCTCCTGCCGATGAGCCCGGTCCATCTGCGGGCGCGGCGCGGGGCGGAGGGCATCCGCTTCACCTGGATCCGGCGCGCGCGCCGGGCGGCGGATGCCTGGGAGCCCGTCGACATCCCCCTCGACGAGGTCCGCGAGGGCTACGTCCTCGACGTGCTGGGCCCGGACGGCGCGGTCCTGCGCAGCTTTGAGGCCGCCGAGCCGTCCGTCCTCTACGCGGCGGCCGACGAGATCGCCGATTTCGGCGGCCCGCAGACCATGATCGCGGCGGCCGTCGCGCAAGTCGGCGCGGCGGCCGGACGTGGGCCGTCCCGCCGGGCGACGCTGCGCGTCGGCGCCGCCTGAACCCGAGAGCAGAGCCGGAGCGCTTCCCGATGGCCGAGACCACCCGCAACCTCGCCCTGCCGCTGCTGGCGGCGGCGCAGGCGCAGAAGCACGTCACCCACAACGAGGCGCTCGCGCTCCTCGATGCCCTCGTGCAGCTCGCCTGCCTCGACAAGGACCTCGCCGCGCCCCCCGCCTCTCCGGCGGAAGGCGACCGCTATCTCGTCACCGCCGCCGCCCCGACCGGCGCCTGGAGCGGGCTCTCGGGGCAGGTAGCGCTCTTCGCGGACGGGGTCTGGACCGGCTCCGTGCCGCGGCCGGGCTGGCTCGCCTATGTCGCGGACGAAGGCGCGCTCTACGTCTTCACCGCCGCCGGCTGGACGAGCCTCGGGGCGACGGTGGCCGCCCTCCAGAACCTCACCCGGCTCGGGATCGGCACCGTCGCGGATGCCGCCAATCCCCTGTCGGCCAAGCTCGGCGCGGCGCTGTTCACCGCCAAGGCGGTGGGCGAAGGCGGCAGCGGCGACCTGCGCATCACGCTGAACAAGGAGGCGAGCGCCCGCACCCTCTCGCTGCTGTTCCAGACCGGCTATTCCGGCCGCGCCGAGCTGGGGCTCGTCGGCGAGGACGCCCTGTCGGCGAAGGTCTCGGCGGACGGCACCGCCTGGACCGCCGCCTGGCGGGCCGACCCGGCCACGGGCTATGTCGGGTTCGGCGCCGCCGCCTCGGGAACGCCGGGGGCGCCGGTCTCGTCCGGGGTCGTCTCCGCAGCGCCCGCCGTCGAGATGGCGAGCCATGTGGCGACGGGGGCTCCCGAGGCGATGCTGCGCGCCCGCATCGGCCGGGGCAGCCCTTCCGCTCCGGCGGGGATCAAGGCCGGCGACCGGCTCTTCACGATGGCCGGACGCGGATACCATGCGGGGGGCGCCTATTCGGGCGACGCGGTCTCGCTCGGCGCCTTCGCCGAGGAGGATTTCACCGGCACCGCGCAGGGGACGGGGCTCGATTTCCAGACAGTCGCCTCCGGCACCACCGCGCGCCGCTCGGTGCTGAAGCTGCGCGCCAACGGCGCGGTGGAGATACAGCCCCGAGCCGGTGCGCCGAGCCTCGGCGCGGGCGCGGGCCAGATCGTGTTCGACAGCACGGCCACGGCCTTCAAGGCCCATGACGGCACCCGCTGGTCGCGGCTGAGCAACCTCGTCCGCTTCGCCGCTGCCACCGGTTTCGACAACTACATCGCCGCCGATACCTGGACGAAGGTGCAGTTCAACACCGGCACCGTGAACGACCAGGGCGCGTTCGATGCCGGCACGAACCGCTTCGTCGCGCCGGAGGCCGGCACCTACACCTTCGGCGCGAGCCTGCCCTACCGGAGGAACGGCACCTCCTCGCCCACCGGCTTCCAGGCCCGCTTCCACAGGAACGGAGCCGCCGCCGGCACTGGCAGGGTCGGCGCCGCCAACCCGGCGGACGGCGTCACCGCCCTCGGAGCGACCGCCACGCTGGCGCTCCAGGCCGGCGACGCGGTGGAGGTCTTCGCGCTCCTCAACGGCGCCGACGGCTATGTCGCCGCCGCCGAGTCCGGCTTCTGGGGACACGCGCTGCCCTGAGCGGAGGGCGCGAAGACCCTCAGTAGGGATAGCCGTAATAGGGCCGCCGGGGCACGCGCTCGTCGTAGAAGCCGCGCACCGGACGCTCGTAGCTGCGATAGGCCCGGTATTGCGGCAGCGTGTAGTTGCCGTTGTTGACGCCGGCGGAGCGGTCGTTGCCGCTCTCGGCCGCGTAGGGCGAGAGGCCGCTGCCGGAATCGCTTCCGCCGCCGCCGAAGGCCAGGGCCGGGCCGGCCGCCGCCAGCAGGGCCGCCGTGGCGCCGAGCGCCAGAACCGTCCGTCTCATCTCGTCGTCTCCGTTCGCGATCGCGTCGTGGCGATCCAACGGCCACGCCGCGCGCGCGTTCCGTCGCGCCGCCCCGCCTCGTTCATCACCATTCGGAGATCGACCATGGAGCTCAGCGCCGTCGGCCGTGCCGTCCTCGTCGCGCGAGAAGGGCAGCGCCTGGAAGCCTACCGGGATTCCGTGGGGATCTGGACCATCGGCGTCGGCCATACCTCCGCCGCCGGGGCGCCCGCGGTCATCCCCGGCATGACCATCAGCGACGAGGAATGCGACGCGATCTTCTCGCGCGACGTCCAGCGCTATGCCCGCACCGTGGCGAACGCGGTGCCGGCGGACCTCCCCCAGCACGCCTTCGACGCGCTGGTCTCCCTCTGCTTCAACATCGGGCCGGGGGCGTTCCTGCGCTCGAGCGTCCTGCGCCGGCTGCGGGGAGGCGACGAGGAGGGCGCCGCCGAGGCGATCCTGATGTGGAACCGCCCGGCCGCCATCATCCCGCGCCGGCAGGCCGAGCACGACCAGTTCCTCACCCCCTACGCCGACGCCCTCCCCCGTGCGCGGCGCGGCGATCCGCATCCCGTGGCCGATCCGGTCCCGCCGGGGCGGCGGGCGCCCCTTCCGGCCCGGCGCCGGCCGATCCCGCGCGGTGCGTCCGTCGTGCCGCCCATCCCGCCGCCGCACGGCGGAGCGCCCTCCCTCCTCGACCGCCTGCGGGGCTGGCTGGGCCTCCGCTCCGATCCGCACGCCTGACCCCTCGTCCACCGGAGAACCGCCATGCGCGACACCAGACTTCCCCTCATCGGCCTCCTCGCCTGCGGGCTCGCCCTCGCCGCGTCGGAGGCGCAAGCGGAAACGGCGAGCGTCGTCCTGCCCTGGGGAGATGCCGTCTCGGCGCTCCTCCAGGGGCTCGCGACGGCCACCGTGCCGCTCGCCGCCACGGCGATCACCGCCCTCGTGGCGCGCTTCGCCGGCCCGCTGCGTCTCCTCGTCACCAGCACGCTGGTGGAGCGTCTCGTGCGCAACGTCGCGGATTACGCCCTCAACGCCGTGGCCGGCGCGGTGAAGGGCAAGGCGCTCACCGTGCCGCTCGGGTCGGCGGTGATCGCCAAGGCGGCCCAGCGCGCGGCCGACCAGGCCCCCGACTGGCTGCTGCGCCAGGCGGGCGGCATCGAGGGCCTCGCCGAGAAGGTCTTCCGCACCCTTCCGCTGGAGGAATCCGCGAATGTCGGCAACACCCTGCGGCCGGCGATCGAGGCGGCGCGGCGCATCGCGGGGACGGCCAAGCGCGGCGCCTGAACGGATACGAGGGGAGCGGGGCGGATGGACAAGATCGCCATCGAGGCCGCCCGCCTGCTCTTCACGGATGGGGGCGCCGGCTGGGTCGTCGCCGTCCTCCTCGGGCTCGCCTGCTGGCATCTGCACCGGGAGAACCTGCGCGTCCTCGAGGCCCGCATCGACGACACAGGTGCCACGGCCACCGCCCTCGAGCGCGCCTCGCAGACCAACGCCGCCGTCGCCACCGCCCTGGAGAGCCGCACCCGCGTGCTGGAGGACCTCTCCCGGCTCTCGGCGGAGATCGCCCGCGGGATCGAGCGCAACGACGAGCGCGCCCGCGACAAGTTCGACGAGGTGCTGCGCCTCGTCGCCGACCTGCGCCGGGCCGAGCACGGCCGGGCCTGAGACCGGGAGCCCCTTCGATGCCGCGTCCCCCTTCCCGCTCGTCCACGCCACGCCCGCCCTCCGGCGGCGGCAATGCGCGCGGCCGCGCCGCCGCCGGACGCCTCCAGGCGGCGCAACGGAGCTTCGAGCGTTCCACCGTGGCACTGCGCAAGGCCGCCTTCGACCATGTCGACCGCCAGGTCTTCCTCAGCACCGCGCTGCGGGCGAGCATCGAGCGGCTGGCCCGTCCGCCCGCGCAGACGTGAGCGTCCATGGCGACGCAGGCGGGAACGATGCGGCGGCTCGGCCGTAGGGAACCGGGCCGCCGAGGACGGGCCCGCATTCAGGGCGCATTCAGTGCCTGAGGCCGAGATTGCACGTCGATGCGCCACGCCCTTTCCCTTCTCGCCGTCGCCCTGACGGTCGCGGCCTTCGCCGCCGGCGAGATCGGCTCGCTCGCGGAGGAGACCCCCGCGCCGGTACAGGCCGCGCCCGCCGGGGTCGCGCCCCCCCGCTCCGACGAGTGCCTGTCTCCGGCCGACATGCGCGAGGCCGTGGGCGAGGGCCGCGTTGTCGAGCCCGTCACCGCCATCCGCTCCGCGCGGACCGTCATTCCGAGAGCCGAGATCCAGCGCGCGATGCTGTGCCGGCACGAGGACGGGCTCGTCTACATGCTCACGGCCTTGCGCCGGGACGGGCATTTCGTGCACGTCGTGGTGGATGCCAAGACCGGCAAGGTCGTCGGCCAATATTGAACGGGCGGCCCCGCGCCGCCGCTTGAACGGAGTATGGGGCCGTGCGCCTGCTCGTCGTGGAAGATGACCGGGACATCAACCGGCAGGTTGTCAGCGCCCTGGAGGAGGCCGGCTACGTCGCCGACAAGGCCTATGACGGCGAGGAGGGCGGCTATCTCGGCGAGAGCGAGCCCTACGACGCCATCATCCTCGACATGGGCCTGCCCAAGGCCGACGGCGTCTCCGTGCTCCAGAAATGGCGCCGGGCGGGGGTGAAGACCCCCGTCATCATCCTCACCGCCCGCGACCGCTGGTCCGACAAGGTCGACGGCTTCGATGCCGGGGCCGACGACTACGTCACCAAGCCCTTCCACATGGAGGAGCTGATGGCGCGGGTGCGCGCGCTGCTGCGCCGCACCGCCGGGCACGCCACCAGCCAGATCAATTGCGGCCCCGTCACCCTCGACACCCGCTCCGGCCGCGTCTTCGTCGACGGCAACCCGGTGAAGCTCACCTCCCACGAGTACAGGCTGCTCTCCTACCTGATGCACCACACCGGCCGCGTGGTCTCCCGCGCCGAGTTGACGGAGCATCTCTACGACCAGGATTTCGACCGCGATTCGAACACCATCGAGGTCTTCGTCGGCCGCCTGCGCAAGAAGCTCGCGGTGGACCTGATCCAGACCGTGCGCGGCCTGGGCTACCTCGTCGACCCGAGCCAGCCGGCGGCGCGGGTGTGAGTTTCGGCGCCGGAACGCGGATCCGCGACGGTCAGGTCGGAGCGGAATTCACGTCCGTCAGCGAGAAGGCGTCGCCCTTGAACAGCAGGGCTATGCCGCGCCGCTTCGCGGCCGCGTAGGCGAAGCAATCGCCCATGTTGAGCCGGGCCGGATGACCCTGTCCCTTCCCGAATCGCTCGAAGGCGGAGAGCGCGAGTTCGGCATCCTCCGGTGCCAGCGGCACGAGCCGGATGCGGGCCTCGTTCAGCAGGGTGTCGAGATCGGCCCGCGCCGCCGCGATGCCCCCTTCCCGCTGACGGGCGATGGCGAGGACGGCTTCGTAGACGGCGACGGGCGAGGTCATCGCCGCATCGTCGGATTCGAGCGTCGCGGCGAGCCCCTCGGCATCCGGCTCCCCCAGGACGATCGCGACGAGGGCGGATGCGTCGACGAAGATCATTCGTCGTTCAGGCCGTCATAAAAAGTCTTGTCCGCGACGAGCCCCGTGTCGCGCCGGGCGGCCACGCGCTCGTGAAGCGGTTTCAGGCGTTGCCAGAGGCTCGTCTTCCGATCCTCGCGATCCAGTTCGTTGCGGACCGCGAGCTTGATCGCCTCTGTCAGGGCGATGCCCTTGCGTTCGGCCAGCCGCCGGACGAGACGGTCGGCCTCCGCGTCTCGGATATGGAGCGCCATCCCGCGCTTTCCTTCCAGGAATGTACATGGAATGATCGGTCAATGTACACGGATCGGGCGCGATGATCGATAGCTGTGGAAGCGGGGTCCCGTCGCCGAGGAGCCGATGACGACCGTTTTCGATCTCCTGTCCCTGCGCCAGCGCTCCATCGCGGTCCGCCTGGCGACCTCGGCGCTGCTCGCCAGCACAGCGATCCTGCTGATCGCGGCCCTGATCCTGACGACGCTCTATCGGGAGAACACCGAGCGGGCCTTCGACAGCCGGCTGCTGGTCTACGCCAACAACCTCGCCACCGACCTCGTCTCGCCGAGCGATTCCGAGAGCAAGTCCTTCTCGCTGGGCGATCCGCGCTTCGACCTGCCGCTGTCCGGCTGGTACTGGCAGGTCGGCAAGCCCGACGCCAAGCCGCGGGATCTGCGCACCTCGCGCTCCCTCGTCGGGCTGCCGCTGAAGCCCGCCACCGATCCCGACGGCAAGGCCGGCATCGGCCAGATCCGGCAGGGCTACGGCCGCGCCCAGGACGACCGCCTGCTGCGCATCATCGAGCGCGACGTCGATCTCGGCGCGGACGGGCGCTACACCGTGCGCATCGCCGGGCCCGCCGACGAGATCGTCAACGACGTGGACCGCTTTCGCGCCTCGCTGTTCCTCACCTTCGGGATTCTCGGGCTGTTCCTGGCGCTGACGACGCTGCTCCAGATCCGATTCGGTCTGGCGCCGCTGGCGCAGATGCGCACGGCGCTCGGCGCCATCCGCCGGGGCGAGGCCGACCGCATCACCGGCGAGTACCCGCGCGACATCGCCCCGCTCACAGGCGAGGTGAACCTGCTCATCGAGACGAACCGCGAGATCCTGGAGCGCGCCCGAACCCAGGTCGGCAATCTCGCCCACGCCCTGAAGACGCCGCTCTCCATCATCGTCAACGAGGTCGGCGCCTCCGACGCCCCTGCCGATCTGGCGGAAAAGATCCGCGAGCAGGCGGCGGTGATGCGCGATCAGGTGAACTACCATCTCGACCGGGCGCGGGCGGCGGCGCTCGCCGGCACGCTCGGCACCTCCACGGAGGTCGAGCCCGCGCTCGCAGGACTCGTGCGGACGTTCGGAAAGATCTACCGCGACAAGGACATCGCCTATGAGGTCAGCGTCCCTCCCGGCCTGCGCTTCCGGGGCGAGCGCCAGGATTTCGAGGAGATGGTCGGCAACCTCGTCGACAACGCCTCGAAATGGGCGGCCGGGCGCGTGGCGATCCGCGCGGAGGCCGTGGGACAGAACGACTATCCCCATCTCCTGGTCGCCATCGAGGACGACGGTCCCGGCCTGCCGCCGGAGGCCCGCGAAGCGGCGCTGGCGCGCGGGCGGCGCCTCGACGAGACCAAGCCCGGCTCGGGGCTCGGTCTCTCCATCGTCGCCGACCTCGCCGCGCTCTACCGGGGCCGCTTCCGCCTGGAGCAGGCGGCGCTCGGGGGCCTGCGCGCCGTCATCGAGGTGCCGGGCGACGCGCCCGCCGGCGTTCCCCAGCACTGATCGGACGCCGCCGCTTGTCAGGCTCGACCCGCGCGTGACACAGTGTCACGAGACGGCGCCGTCGTGACGGTGGAAGCGCCGACCTACAAGGAGACCCGGCCCCGCGACGAGGACGGCTCGCGGCATCCGCCAACCCTGGGGTTCGATGACGGCGATCTGGTTCATTCTGGCGTTCATGACGGGAGCGGCGGTGCTCGCGCTGCTGTGGCCGATGTCGCGCCGGGGCACGGGCGCTCCCGAGCCCGTCTCGGCCGTCATGGAGACCGGATTCTACGAGGACCAGTTGCGCGAGATCGAGCGCGACCTCGGCCGGGGGCTGATCGCGCCCGGCGAGGCGGAGGCAGCCCGCGCAGAGGCCGCGCGCCGCCTGTTGCGGGTCAGCCGCGACGGGCCCGGCGCGGACGAGCCGGGCATCGCCGAGCCGCATCTGCGCCAGCGCCGGGCGGCCTCCGCCTTCGCCCTCTCGACGATCCCGCTCGTGGCGCTCCTCGCCTACGGCATCTACGGCTCGCCCAACCTCCCGGCCCAGACTGCCGCCGACCGTCAGTCCGCGCAGACCAGCAGCCAGGACCTGATGAAGGCCATCGGCCAGATCGAGGCCCGGCTCGCCAGCGACCCGAACGACGCGCGCGGCTGGGCGGTGATCGCCCCCGTCTACATGCGCCTCGGCCGCTTCGACGAGGCGGCGCACGCTTATCAAGAGGTGAGCCGCGTCAAGGGCGAGAGCCCGGAGGTGCTGGCCGACTGGGGCGAGGCGCTGGTCGCGGCCGGCAACGGCGTGGTGCCGCCGAAGGCGAAGGCGCTGTTCGAGCGCGCGCTCGTGCTCGACGAGAAGATCGCCAAGCCGCGCTTCTACCTCGCCCGCGCCGCCGAGCAGGCCGGCGACGTCCAGGGGGCGATCGGCTACCTGACGACGCTGAGCGAGACCTCCCCGCCCGACGCCCCCTGGCAGCCGCTGGTGCGCGACAGCCTCGCCCGCCTGAAGGGCGAGCCCGCTTCCGCGCCGGATGCGAAGGCGGGAGCCGCCGCCGGCCTGTCCGTGGACCAGGCGCGCGCCATTCGCGGCATGGTCGAAGGGCTGGAGGCACGGCTCGCCAAGGAGGGCGGCAGCCTCGACGAATGGATGCGGCTGATCCAGTCGCGCAGCGTGCTGGGCGAGCGGGACAAGGCGCGCGCGGCCCTCGAGAAGGCGCGCGCGGCCCTCGCCTCCGATCCGGCCGCCACCGGCCGGCTCGATGCCCAGGCGAAGGAGCTCGGGCTGACCACGGACACGCCGCGACCGAAGGCGGAGGCGCCTCCCGTCCAGGGGACGCCCCCCGCGACGGCCGCCGCCGGCCCGAATCCCGCGCCGAATCCCGGCTCCGGCGAAGCCGATGCCGCCCTCGCCACCGTCCGGGCGATGCCCCCCGCAGAGCGCGACGCGGCGATCCGGGGCATGGTAGCGGGGCTCGACCGGCGCCTCACCGCGAAGGGCGGCAGCGCCGACGAATGGCTGCGGCTGGTGCGCTCCTACAGCGTGCTGGGCGAGCGCAAGCAGGCCAGCCAGACCGTCGACCGGGCGCGCCTCGCGCTCGGGGCCGACGCGGGCGCCGTCCAGCGTCTCGACGCGCTGGCCAGGGAACTCGATCTGCACGGCACCGCCGGCAAGCCCTGAGCGCCCCCGGACAATCGGTCCCGGCCGCCGCCCTTGACCCCGGAGGCCGCGCAGCCGACACCCGTCTCCGACACTCTAGAACGGCTCTGGGCCGCGACGGGCCACGTCGCGCGACATCCGGGCCGAGACGCAAGGGACGGAGTCCGTGACGCGCAAGAGCCGCCGCCTGATCCTGATCGCCTGCTGCGGCGCGGTCCTCGCGGTGGCGGTCGGCCTGATCCTCTCGGCGATGAGCGGCTCCATCGTGTTCTTCCGCTCGCCCACCGAGGTGGCCCAGGGCATCCCGCCCGGCACCCGCTTCCGCATCGGCGGCCTGGTGAAGGAGGGCTCCCTCCAGCGGAGCGCAGACCAGCGGGTCGCCTTCGCGGTGACGGACACCAACGCCACCGTGAATGTCGAGTATCGCGGCCTGCTGCCGGACCTCTTCCGCGAGGGCCAGGGCGTCGTCGCCGAGGGCGTGCTGGAGCCGGGCGGCCTCTTCCGGGCCGATACGGTGCTCGCCAAGCACGACGAGAAGTACATGCCGCGCGAGGTCGCCGACGCGCTGAAGGCGCAGGGGCGCTGGCAGGAAGGCTCGGACGCCTCCAAGGCGGCGCAGCCGTCCGGCCAAGCATCCGGCCAAGGCGCGCTGGGACCGCGCAGCGAACGATGACGCCACGCTCGGGACAGCCCACCGCAGCGGGATCGGGAAAGGACTAGCGTGCTCGTCGAGGTCGGCCATTTCTCGCTGGCGCTGGCGCTGGCGCTCTCCCTCGTCCAGGCGGTGATGCCGGCCTGGGCGGCCCGCTCGGGCGATGCCGCGCTCCGGCAGGTGGCGACGCCGGCCGCGCTCGGTGCCTTCGGCTGCGTGCTCTTCGCCTTCGCGGCGCTGACCTACGCCCACGCCACCTCGGACTTCTCCGTCCTCAACGTGGTCGAGAACTCGCACACCACGAAGCCCTTCATCTACAAGCTGTCGGGCGTGTGGGGGAACCATGAGGGCTCGATGCTCCTCTGGGTGCTCATCCTCACCCTGTTCGGAGCGCTGGTCGCCGTCTCGCGCCACTCGGTGCCGCCGGTGCTGAGGGCGAACGTGCTCTCCGCGCAGGGGCTCGTCACCTTCGTCTTCGTGCTGTTCATCATCACCGCCTCGAACCCGTTCAACCGCGTCATGCCGGCGCCGGTCGAGGGCAACGACCTCAATCCCCTGCTCCAGGACCCCGGTCTCGCGATCCATCCGCCGCTGCTCTACATCGGCTATGTCGGCTTCTCGATCACCTTCGCCTTCGCCGTCGCGGCGCTGATCGACGGGCGCATCGACGCGGTCTGGGCGCGCGCGGTGCGGCCCTGGACGCTGATCGCCTGGAGCTTCCTGACGCTCGGCATCGCGATGGGCTCCTACTGGGCCTATTACGAGCTCGGATGGGGCGGCTGGTGGTTCTGGGACCCGGTCGAGAACGCCTCGCTGATGCCCTGGATCGCGGGCACGGCGCTTCTGCACTCCACCATCGTCATGGAGAAGCGCGACGCCCTCAAGGTCTGGACGGTGCTGCTCGCGATCCTGACCTTCTCGCTCTCGCTGCTCGGCACCTTCATCGTTCGTTCCGGGCTTCTGACCTCGGTGCACACCTTTGCCAGCGACCCGACGCGCGGCGTCTTCATCCTGGGCATCCTGGTCTTCTTCATCGGCGGGTCGCTGACGCTCTTCGCCTGGAGGGCGCCGATGCTGCGCCAGGGCGGCCTGTTCGCGCCGATCTCGCGGGAAGGCGCGCTCGTCCTCAACAACCTCTTCCTCGTGGCCGCCTGCGCCACGGTGCTCGTCGGCACGCTCTACCCGCTGCTGCTCGAGATGCTGACCGGCGAGAAGATCTCGGTGGGCCCGCCCTTCTTCAACGCCACCTTCGTGCCGCTCGCCGTGCCGCTGCTCCTCATCGTCCCCTTCGGGCAGACGCTGGCCTGGAAGCGCGGCGACGTGCTGGCCGCCGCCCAGCGGCTGTTCGCGGCGCTGGCGCTGGCGCTGGTCCTCGGGCTCGGCGTGCTCGCCTATACCTGGGGCGGTCCCGTGCTGGCCCCCGTCGGGATCGGCCTCGGCGCCTATCTCGTCCTCGGCTCCGGGCTGGAGATCCTGTCCCGCGCGCGCGGCTACGGCGCCAGCCGCTCGCGCTCGGCGCGGGACGTCTGGCGGCGCGCCGTCGGCCTGCCGCGCTCGGCCTGGGGCACGGCGCTCGCCCATGCCGGCGTCGGCGTCGTCGTGATCGGCATCGCCGCGCAAGGGTGGGCGGCCGAGGGCATCGCCAGCCTGAAACCCGGCGAGACCCTGACCACCGGCCCCTACACGGCGACCCTCCAGCGCGTGGCGCCGCGCCCCGGCCCGAACTACGAGGAAACGGTGGCGACCCTGAAGGTGCGCAATCGCAACGGCGACGAGGTCGGCACCGTCGAGACGGGCAAGCGCTTCTATCCGAGCCGGCGGATGACCGTCACCGAATCCGGCCTGCTCACGGTCGGCGTCAGCCAGGTCTATGCCAGCCTCGGCGAGGTCCAGCCCGGCGGCGGCATCGGCCTGCGCCTCTACTACAAGCCCCTCGTGCTGCTGATCTGGCTCGGCGCGGTGGTGATGGCGATGGGCGGCGCCCTCTCGCTGACGGACCGGCGGATGCGCGTCGGCGCCCCGGCGCGGGCGCGGGCGAAGCCGCTGCCCCCGAGCGCGGTGCCCGCCGAATGACCCGCCGCCATCGCCTTGGTCTGGCCCTGCTCGCGCTCCTGCTCCTCGGCGGGCTTTCGCCGGCGCTCGCCGTCCAGCCGGACGAGGTGCTGAAGGACCCGGCCCTCGAGCATCGCGCCAGGGAGATCTCGGCGGGCCTGCGCTGCCTCGTGTGCCAGAACCAGTCCATCGACGATTCCGACGCGCCGCTGGCCCGAGACCTGCGGGTTCTCGTCCGCGAACGCCTGCTGGCCGGCGACAGCGACCGGCAGACGCAGGATTACGTCGTCGGCCGCTACGGCGAGTTCGTCCTGCTGCGTCCGGTCTTCGCCCTCCACACCCTGCTGCTCTGGCTCACGCCGGCGGTTGTGCTGCTGCTGGGCGGGTTCGGCATCTGGCGCCTCTCGCGGCGGCGGGAGGAGGTGGCCGCCCCCCTCTCGGAAACGGAGGAAGCGCAGGTTCGGACCTTGCTGCGCCGGGACTGATGCGCGCGCTCGGGATGCTCGCGCATGCACAAGCCATGCAAAGTCGTGCAGGCCGACGCGGAATAGTGCATTTGACATGCAATTCTCGCATTTGTGCGATGCGATAATCTGGCCTTCGCACTGCGGCATGCGGCGGGCATAGTGCGGTCTCCCGGTGCAACCGGCTTTCCGTACGGGCGCTCCCGGCGGACAGTAACCGCACAGGCTTTCCCATGCGCACGCTCTCTCTCCCCCTCGCCGCGGCCGCCCTTTCCCTCGCCGCCCTGACCGCCACCTCCGCCACGGAGCTGAAGCCCCTCAAGGCATCGAGCATCGACCTCGGCACCTATCGCGGCTCGGTCTATTACACCGCCGAGAAGGACGGCTACCGCGTCGTCGCCACGCTCGCTCCCCAGAACACCGGCGCCGACCAGCCGCAGGTCGTCCGCCTCGTGACCACGCTCAACGCCGACCAGACGGTGACGCTGTCCGTCCCCGGCGCCCTCGGAGCCAATGGCCGCGATACGACGATCGCCTTCTCGCGCCGCGGCAACGTGGTCGACGTCGCCTCCGCCGACCTCTCGGCCTATTGAGGAACTACGGCTGCGCTCGCCTCGGCGGGCGCATCGGCTGGATCGGCCGGCAGCGCGCGTCGAGCTTGCGCGCCGCGCCGGCCCTCGGCTATCCCGCCGCCACGGAGCCGCTTTCCGGGGATCGCCGGGCTCGACATGCCCCAAGGGAAGCCCGTGCGAACCGGGGTTCCGAGGCAGGCCCGGCATCCTCCTGCGGCATGTGACCGGGAGCGGGTCGATTTTCACGCGTATATCTTCTATCGCAATGCGGCACGCCCGATACGGATCGTCGCGCACGAGGCGCGTCGCGACGGCCTGCGCAACGATGGCAATGCTCCTGACGATTCCGACCGCACAGGCGCTGAATCCTCCCACCCCGCCGCAGGGCAGCGCGCCGGATGCAATGCCGGACACGACGGCGGCCGCGATCGACGCGCTCAGCGCGCGTCTCGAAAGCGCTCCGAGCGCCACGGCGGTGCTGGAGGCGTGGTGCGCCGAGCGCGGCATGGCGGCGGAGCCTAAGCTCGTGGCGCAGAAGGTCCACGACCTTCGCAAGCCCGCCGACGCCGCGCAGCGCGCCCGTCTCGGGATCGGACAGGACGAGCCGGTGGTCTATCGCCGGGTCCGCCTGAGCTGCGGCGCGCATGTCCTCTCGGAAGCGGACAACTGGTACGTGCCGAGCCGTCTCACGCCGGAGATGAACGCCATCCTCGCCACCACCGACATCCCGTTCGGCCGCGTGGTGAAGCCGCTCGCCCCGAGCCGCCGCAATCTCGCGATCAAGCGTATCTGGACGGGCCCGGAAGGACGGATCGCCGGAAGCGACGAGCCGCTGTTCTCCGTGGCCGCGATCCTGTCCACCGGGGCGGGCGTCCCCTTCTGCGAGGTGGTGGAGACCTACAAGGGCGCCGTGCTCGCGCGCGGCCCCCGCTAGATCTCTCGCCGGGCAGCGAACCGCTCTCGAGCCCCCACCGCCGGCGATAAGCCCACATCCGACCCGCGTGGCACGCCGGAACGGCCGCGCCACTCTGTCACGCGGACGGGTTGCCGGGGACCGTGCCCGAACGATAATCCAGATATCGCATGATGTCCGAAAACGGACACGCACGGGAAGGATAGACGCCCATGTCGAAGACTCGCATCCTCGCGCTCGGTTTCTGCACTCTGCTTCTCACAGGGCTGCCGGCGCTCGCCCAGAAGGGCGGCAACCCGAGCGGCGTCTGGTTGACCCAGACGGGGGATTCGAAGGTGCGCCTCTCGCCTTGCGGCGGCGGCTATTGCGGCGTCATCGTCAGCACCTCGGGCAAGGGCGTCGACGAGAAGAACCCCGACCCGGCCTTGCGCAGCCGCAGCGTCGTCGGCGTGCAGATCGTCAACGCGTCGACCGCCAGCGGCGACGGCTACGAGGGCACGCTCTACAATCCCAAGGATGGAAAGACCTATTCGGGATCGCTCAAGATGACCGGCCCGGCCACCGTCGAGGTGTCGGGCTGCGTCATGGGCGTCTTCTGCAAGCGCCAGACCTGGAAGCGGGTGAACTGACGGCCCGTCAGGCCGTCCCTTCCAGCGCCTGCACGATGGCGTCGAGGGCGGCCTGTGCGCCGCCGCCCTCGGGGCCGCCGGCCTGGGCCATGTCCCGGCGTCCGCCGCCGCCCTTGCCGCCGAGATGGCCGGCCCCCGCGCGCACCAGCGCGACCGCATCGTAGCGCCCCGTCAGATCCTCGGTGACGCCGACCACGAGGCCGGCCTTGCCGTCCGCGCCGACCCCGACGATGGCGACGATGCCGGAACCGAGGCGGGTCTTGCCCTCGTCGGCGAGGCTCTTGAGGTCGCGCATCTCGACGCCCTCGACCACGCGCGCCATCAGCTTGATGCCCGCGACCTCGCGGGGCGCGTCCTCGCCGCCCGCGCCGCCGCCCATGGCGAGCTTGCGGCGGACATCCGACAACTCCCGCTCCAGCCGCCGGCGGTCTTCGATCAGGCCGGCGAGCCGCTCCGGCGCGTCCGCCACGGGCGCCTTGAGGAGGCCGGCGATCGACTGGAGCGTCCGGCTTTCCTCGGCCCGGTGGCGGCGCGCCGCGTCCGCCGTCATCGCCTCGATGCGGCGCACGCCCGCCGCCACGGCGCTGTCGCCGAGGATCGAGATCACGCCGATATCGCCGGTGCGGACCGCATGGGTGCCGCCGCAGAGCTCCACCGAGAAGCTCGGCAGCCGCCCGTGCTCGATCTCGGCACCCGAGGCATCGACCGGCCGGCCCATGGAGACGACGCGCACCTCGTCGCCGTATTTCTCGCCGAAGAGGGCGCGGGCGCCGGATTCGATCGCCTCGTCCACGGCCATGAGCTTGGTCACCACCGGCGCGTTCTGGAGAAGCACGGCGTTGGCGATATCCTCCACCCGGCGAAGCTCCGCCTCCTCGATGGGCTTGGGGTGGCTGATGTCGAAGCGCAGGCGCTCGGGCGAGACCAGCGAGCCCTTCTGCGCGACATGGTCGCCGAGCACCTGCCTCAGGGCCTCGTGCAGCAGGTGGGTGGCGGAGTGGTTGGCGCGGATGGCGGCGCGGCGGGTGTGGTCGACCGTCAGCTCGGCCGCTTGTCCGGCGGCCAGCCGGCCTTCGTCCACGCTGACATGGTGGACGAAGAGATCGCCGAGCTTCTTCTCGGTGGCTGTCACGCGCGCCTTCAGCCCCGCGGCCGAGATCGTTCCGGTATCGCCGACCTGACCGCCGGACTCGGCGTAGAACGGTGTCTGGTTGAAAAGCACGAGGCCGCTGGTGCCGGCCTCCAGGGCCTCCACCTCGGCGCCCTCGCGCAGGCAGGCGGTGGCGATCCCCTCCGCTTCCTCCGTCTCGTAGCCAAGGAACTCCGTGGCGCCGACGCGCTCGCGGATACCGAACCAGACCGTCTCGGTGGCGGCCTCGCCGGAGCCGGTCCAGGCCGCGCGCGCCGCTTTGCGCTGGCGTTCCATCGCGGTGGAGAAGGCGTCCGTATCGACCCCAATGCCGCGCGCCTTCAGCGCGTCCTGCGTCAGGTCGAGGGGGAAGCCGTAGGTGTCGTAGAGGGTGAAGGCCGTCTCGCCCGAGAGGTTCTGGCCCGCCGACAGCCCGCTCGTCTCCGCCTCCAGGATCGCCAGACCGCGCTCCAGCGTGCGCCGGAAGCGCGTTTCTTCGAGCCGCATGGTCTCGGCGATCAGGCTCTCGGCGCGGACGAGCTCGGGGTAGGCGCGTCCCATCTCGCGCACCAGGGTCGGCACGAGGCGGAACATCATCGGTTCGCGGGCGCCGAGCAGCTCGGCGTGGCGCATGGCGCGCCGCATGATCCGGCGCAGCACGTAGCCGCGCCCCTCGTTGCCCGGCAACACCCCGTCGGCGATCAGGAAGGAGCAGGCCCGCAGGTGATCGGCGATGACCCGGTAGGAGGCGACCGTGGCGGGCTCCGGCGGGCGCCCGACCGCATGGGCGACGGCGTCGATGAGCGCGCGGAACAGATCCGTGTCGTAGTTGCTGGTGACGCCTTGCAGGATGGCTGCCATGCGCTCGAGGCCCATGCCGGTATCGATGGACGGCCGCGGCAGGGCCAGGCGCCTGCCGGGCTCGACCTGCTCGTACTGCATGAAGACGAGGTTCCAGAATTCCAGGAAGCGGTCGCCGTCCTCGTCGGGCGAGCCGGGCGGGCCTCCCTGGAGGGCCGGACCCTGGTCGATGAAGATCTCGGAGCAGGGACCGCAGGGGCCGGTGTCGCCCATCTGCCAGAAATTGTCCGAGGTGCCGATGCGGATGATCCGGCCGTCCTCGAACCCGGCGATCTTCTTCCAGAGCGTCGCCGCCTCGTCGTCGTCGGCATAGACCGTCACCAGGAGACGCTCCGGCGAAAGGCCGAATTCCTTGGTGATCAGGGTCCAGGCGAGGTCGATGGCCTCGGCCTTGAAATAGTCGCCGAAGGAGAAATTCCCCAGCATCTCGAAGAAGGTGTGATGACGCGCCGTGTAGCCGACATTGTCGAGGTCGTTGTGCTTGCCGCCGGCGCGGACGCATTTCTGGGCCGTGGTCGCCCGCGTGTAGGGCCGCTTCTCGACGCCGGTGAAGACGTTCTTGAACTGCACCATGCCGGCGTTGGTGAACATCAGCGTCGGGTCGTTCTTCGGCACCAGCGACGAGGACGATACCGGCGTATGGCCCCGGCCCGAGAAGTAGTCGAGGAAGGTGGACCGGATCTCGTTGACGCCGCTCATCGAACCGACTCGTGTGTCGCCTCGCCGGAGAGGAC
Source organism: Methylobacterium endophyticum (assembly GCF_050591105.1). NCBI lineage: Bacteria > Pseudomonadati > Pseudomonadota > Alphaproteobacteria > Hyphomicrobiales > Methylobacteriaceae > Methylobacterium > Methylobacterium endophyticum. Next base: position 100,819 of record NZ_JBNHES010000014.1, read on the forward strand.
CGGGAAGGCAGGTCAGGGCGCTGCCGGAAAAGCCCGGCCGCACGCCTCGCCCTCTTAAGGAGCGGCGCGCCGCAAGTCACCCGTGGTTTCTCGCGGGCTGCCGTCCTCGAACCGCGAACGGCGGAAGAGCCCAAGAAAAAGCCGCCGCGAACGACCGATCCGCGGCGGCTTCGGCATCCAACGGTGCGGAACGCCTACGCCTCGCCCTCGTCGAGATCGTCGGCCGTCGGCTTGGCGGTCTCGAGGATGCGGTCGGCGACAACGCCGGAGTTCTGACGGATGGCCGCCTCGATCTTATTGGCGATGTCGGGGTTGTCGCGCAGGAAGCCCTTGGCGTTCTCGCGGCCCTGGCCGAGGCGCTGGCTGGCATGGGAGAACCAGGCGCCCGACTTCTCGACGATGCCGGCCTTGACGCCAAGATCGATCAGCTCGCCGACCTTTGAGATGCCCTCGCCGAACATGATGTCGAACTCGACCTGCTTGAAGGGCGGCGCGACCTTGTTCTTCACCACCTTGACGCGGACCTGGTTGCCGATCGGGTCGTCCCGGTCCTTCAGGGTCGAGATGCGGCGGATGTCGAGACGGACGGAAGCGTAGAACTTCAGCGCGTTGCCGCCAGAAGTTGTTTCCGGACTGCCATAAGAAATGCCGATCTTATGGCGGATCTGGTTAATAAAGATGACCATGCATTTCGAGCGCGAGATCGAGCCGGTGAGCTTGCGCAGGGCCTGGCTCATCAGCCGGGCCTGGAGGCCGGGCTGACTTTCACCCATTTCACCATCAATCTCGGCCCGTGGCGTCAGGGCCGCCACCGAATCAATAACGAGCACGTCGATGGCGCCGGAGCGCACCAGCGTGTCGGTGATCTCGAGAGCCTGCTCGCCGGTATCGGGCTGCGAGATCAGGAGATCATCGAGATTGACGCCGAGCTTCCTCGCATAGACCGGATCGAGCGCGTGCTCGGCGTCCACGAAGGCGCAGACGCCGCCCTTCTTCTGGGCCTCGGCGATGGTGTGGAGCGCGAGCGTGGTCTTGCCGGAGGATTCCGGCCCGTAGACCTCGACGACGCGCCCGCGCGGCAGGCCGCCGACACCGAGCGCGATGTCGAGCCCGAGGGAGCCCGTCGAGACCGTCTCGACCTCGGCGACCTTGTCGTTCTTGCCCAGCCTCATGATCGAGCCTTTGCCGAAGGCGCGCTCGATCTGAGACAAAGCGGCGTCGATCGCCTTCGCCTTGTCTTTGTCCATGCTCGGAAATTCCACCACTCTCGATGCGGACTGAGCCATTTGCGGGCGATCCTTATGCATGGCACGGGCGCCGTTCTCAATGCGCCCTCGGACCCCGATCATGTACCTTTTTTGTTCTCATGACGCAAGGCAGCGTTCGATAAATGTTCCGCCTTGAGAGGGGCGGTCCGCGACGGACCGCCTCCTCAGACAGACATGGTCTGCTTCACCGTCTCGAAGAGCTGCTTGAGGCTGAAGGGCTTGGGCAGGAAGTTGAAGGTCTCGCCCTCGGGCAGGTTCTTGCGGAAGGCGTCCTCGGCGTAACCGGAGACGAAGATCACCTTGAGGTCCGGTTGATGCTTGCGGATCTCGCGCAGCAGGGTCGGACCGTCCATCTCGGGCATCACGACGTCCGAGACCACGAGATCGATTACATGCCGCCCCTCGCTGACGATGCGCAGCGCCTCGAGACCGGAGGCCGCCTCCAGCACCGTGTAGCCCCGCCCCGAGAGCGCGCGGGAGTTGACGGCGCGGACCGGATCCTCGTCCTCCACCAGCAGGATGGTGCCCTGCCCCGTATGGTCGGCGGAGGGCTTGCGCGATTCGGCCTTCGCCGCCACGGGCGCCGGCGGGGCGGCATCTTGGGAGTCGGGAGCGGGAAGCGACGCGACGGCGCCCGGATCGGGCGCGATCCGGCCGGCGGGCGGCGCGATCGCAACCGGCTCGACGACCGGCACGTGGCGCGGCAGGTAGATGCGGAAGGCCGTGCCCTCCCCGAGCGTCGACTGCACGTCGACGGTGCCGCCGCTCTGCTTGACGATGCCGAACACCGTCGAGAGGCCCAGGCCCGTGCCCTTGCCGATCTCCTTGGTGGTGAAGAACGGCTCGAAGATCTTCTCCATGATCTCGGGCGGAATGCCCTCGCCGGTGTCGAGCACCTCGATGAGGACGTGATCGCCCTTGGGCGGGCCGCCGCGGCCGTCGGGGGCCGCCTCGGCTCCCGGATCGGGCACGTTGGCGGTGCGCAGCAGCAGGCGGCCGCCTTCCGGCATGGCGTCGCGCGCGTTGACCGCGAGGTTCACGATCACCTGCTCGAACTGGTTGACGTCGGCCTTCACAGGCCAGATCTCGCGGCCGTGCTTGAGCTCGAGATCGACGCGCTCGCCGAGGAGGCGCTTGAGCAGCAGGGTCAGCTCCGAGAGCGCCTCGCCGACATCCATCACCTCGGGGCGCAGGGTCTGACGGCGCGAGAAGGCGAGGAGCTGGCGCACCAGCCCCGCCGCCCGGTTCGCGTTCTGCTTGATTTGCATGATGTCCTGGAAGGCGGGATCGGAGGCCTTCCGGCTCGCGAGCAGCAGGTCGGAATAGCCGATGATCGCCTGGAGGACGTTGTTGAAGTCGTGCGCGATGCCGCCGGCGAGCTGGCCGACGGTGTCCATCTTCTGGGCCTGGGCGACCTGCTGCTCGAGCTGGCGCTGGGCGGTGGTGTCGAGGGCGTAGAGGATGATGCGCTCGCGGTCGGATCCCGCCTGCCCCTCGCCGGGACCGGCACCCTCGGCGCCCGCCGGGCTGAGCCAGACCCGCGCCGAGCGGTTGCCGGTCCCTTTCAGCGCGACCTCGATGGGCTGGGTCTCGCCGATGCCCTTGGCGGCGCGGGCGAGCGCCGCGTCGAGGCCTGCGCGGTCGCGCTCGATCACCGCCTCGCTCATGGCGGGCACGAGGGCGGAATCGGCGCTCGCCTGGTCGACGACCTGGCGCGGCATGGTGCCGAACAGGCGTCCGAACGAGGCGTTGGCCCGCCCGATCTGGCCGGCCGAATCGAGGGTGGCGATGGCGATGGGCGAGTTGTTCAGAAATCGCGCCAGCCTGACCTCCGCCGCGCGCTGGGGCTCGTCGAAATCGGCGCCGGCCGAGCGGTTGATGACGAAGGTGCGCGAGGGGCCGGGCTTGCCGTCCTTGCCGAAGGCGACGCGGTGGTAGAGCCGGGCCGGCAGCGAGAGGCCGTTGCGGCGGCGCAGGTCGAGATCGAGGCGGTCGGTCCTGACCTCGCCGGGCTGGCCGGCGGCGCCGATGATGTGCTCGGAACCCGGCGCGATCTCGGAGAGATGCGGGCCGCCCGGCCCCACGGTGGCGAGGTCGTAGCCGAGCCAGGAGGCCAGCGTCGCATTCATGTAGACGATGGCGCCGGCCGGATCGATGGAGAGGAAGCCGGCGGGCGCGTGGTCGAGATAGTCGATCGCGTGCTGGAGCTCCTGGAAGACGTTCTCCTGGCGCTCGCGCTCGTGGGTGATGTCGGAGACCGTCCACAGGGTGGCGGCCCGGCGCGGCCGGGCGAGCGGACGCACCGAGATGCGGTACCAGGCGAAGTCGCGGTCGGGGCGGCCGCCGGGGGGCGGCGACATCCGCACCTCCTCGGTATGGCTGCGGGCGTCGCGCGCGCCTTGGGCGAGGCGGTAGATCGCCTCAGACACCTCCGGCGAGCCGACGAAGATGCGCTCCACCGAGCGCAGGTTCGAGAAGGTGTCGCCGCCCGCGATGGTGAGATACGCCTCGTTGGCATAGATCAGCCGGCCGCCGTCCTCCATCACCACCGCCGCGTCGGGCGCGGCGTCGACGATGGCCTTGGTGATGTCGTCGCGCGCGCCCTGCCCGCTGAGCTGGATCGCGCCGATGGCCAGCGCGAACAGGAAGAACACCCCGGCCATGGCCAGCAGCGCCAGCAGCCAGACGATGATCGACTGCGCCTGCTCGTTGGCGACGAAGGACAGGCCGATGGCCGCTCCCACGAGCAGCCCCGCCAGGACGAGCAGCAGCCCGACCCTGCCCGGACGCTCGGAACGGTCGATCGAGCCCGTGACGGGAGCCGCGGGTCCCAAGAGGTCAGCCATTACGGTCAGCCATCCGGCTCAATCCACGCTCCGGCATCTCCCGATGCCTCACTCCTCGTCTCGACATCGCCCATAACGCGGAAGGAAGAGTGGATAAACCGTGCTCTTCCCGACGCTTTCGGGCAAGGCGTCATGCCGCCCTGCGGCGCAGGCGCATGACGAATCCGATCACCTCGGCCACCGCCCGGTAGTGCTCGGCCGGGATGGGCTGGTCGATCTCGACCGTCGCGTGGAGCGCGCGGGCGAGCGGCGGGTTCTCCAGAACCGGCACCTCGTGCTCGGTGGCGAGCGCCCGGATGCGGAAGGCGAGGCTGTCGACGCCCTTGGCGACGCAGACCGGGGCGGCCATGCCGGCCTCGTAGCGCAGCGCCACGGCGTAGTGGGTCGGGTTGGTGATGACGACGGTGGCGGTGGGCACGGCGGCCATCATGCGTTTGCGCACGCGCTGGGCCCGCAACTGCTTCATGCGGCCCTTCACCTCGGGGTTGCCGTCCTGCTCCTTCATCTCCTGCTTCATCTCCTCCTTGGACATGCGCAGGCGCTGGCGCCAGCGGTAGCGCTGGTAGAGCGCGTCGGCGAGCGTGATGACCAGGAAGATGCAGAGCACCGCGCCGAGCAGCTTCAGGGCAAGGCCGAGCACGGCGGGGAAGAACGCGGACGGATCGAGCCGGACGAAGACCTCCAGGCGGTCGCGGTCGGCCCACAGGACGGTACCGACGACGACGCCGACCACCGCCATCTTCGCGAGCCCCTTGCCGAACTGGACGAAGGCCTCCATCCCGAAGAGGCGCTTAAACCCGGCCATGGGCGAGATGCGATCGAACTTCAGCCCGAGCGTCTCGGTGGTGAAGACGAGGGGATGCTGAAGGAAGCCGGCGGCCAGCGTCGCCGCCGCGGTCATGCCGGCGGGGATCGCCAGGGCCTTCAGCCAGATCATGACCCCGCGCGTGCCGGCCTCGCTGAAGCCGTGGGCGTCCCCCGGCACCGCGTGGAGATTGGCGAGATAGCCGCGCAGGTCGAAGAGAAGCCCGTGCGCGATCGGCCCGGCGGCGAGCAGCAGCCCGAGGGTGAAGGCGCCCAGGATGAAGAAGGTGTTGATCTCCTGGGAGTTGGCGACGTCGCCGCGCTCGATCGCCTGGTCGAGGCGCCGCTGGGTCGGTTCTTCGGTCTTGTCTTCCTGTTCCGCGCCCTCGGCCATGGCTCAGGCTCCGGTAACGGGGTCGAGCGCCCCGCAGCGCCCCGCCGCCCATGCGGCGGACGGCCCCTCGGAAGAGGGACCACCGGGAAGAATCATCTCCCGGTGAACTCTGCGAGGTAGCGCCCGAGATCGTCCAGGAAGACGCCCATCATCACGCCGAGCGAGCCGAACAGGATCATCATGCCGATGAGGATCGAGGCCGGCACGCCGACGAAGAAGACCTGAAGCGAGGGCATCAGCCGCGAGAGCACCCCGAGCCCGAGATTGAACAGGATGCCGAAGGCGATGAAGGGCGAGGCGATCTGCACGGCGAGCGTGAAGCCGCGCCCCACCGCCTTGAGTGCCAGCATCGCCGCCTCGCCCATGCCGGGCACGGCGCTCGGCGGCAGCACCGCGTAGCTGCGCGAGATCGCGTCGATGGCCAGGTGATGCAGGTCGGCGGCGAGGATCAGCGTGATCCCGAGCAGCGACAGGAAGTTGCCCACCGCCGCCTGCTGGCCGCCCTGCGTCGGGTCGACGGTCATGGCGTAGGAGAGCCCGAGCGCCTGCGAGATCAGGAGCCCCGCCGTCTGCAAGGCGGCGAGCACCATGCGCACGGTCAGCCCGAGCACGAGCCCGGTCAGCGTCTCCCCGAAGAGCAGCGCGATCAGCACCGGCGAGCCCGGCCCGGCCCCCGCCGTCGGCAGCAGCGGGCGGACCATCGGAAACAGCACCAGCGAGACCAGCAGCGCGAAGGCGAGCCGCATGCGGATGGAGACGAGCTGCTCGCCCAAGCCCGGCATCAGCATGATGAGCGTGCCCACCCGCGCGAAGGTCAGCAGGTAGGCCGCCGCGATGCCGGGAAGCAGCAGGTTCATGCGGGTCCATCGTCGTGCGCTCCTCGATTGAAGAGCGGCCCGCCGCATGGGCGGCGGCGCACGGTCGTGCCGGCACCCTAGCAGCGGACCGGCGGCCCGTCTCAGCCACCCGTGGCGATCCGCGCGGCGATGCGGGTCATGTAGCCGGCCAGCGCGTCGGCCATGAAGGGCATCGTGATCAGCAGCGTGGCGAAGACGGCGACGATCTTCGGCACGTAGATCAGGGTCTGCTCCTGCACCTGCGTCAGGGCCTGGAGCAGCGACACCGCGACGCCCACAGTGAGCGCCACCAGCATCAGCGGCCCGGAGACCTTGAGGAAGACGAAGATCCCGTCGCGGGCGACGTCGAGGATGGCGAGGCCGGTCATCGGCTTGGGTTTCCGAAAGGGCGGGGACTGGAGCGGAAGGAGTGCGAGGCAACGCGTAACCGGCTCATCGAGCCGTCCGCCGAACCTCATGGGTCGTGACCCATGAGACGAGGGACTAAATCTGCATGCGCATGATGTCCTCGTAGGCCGAGATCATGCGGTCGCGCACGGCGACGAGGGTCTGGAGCGCGGTCTCGCTCTCGGCCACCGCCGTGACGACGTCGACGACGTTGGCCTTGCCGCCGGCCACCGCGAGCGCCTGGGCGTCGGCCTTGCGGCCGGCATCGCCCACCGAATCCAGCGCCTGCCCGAGGAGCGAGGAGAAGTCGCCCCCAGCGCCCTGCATGGGCTGCACCTTCGGCACGCCCTTGAGGCCGCCGATGCCCTGGACGGCGGCGTAGGCGCCCGCCGCGAAGTTGCTCGTCGCCATGGCGCTGGCCCCCTTACTTCAGGATTTCGAGGGTGCGCGAGATCATCTTGCGCGTGGTGGTGATCATGTTGAGGTTCGCCTCGTAGGAGCGCTGCGCCTCACGCATGTCCATGTTCTCGATGAGCGAATTCACGTTCGGCATCCGCACCTCGCCCTTGGCGTTGGCGGCGGGGTTGCCGGGATCGTACTTGGTGCGGAAGGCCGACTGGTCGCGCCGCACCCGGCCGGTCTCGACGAGCGTGGCGCCGGTCTCGGCGTCGACATGCTGGCCGAAGGTCGGGATCTTGCGCCGATAGGGCTCGGCGGTGGGGGAGGTCGGGGCCGAATCCGCGTTGGCGATGTTCTCGGCGATGACGCGCATGCGGCCGGACTGGGCCTTCAGCCCCGCGGCGGCGACGGTGAGGGATTTCATGAAGTCCATGGCGCGCGCTCCGTTTCCTCAGGGGTCAGCGCTTGCCGACGGCGATCTTCAGGGCGTCGAGGCTCTTCTGGTAGAGCGAGGCGGCGAGCTGATAGTCGGCCTGGTTGTCGCCGGCCTTCATCATCTCCTCCTCGAGATTCACGCCGTTGCCGCTGGGGCGGATCTCGAAGCCCTTCACCCGGCGCGGATCGGCGCCGCCCTCGCCGCCGGCGGGGGCGATGTGCCCGGCGCTGGTGCGCGCCAGCGCGACGCCGCCATTGCCCACCGCCTCTCCCGTCTTCCGGTCGAAGGCCGGCGCGGCGAGGTCGCGCGGCTTGAAGCCCGGCAGGTCGGCGTTGGCGACGTTCTCCGAGATCAGCTTCTGGCGCGTCTGATGCCACTGCATCTTGGTGCGCAGCATGCTCAGGATGGGGAGGTCTGTGACGGCCACGGCCTTGGCGCCCCTGAACGGAGGCCGCGCGAGGACAGGCCGGCGGCCGGCAAAATCTGCCGGGTTCATGGTTAACGCCGGGTTAAGGTCTTCGGCTTTCGGCTGGAGGCGGAGAGGCCGTTAACGAAGTCTTAAGGTTTACCGCACGCCGCACGGCGGAGGGTGATACTGTGGGGTCGCGCGTTGTGTTGGGGCTCGCACCCTTAAAAAACGAGAGATCCCGGCCTTGTCTTCGTTCTTCGGCTCGGACGGCTCCTTCGTCCTCCAGTTCGCGGTCATCTTCGTCGTGATCCTGGCGGTGCTCACCGCCGGCGTGCTGCTCGTGAGGCGCTTCGGCGGCGGGGGCGGCCTCTCGGCCAAGCCCGGCCAGCGCGCCCGCCAGCCGCGCCTGGGCATCGTCGACGTGTACGAGCTCGACCGGCAGCGCCAGCTCATCCTGCTGCGGCGCGACAACGTCGAGCATCTGCTCCTCGTCGGCGGCCCCAACGACGTGGTCATCGAACGCAACATCCAGCGCGGCCAGCGCCTGCCCGAGACGGTGCTGCGCGAGGAGCGCGCGCCGGAGCCCGCCCCCGAGATCGAGGCGCGCCGGCCCGAACCGCAGCTGTTCGAGGAGGTTCCGCCGACCTTCGAGATGCCCGCCGTGGTCGCCGCCCCGGTGCCGGGCTCGATCCTGCCGCCCCCGAGCCGCCATCCGCTGACGGAGGCCGACCTCCCGCCCGAGCCCCGCGACGGCCGCGAGCCGGAACCGCCCGTTCAGGAAGCGCCCGCGCCGGTGTCCCCTCCCCCGCCGGCCCCCGCGCCGGAGCCGCGCGGGCGCTTCCTGCGCCGCTCGACGCCGCCCCTCGTCAACCCGAAACCCGATGTCGCCTCGGAGCGCGTCCGCTCGGAGCCGACCTTCACCATCGCCACGCCGCTTTCCGCCGAGGCCGATCCGGCGCCTCCCGTGCCCCCGCCCGTCACCCCCCCGATCCAACGCGCGGTCGATGCCGCGATCCTGTCCGACATGGCCCGCCAGCTCGAGATCGCCCTGGCCCGCCCTGCCTCCGCCGTGACCCCGCCGCCGGGCGCGGCAAAGCCGGTGCCGGCACCCGTGGAGCCTCCGGCGCCGCAGCCGGCGCCGCCCGAGCCGCCGGCCCAGGTCCCGGCGCAGGCCGTCGATCCCGTCGCCGCGGCGATGTCCGGCCCCCCGCAGGACTTGCTCCCGCATGACCTGCCGGCGCAGGAGGACGCCGCCGAGGCGCTCTTCGAGGAGATCGTGCCCGTCGAGGAGATCTCGCCGCCGCCCGTGGCCGCTCATCCGGTCCCCCAGCCTGTCGTGCCGGAACCGTCGCCGGCACAGGCCGAAACGGAGGCTCCCGCCGCGCAGGACGAGGTCGCCGAGTCCCCGCCCGCGCCGGCGCGGGACGAGCCCGCCGATCGGGCGTCCCCCCCTGCGGAGAGCGCCCATCCGGTCGCCGCCGAGCCCAAGGAGGCTCGGACGGAGGCGCTCAAGCCGAAGCCCGCGCCCAATCCCTTCTCGGTGGAGGAGATCGAGGCGGAGTTCGCGCGGCTCCTCGGCCGACCCCTGGACAAGCGGAACTGAGCGACCGGCCTCAGACGCCGCCGCGCGCTGTCTCCGGCATCAGGGCGACCGCGATCAGGCTGACGAGGGCGGCGAGCCCGAGATAGGCGCCGACGAAAGCGATGCCGCCCCACTCCGCCAGCGACTGCGCCAGATAGGGCGCGCCGGACGCGCCCAGGATGCCGGCGAGGTTGTAGGTCAGCGAGGCGCCGGTGTAGCGCACGCGGGTCGGGAACAGCTCCGGCAGCAGGGCGCCCATCGGCCCGAACAGCCAGCCCATCGCCGCGAGCCCGAGGCAGAGGAAGCCGAGCACCAGTTCGGGCCGGCCCGAGCCGAGCATCGGGCCGAGCGCGAGACCGAGCAGCATCGTCGCCACGAGACCGGAGATCAGCACGGGCTTGCGCCCGAACCGGTCCGCCGCCGCCCCCGAGAGCGGGATGCCGATCCCCATGAACAGGATCGCGACGCATTCGAAGAGGAGGAAGGTCGGGCGGTCGTAGCCGAGCCGGCCCGTCCCGTAGCCGAGCGCGAAGACGGTGGAGAGGTAGAACACCGCGTAGCAGGCCACCATCGCCAGCGTGCCGAGCAGGGTCGCGCGGCCATGCTCGGACAGCACCGTGGCGAGCGGAACCTTTTCCGGCGCCTCGCGCGCCATCGCCGCCGCGAACAGCGGCGTCTCGGTGAGCCGCAGCCGGACATAGAGCCCGACCCCGACGAGCGCCGCCGAGGCCAGGAACGGCACCCGCCAGCCCCAGGCGAAGAAGCTCTCGGGGGAGAGCCCGAGGCTCAGACCGAGGAAGCAGAGATTGGCGCAGAGGAAGCCGACCGGCGCGCCGAGCTGCGGGAAGATGCCGTACCAGGCGCGCCGGCCCGGCGGCGCGTTCTCAACCGCCAGCAACGCCGCCCCGCCCCACTCGCCGCCGAAGCCGAGCCCCTGGCCGAATCGGAGCAGGCAGAGCGCGGCCGGCGCGAACCAGCCGGCGATGGCATAGGTCGGCAGGCAGCCGATCAGCACCGTCGAGACGCCCATGATCATCAGCGAGGCGACGAGGGTCGCCTTGCGCCCGATGCGGTCGCCGAAATGCCCGAACAGCGCCGCCCCGATGGGACGGGCGACGAAGGCGATGGCGAAGGTGGCGAAGGCGCTGAGGAGCTGCACCCCCGGTTCGCCGGGCGGGAAGAAGGCCGGCCCGAGCACCAGCGCGGCGGCGGTGGCGTAGACGTAGAAATCGTAGAACTCGATCGCCGTGCCGACGAAGCTCGCCGCGAGGATGCGGCCGGCGGAGGTCTTCGGGGCGGTCATGGGCGCTCGAACGGATGCCGGCGCCGTGAGCGGCACCGCAAACGGCCCTGCTCGGGCGTCGCCGCCGCCCCGTCAAGGCGGAATCCGTGCGATTGCGCCTGCCTTCGCGCCGCCCAGCCTAATTTTTATGCATGCCGCCGCGCCGCCCAGCGACGATGCAGTCCGCCGATACGGCCGCGCGCGATCGAACGGCGCGACGGGAGGTGGCACGGAACCTGCTCACGGAGCCGTGTTCGCCAAGGACGACGAACGACCTCCGACAGCAGCGCCGCTGATCGCCGCCCCATTCGCCGACGCCCCCGTGCGGTTCGCGCGCATCGGCGGTCCGCATGCGTTTGGACGGCAAACGGTTTCGAAGAGGCAGGATCGGACATCCATGCAAAACGGTGAGCACAACACCCGGCGCGACCTCCTGAAGGGAGCCGCCGCGGCCCTGTCGCTGACGGCGGCCTCGCGGCTGGCGCTGCCCGGTGGCGCCTTCGCGCAAGGCGCGGGCCCGGAAGTGACCGGGGCGAAGCTCGGCTTCATCGCGCTCACCGATGCCGGGCCGCTCTTCGTGGCCAAGGAGAAGGGCATCTTCGCCAAGTACGGCATGCCCGATGTCGAGGTGCTGAAGCAGGCCTCCTGGGGCACCACGCGCGACAACCTGGTGCTCGGCTCCGAGGGCAACGGCATCGACGGCGCCCATATCCTGACGCCGATGCCCTACCTGATCTCCGCCGGCCGGGTGACGCAGAACAACGTGCCGACGCCCATGTACATCATGGCCCGGCTCAACCTGAACGGGCAGTGCATCTCCGTCGGCAAGGAGTACATGCCCGACAAGATCGCGCTCGACACCAAGCCCTTCAAGGCGGCTCTGGAGAAGAAGAAGGCCTCCGGCAAGGCCGTGAAGGCGGCGATGACCTTCCCCGGCGGCACCCACGACCTCTGGATCCGCTATTGGCTCGCGGCCGGCGGCATCGACCCCGACAAGGACATCGAGACCATCGTGGTGCCGCCCGCCCAGATGGTGGCGAACATGAAGGTCGGCACGATGGACTGCTTCTGCGTCTGCGAGCCGTGGAACGCGCAGCTCATCAACCAGGGCATCGGCTACACGGCGCTGACCACGGGCGAACTCTGGAAGGACCATCCCGAAAAGGCCTTCGCCATGCGCGCGGCCTGGGTCGACAAGTATCCGAAGGCCGCCAAAGCGCTGCTCATGGCGGTGATGGAAGCCCAGCAATGGTGCGAGAAGCCCGAGAACCGGGAGGAGCTCGCCGGCATCGTCGCCAAGCGTCAGTGGATCAACGTTCCGGTGGCCGACGTCATCGACCGGATGAAGGGCCGGTTCGACTACGGCGACGGCCGTATCGTCGAGAACAGCCCGGTGATGATGAAGTACTGGGCCGACAACGCCTCCTATCCCTATCAGAGCCACGATCTCTGGTTCCTGACCGAGGACATCCGCTGGGGCAAGTTCGACGCGCAGACGGATACCAAGGCGCTGATCGGCAAGGTCAACCGCGAGGATCTCTGGCGCGACGCGGCGAAGTCCCTCGGCGTCGCCTCGATCCCGACCAGTACCTCGCGCGGCAAGGAGACGATGTTCGACGGGAAGGTCTTCGACCCCGCCGATCCGGCCGCCTACCTCGCCAGCCTCGGCATCAAGAAGGTCTCGTGATGGCTGCGAGCTCGACCATCGACAAGGCCGCCCTCGGCGCGAATGCCCGCGGCGCGGCGGCCCCGGCCGTGCGCCGTTCCTTCGTGACCATGAAGGGCGTGAAGAGCGTCGCGGCCCGCGTCGTACCGCCGATCGTGGTGCTCGCGGCCTTCCTGCTGTTCTGGCAGATCGCCTGCTCGCGCCCCGGCGCGGGCCTGCCGCCGCCCACGCGCGTAGTGAGCGATGCCTGGGACATCATCGCCCATCCGTTCTTCGACAACGGCGGCACCGACAAGGGCCTGTTCTGGCACATCGCCGCGAGCATCCAGCGCGTTCTCTTCGGCTTCTCGCTGGCGGTTGTGGCGGGGGTGCTGCTCGGCACCCTCGTCGGCCAGTCGGATTGGGCCATGCGCGGGCTCGACCCGATCTTCCAGGTGCTGCGCACGATCCCGCCGCTCGCCTGGCTGCCGCTCTCGCTCGCGGCGTTCCGCGACGGCCAGCCCTCGGCGATCTTCGTGATCTTCATCACCTCGATCTGGCCGATCATCATCAACACGGCGGTGGGCATCCGCAACATCCCGCAGGATTACCGCAACGTCGCCGCCGTGATCCGGCTGAACCCGATCGAGTTCTTCCTGAAGGTGATGCTCCCGGCGGCCGCCCCCTACATCTTCACGGGCCTGAGGATCGGCGTCGGCCTGTCCTGGCTCGCCATCGTCGCGGCCGAGATGCTGATCGGCGGCGTCGGGATCGGGTTCTTCATCTGGGACGCCTGGAATTCCTCCCATATCAGCGAGATCATCGTGGCGCTCGTCTATGTGGGCGTGATCGGCTTCATCCTCGACCGTCTGGTGGCCGGGCTCGGACGCCTCGTTACCCGCGGCACCAGCGCGGCCTGAGGGAGAGCACCATGACCAAGGCTCAGGCCCATCTCGACCTCTCGCAGGTCGGCATCAGCTTCACCCGCGGCGGCACCACCACGGAGGTGCTGCGCGACGTGAACCTGAAGATATCCAAGGGCGAGTTCGTCTCGATCATCGGCCATTCCGGCTGCGGCAAGTCGACCGTGCTCAACATCGTCGCCGGCCTGCTGAAGGCCTCGACGGGCGTCGTGCTGCTCGACGGCAAGGAGGTGTCGAGCCCTGGCCCCGAACGGGCCGTGGTCTTCCAGAACCACTCCCTGCTGCCCTGGCTGACGGTGCGCGAGAACGTGGCGCTCGCAGTCGACAAGGTGCTCGCCAAGAAGAAGTCCAAGGCCGAGCGCGCGGCCTGGATCGAGCACAACCTGTCCCTCGTGAACATGACGCACGCCGCCGACAAGCGCCCGAACGAGATCTCGGGCGGCATGAAGCAGCGCGTCGGCATCGCCCGCGCGCTCGCCATGGAGCCCACCGTGCTCCTCATGGACGAGCCCTTCGGGGCGTTGGACGCCCTGACCCGCGCCCATCTCCAGGATCAGCTCATGGAGATCCAGGTGCGGCTGAGGAACACCGTCATCATGATCACCCATGACGTAGACGAGGCGGTGCTCCTCTCCGACCGCATCGTGATGATGACGAACGGCCCCTCCGCCACCATCGGCGAGATCCTGCCCGTGCCGCTGGAGCGCCCGCGCCGCCGCCTCGACCTCGTGGAGGACAAGACCTACGTCCACTGCCGGGCGGAGGTGCTGGAGTTCCTCTACGCCCGCCACGCCAAGCCGGCGCTCGCCGCCTGAGGCCATCGGCCCTCTCCCCGTCCGCGCATTCGGGCGGGGAGGACAAAATCTCAGTCGACGATCTGGCGGGCCTCTTCCGGCAGCATGATCGGGATGCCGTCGCGGATCGGGTAGGCGAGCTTCGCCGAGCGGCTGATCAGCTCCTGGCGCGCCGCGTCGTAGTCGAGCGTCTCCTTGGTCAGCGGACAGACCAGCAGCTCGAGGAGCTTGGGGTCGACGCGGGTCGCCTCGACGGGAGCGGGAAGATCGTCGGCCATGGGGGCTTTGGTCCTTGGCGGGCTATTGCAGGGTCGGCTCGGAGCCGCTGGAACGCACCAACTCCATTTCCGTCACCGCGATCAAGACCTCCGCCCGCGTCTTCAGGTCGGGAGCCTCCAGCATGGCCTGCTTCTCGCGCACGCCGAAGGGGCTCATCATGCAGAGCGCGTTGACCAGCGCCTCGTTCGGCGCCTCCTCGATACCGGCCCAATCGACCTTGAGATCGTTCGAGTCGACGAAGTCGCGCAGCGCCTTGAGCACGCCCTCGCGGTCGACGCCCTCCTCCCCGGCGCGCGGCTCGAAATCCTTGAGGAAGGCGTCGTAGGAGACCTGGCAGCGCCGATAGGCGGTGGTGGTGGCGAGCTCGCTCTCCACGCGGAAGCGCGCGACGCCGGTCAGCGAGATCAGGTAGCGGCCGTCCCCCGTCTCGGCGAACTGCGTGATCCGGCCGGCGCAGCCCACCCGGTAGAGGCGCGGCGCCATGGGCGGGCCACCGCCCTCGGCGTCCGGCTGGATCATCCCGATGATGCGCTCGCCCCGGATGGCGTCGTCGATCATGGCGAGATAGCGCGGCTCGAAGATGTTGAGGGGCATCTGGCCGCGCGGCAGCAGCAGCGCGCCGGGCAGCGGGAAGACCGGGATCACGGCGGGGCAATCGGCCGGGCCCTTGTAGCCCGCATGCGTCGTCATGGCGTCTCCCCTGCGGCCCGTCCCGGCCGCGCCCGGCCTTTTAGGCGAACAGAAGCGTCGAGAGCTTCCGGCGTCCCCGGATCGCGTCGGGATCCATCGTGCCCCAGGCCTCGAAGAAGGTCAGGAGCTGCTTACGGGCCCCGTCGTCGTTCCAGGCGCGGTCGCGCTTGCGGATCTCGATGAGGTGATCGACGGCCTTCTCGCGATCGCCGCGCGCGGCGAGCCCGAGCGCGAGATCGAAGCGGGCCTGATGGTCGTCGGGGTCCTTCGCGACCTGCTCCTCCAGCCCGGCGAGATCGCCCAGCGAGGCGGCCTGCTCGGCGAGGTCCAGGGCGGCGCGGATGCCGGCGAGCGCCGGATCGTTCGCCTTGGACTCCGGCACCATGGCGAGGATCTGCCGCGCGTTCTCGACCTCGCCGGCATCGAGCTGGATCTTGGCGAGCCCCGCCAGCGCCGCGACGTTGTCAGGCTCCTGGCCGAGCACGGCGGCGTAGAGCTCCGAGGCGCCCGCGAGGTCGCCCTGTTCGAGGGCGGCGGCGGCCTCGGCCATCACCTGGTCGATCTCGCTCGGCCCGCTCAGCCGCTCCACGAACGCCTTGAGCTGCGCCTCCGGCAGCGCGCCGACGAACACGTCCACCGGCCGACCCTGGTCGATGGCGACGACGGCGGGCACCGAATCGAGCTGGAGCTGCTGGCCGATCTGGCTCCAGACCGCCGGATGCTCGTCGACGTTCATGCGCACCAGCGCGACCCGGCCGCCGGCGCCCCGCACGACCTTCTCCAGCCCGGCGAGGAGCTGCTTGCACTGGGGAGAGCGCGGCGACCAGAACGCCACCACCACGGGCAGCCTGAGGGAGGCCTCGACCACGTCCTGCCGGAAGCTCGCGGTGGTCGCGTCCTTGATGACGGCGGCGGCAGCGCCCTGAGTGGCGGTCGCTGGAGCGTCGTTCAGCATTCTGTCCTCGCGGCAACGGCCGGTACGAAAAACGGGCGCGCGGATGCGTCGGCAAACCGCGCCGTCTACATGGTGCCTGACGGCCCCCCTGACCAGCCCGGCGAGGGCTCGTCGGTCAGGGCGCGGATGCGCCCGGAGCGGGGCCGGAGGCCGTGACGAAGCTACCGGCGTAGAGCTTGCCGTCCGGCGAGGACGCCTCGCACTCGATGCCGGTCTTGCCGGGCTCGGGCGTCGTGAACCGGCAGGCCCCGATGGCGAGCGCCGGCGTCTGTGCGACGCCCTCCGCGCCGCTCCTGCCGGGAATGACGAGATTGATCGGCTGGAGCGGGTCGGACTCCTCCGTGCGCTCCTGCCGGGCGCCGTTGCCGCTGAAGCTCAGCGTCCGGCCGTCCTGGGAGGTGAAATCGAAGCTGGCGCGGCCGCGCGCCACGAGATTCGTCAGCGTGCCCTTGCAGGAAGCGCCGAGATCCTGCCCGGCGATCACCAGCCGCGTGCAGGTGCCGTCGAGCTTCACCGCGGTCTGCGCCCGAGCGGAGGACACGGAGAGGGGGGCGGCCGCCAGCAGGGCCGCCAACACGGAAAGGCGAGGAGATGCGCGCGTCATCCGGCGGAGATAACGCCGCCGCGCCGCCTGTCGAGACCGGCTCGCGTCGCACCGTCTCGCCGGGAGAGACGGGGTGCGGCATCGAGATCACGCAGGCGCGCCGATTCGCCGGCCCGGCTTGTGCGAAGGACGCCCCCGCGTAGCATGGGCCCGCCGGATCGCGGCATGTCCCATCCCCGCGCGTCCCCGTCCCTCGGTGTGAGATCGCCGCGATGCCCGTCCCGTTGATGCTGCCCGTCGCGGAAGCCGCCGTGTTCACGGCGGGCTGCCTCGTCATCCACGCCCAGCGCAAGCGGGCGAACACCGTGACCGTGCTTCTCGCCGGCCTGGCGGCGGTGCTCGTCGTCCTGCTCGGCATGGCCTGCCTGCCGGAGAGCTACATCGTCCAGCAGGAGCAGAGCGCCATCGAGGACATCCGCACCGGCAACGCCCTCGACTGAGGCGGCTCAGCCGGCGCTCCGGCGCCCCGTGCCGACGTCGAAATCGTCCTGCGGCAGCCGCGCGAGGAAACGCTCCGCCAGCTCAAAGAGCAGGATATCCGGGCGGACACGCTCGATGTAGCCCCAGTCGAGATTGGCCGACCAGACGAAATGCACCTCGGCGAAGCTCTCGGCCATCAGGCCGGTGAGCAGGATCGGCGTGAAATGCGCGTAGGAATCGCCGAACAGCACCACGCGGCGCGGATCGACGCCCTCGCGCGCGTTCCGGTAGACCACATGGGCGCCCACATGCAGGTCCTCGGCCCGCCCGCGCGCCTCGTGCTCGGCGACGAGATCGCCGGTGAAGCCGCGCACCGCGTCGCGCTGGAGAGAGGCATGCGCGACGATCTCGCGCGGCTGCTCGGGCAGCTTGCCGCCGAGGTCCATCAGCCGCTCGTGGTCGAAGCGCGGCCGCTCGGCGATGTCGGCCGGCGGAACCGCGCCGAGCGCCCGCATGATCTGCCCATAGGCGAGATAGCAGCCCTCCAGCGACCAGTGCGTGTCGGTCCTGAGATAGAGCGGCACCGGCCCGTCGCGGGCGGCGCGGAACGGCGCGAGCAGGTCGAGATAGGCCGGGCAGCGCCCGAGCCGCCGCGCCAGGACGCGGGAGGAGGCGCGGGCCGGATCGTAGGGCAGGTCGCGCGTGAGGTTGTCGTAGACAGAGAGCTTCTCCGGCACGATCACATGGAGGCAGCGGATGCCAAGCCGCGCCGCCCGCGCCGCCCGCGCCTCGATCAGCCGGCTCCAGGCGCGCAGATGCCACCAGCGCCGCAGGCCCCGGCCGTATTGGTCCATGACGCTGTTGCTGCCGCCCGTCAGGAACAGCCAGCCGTCGCGGCCGATATGGACGGTATCCCAGCGCTTGCGCCCCATGCCCGGCTGTTTAGCCGCCACGACGGCCACGGCAAGGGTCGGCGTCGCTGGACCTGCGCGCCGGATGCGCCATCTGTCGATGGCCCATGACCGATCCCACCGCCGCGCCGCTGATCCTCACCCTCGCCCTCGACGCGCCGACCTTCGCGCGCTTCGACGCCTTGCGGCGCCGGCACTTCCCGCCGGAGCGCAACCTCGTCCCCGCCCATGTCACGCTGTTCCACCACCTGCCGGGCGAGGAGGAGGCCGGCATCGTCGAAGCGATCGCCGCCCTGGCCCGCGCCGAGCCGGTCCCGGAGGTCTTCGCGACGGGTCTGCGCTTCACCGGACGCGGCGTCGCCTACGTGCTGGCCTCCGAGCCTCTCGCGGCCTTCCGGGCACGGCTCGCGGGCCTGTTCCGCGACCGCCTGACGGAGCAGGACCGCCAGGGCTGGCATCCGCATGTCACGATCCAGAACAAGGTCGCGCCGGAGACCGCCCGTGCGCTGCACGAGGCGCTATCGGCCGAGTTCGCGCCGTTCCGATTCGTCGCGCCGGGCCTGCTGCTGTGGCGCTATCTCGGCGGGCCGTGGGAGGAGCGGGCGCGCTTCTCCTTCGGCGAGAATTCCTGAGACGGTGGCTCCCGTGAAGGCATCCCTCTCCTCCGGCCGCCCCGTGATAGGCCACGCGAGCGCAATCTGGCGGCGGCTGCGGCTCAACGAGATCGGGCCGCTGGGCGCGCTGCTGACGCTGAGCACGCTCGGCTGGGCCTTCTTCTACCTCGCCGACGAGGTCGGCGAGGGCTCCACCGCCGCGCTCGACCGCAAGATCCTGCTGTCCTTGCGCAACCCCGCCGACCTCTCCGACCCCATCGGTCCGCGCTGGCTGGAGGAGACCATGCGCGACATCACGGGGTTGGGAAGCGTCTTCACCATCGTCTTCGTGACGGCGGCGGTCGCCTCCTATCTGGCGCTGACGCGCAAGCACCGGGTGGCGCTGCTCGTGATCGCGGCGGTGGGCGGCGGCGAGATCGTCTCGACGGTGCTGAAGCTGTTCTACCACCGGCCCCGCCCCGACCTCGTGCCGCACGGCATGGAGGTGTTCACGGCGAGCTTCCCCAGCGGCCACGCGATGATGTCGGCCATCGCCTATCTGACCCTGGCGATCCTGCTCGCCCGGCTGAACCCGGAGCGGCGCGTGAAGGCGCTGGTGCTGGTCATCGGCGTCGCGACGACTCTGCTCGTGGGCGTGAGCCGCGTCTATCTCGGCGTGCACTGGCCGAGCGACGTGCTGGCCGGCTGGTGCGTCGGCGCCGCCTGGGCGGCTTTGTGCTGGTTCGTGGCGCTCCAGCTCCAGCGCAGCGGCGAGGTCGAGGCCCCCGACCCGCCGCCCTGAGGGCCGCCGTCGTTCCGATGCGGCGAGGCCGGCACCCGCACAGGCGGGCGCCGGCCTCGTGATCTCGCGACGGCCCCCTCCCGGCCTCGTGGGAGGTCGGGAGGGGAGAGGCGGGTTTCAGTGGCCGCCGCCCGTCGCCATCGTCTGGCCGTTCGAGGCGTGGTGCCTGACGAGCATCGGCCGCAGCACGGTGATCGCGAGGATCGCGGCGAAGATGTCCATGCAGGCCACGGTGTAGAGCACGCTCGACCAGGTACCGGTGGCCTGCATCAGCAGGTTGCCGATCGGCACCAGCAGGGCGGCGACACCCTTGGCGGTGTAGAGCACGCCGTAGATCTTGCCGATGTGCTTCGAGCCGAAGGTGTCCGCCGCCGTCGCGGAGAACAGCGAGTAGACCTCGCCCCAGGCCAGGAACACGATGCCCGACAGGATCACGAAGGCCCAGGGGTTGTGGCCGAAGGTGCCGAGCGCCACGATGCCGATGCCCTCCAGCGAGAAGGCGATGAACATCGTTTTCTCGCGGCCGATCCGGTCCGACACCCAGCCGAAGAGCGGACGGGAGACGCCGTTCAGGATGCGGTCGAGCATCAGGGCGAAGGGCAGCGCGGCCATGGCGAAGAAGTACAGGTTCACCTGGAAGTTCTTCACGCCGAGGTCCTGCGCGATGACGCCGAGCTGCGCCACCGCCATCAGACCGCCGGTGACGGTGCAGGTGAACATCAGCAGCATCACCCAGAACACCTTGGTGCGCAGCGCCTCGGGCAGGGTGTAGTCGCGACGCGATTGCAGAACCGTCTGGGAGAACTTCACCTCGCCCTCGGCAGGCGCGCGCATGCCGATCGCGACGAGCAGGATCACCGCGCCCTGGATCAGGCCGAAGGTGAAGAACGCCTGCTGGAAGCCGCCCCCGGCGATCATGTTGGCGATCGGCAGGATGGTCAGCGCCGAGCCGGCACCGTAGCCGCCGGCGGTCAGGCCGACCGCGAGGCCGCGGCGATCCGGGAACCATTTCAGGGCGTTGTTGATGCAGCAGGCGTAGACGCAGCCGACGCCGATGCCGCCGAGGACCGAGCCGAAATAGAAGCCCGAGAGCGAGGTGGCGTAGGAGTTCACCACCCAGGCGAGACCGGTCATCACGCCGCCGAACATGGTGATCTTGTTCGGGCCGAAGCGGTCGACGAGATAGCCGGCGACAGGGGTCAGCCAGGTCTGCGAGACGACGAAGATCGTGAACGCGACCTGGATCGCGGCGCGCTCCCAGCCGAAGGTCTTCTGGATCTCGGGGACGAACAGGGTCCAGGCATATTGGATGTTGGCGGCGGCGACCATGCAGGCGATGCCGAGTGCAAGCTGCACCCAGCGCCCTGTGGCGGGTCGCGCGTCCGCGCGCGCGGCGGCGATGGTTGTCACGAGCGTCTCCTCTGCCGGCACGTTGGCGCGGCGATGTCGAGAACCAGTCTTCTTGCGGACTTGGTTCGTTATCGGCGCCCGACGACCATGCGGAAGCATAGGCAGACGCGCATGGCGGCGCGCAAACCTGTATCGGCGAGCAAATATATTATTCGGAATACCTATAAATTTGGCAATCGGAATATTTTTCGCCGATTTGGAGGCGCGGCGGGATTACGGGCGAAGGCTCGTCCGTTCATCCGCCCCGCCGTGTTCCGCTCACTCGGCGGCGGTGACGCGCATGGCGAGGAGCCGCGCCGTGCGGGCTCGGGCGCGGGCCGGCGTCTCGCCGCCGCGCTCCAGGGGGGGCTCGTCCGGGCCGAGCTGCCGGCGCCCGTCGAGGATCGCGGCGTGGACCGCGTCGATGGCGAGGATCAGGGCGCTGAGGGTCCGGTGGTCGATGGTGCGCTCGCGGGCGTAGTGCACCACGTCGGCGACGAGGTCGTCGCTCTCGACGGCGACCGCGTCGAGATCGGCCTTGGTCTTCGCCTGCCGGACCTCGCGCATCAGCTCGACCAGCCTGTCGAGCACCACGTCGATGCGCTCGCGGCGCTGGCGGGCGAGGCGCTGCCCGATCCAGGCGATGCCCGAGCCGATGGTGCCGCCGAAGAAGGCGAACAGGTAGATGTAGTCCTCGTAGCGGTCGAGGAAGGTCTGCTGCTCGCGCTCGAAATAGTCCACCGCGCCGGGGTGGTTGGGAAGCCGCGCCGAGGTCGCCGCGACGGTGGTGTCGAACTCAGGCGCCTTCATCAGCTTGGCGATCGGCGCGATCGAGGCGAGCTTCGAGCGCCATTCGAACAGGTGCTGCGTGGCGGAGGCTACCGCCACCCGGCTCACGGCGCCCCGCGCCATCAGCCGGTAGGAGGCGCCCACCGTCTTCACGTCCTCCTCCGGCCGCTTGGGCCGCCCACCGAAGGTGCCGGCGGGGATGGTGACGGATTGCAGCTCCGGAAAGCGCTGGAGGATCGCCTCGCCGTCCGGCACCGAGACGAGGCTGATCTTCTTGTCCGGCGAGCCGAGCTCCACCGCGCGCACCGTGGCGGCGGCGGCCTTCGAGCCGGGATTGGCGATGACGGCCACCGCGTCGACGCGCTTCTCGGCGACCGCCGCCGTCACGTCGCCGACCTTGAGCGGCACCAGCACCACCTGCCCCTGCGGGAACTGGCTGGAGGGCGACGGCGCGGCCTCCCCCTGCACGGGCGAGAAGTCGTAGAAGGAGAGCAGGTTCGAGAGGAACGGAAGGTCCGCGCTGTGGCGCACCACGATGCCGAGCCGCTTGCGGGCGAGGTCGGAGAAGCTGTCGATGTCGGCGGCATCGGGCGAGGCGATGACGAGCGCCTCGTCGTGCAGGATCGCGAGCGTCAGGCCGTTGTCGGGGAGGAAGACGTCGGGGCGCACCACGGCGAGATCGGCCTTGCCGGCCTGCATCGCCTCGGCGCTGTCGCGCACGTCGTCATAGGGGACGATCCTGAGCCGGACATCCTCGCGGCCTCGGGCGAGCGCGTTGCCGTAAGCCTCGATGAGGCTCGCCTCGGGTCCGTCGCGCGGGCCGACGGCGACGGTGAGCGTGGTCGGGCGCGACAGGTAGACGACCCCGGCAGCCGCTCCCGCGAGCGCCAGGGCGAGCAGAACGAGAAGCCATTCCCGCCTCAGCACCACCCGCACCCCGGCATGCCGGCGTCCCTTCCGTTGCGCGCGTTCCATGATGACGGCATGGACCGAAATCCTGTCGAGATCGTGAAGAACCGATGAAGGACCCGATCGTTGCAAGCTCCGCGCCGAATCATAGCCGGCGGCCGACCCCGCCGGTGACGGCGGCCTATCTCGAGCGCGCGGCGCTCCATTACCTGGAGCGCTACAGCGCCTCCACCGAGATGCTGCGGCGGACCCTCCGGCGGCGGGCGACGAAACGGGCGCAGGCGCGCGGCGAGGAGCCGGCCGCGTTCGAGGAGATGATCGACGCGGTGGTGGGCAAGGCGGTGGCCGGCGGGCTCGTGGACGACGCCCGCTTCGCCGCGGCCCGGCTCGCGACCCTGCGGCGACGGGGGGCGTCGGCGCGGGGCGCTTCGGCCAAGCTCGCGGCCAAGGGCGTCCCGCGCGAGGTGGTCGAGGCCGCCATGCAGGCCGAGGGCGCGCAGAACAATCCCGAAGACGCCGAGATCGATGCGGCCCGCGCCTATGCCCGTCGCCGCCGCCTCGGCCCGCACCGGCCTCCCGAGACCCGGCAGGCCCATCGCGAGCGCGATCTCGCGGCCCTCGCCCGCGCCGGCTTCCGCTACGACCTCGCCCGCGACATCGTCGATACGGACATCGACGGCTGACGCGGCACGGCGCTGGATTTCGCCCGGCCGCGCTCCACGTCACCGCGCGACGGCCGACGCTCCGCGCTTTCCCTTGGCGGGGCCGCCGAACCGACGAGGATTTCCATGATCGACCGCAAGGCCCACGCCGTCTGGCAGGGCAACGGCAAGTCCGGCACCGGGCATCTCACCACGCAATCGGGCGTGCTGAAGGACCAGCCCTACGGCTTCAACACCCGCTTCGAGGACAAGCCGGGCACCAACCCGGAGGAGCTGATCGCGGCAGCCCATGCCGGCTGCTTCACCATGGCGCTCGCCTTCCAGCTTCAGGAAGCCGGGTTCGCCGCCACCGAGATGACCACGGAATCGATCGTCACCCTCGACAAGGAGGGCGCCGGCTTCAAGGTCAGCAAGTCCGCCCTGACGCTCACCGCCAGCATCCCGGACATCGACCAGGCGACGTTCGACGAGCTGGCGCATGCGGCGGAGAAGAACTGCCCGATCTCGAAGCTCCTCAACGCCGAGATCACCCTCAAGGCGACGCTGAAGCAGGGCTGAGGCGCCGTCGCGGGCCGCTCCCCCACGCGCAGGGAGCGGCCTGCGGCAATCGGCGTTCACCATTCGGACCGACCCCGCCTTGCCATCCGGGCGGATCGATGTTCTTGTTTCGTTCGATGGACGAGACTCTCTCCAAGAAGCTGCGCATCCTCGCGGATGCCGCCAAGTACGACGCCTCCTGCTCCTCCTCGGGGGCGCCGAAGCGCGTCGCCGGCAAGGACGGGCTGTGGGGGGACAAATGTTTTGGCCCAGGTGTGCGCGCTAAGTGACTGAAATGTTTAGGAGCGGCAGGACAGATGGTTTGTCCTACGCAAGCGCGGTGCAGTTGACGCGCACACCTTTCGCGTCAGGGCCGCCCTAAGTCATTGATTTTTAGGGGTGCCGTGCCGGCATTTCGCGCACACCTAACGCGCGTGCGCACACCGCTGGGAGATGGCAGCCTACTTGCGGGACCGACGCGACGGCTTGCGGCTGGTCGGCGCAACCCCAACGCTGGGATACGCATCCAGCTTTTCACGAAGTTCGCGGGCGTATTTCTCCCAATCGAACATGCCAAGATCTTCAAAAACGCTATACGCGAGCACCGCCTGAGACCGTGTAAGCTTGCCAGATTTCGAATGTTCCGCAGAAAGTTTTGGCCAAAGACTGTTGTATATCATCAAAGCAGTAAGCTTTGGCTCTAAAGTCGGATCAATCTGGCAGACCTTTTCCGCTGCATCCCAGCAAAAGCCGTAGAAGTTGATATCAATAAGTCCATATTCATCATCGGATGATTGGGGGTATATACCCTCTTCTCCGAATAATATCCAGGCAATATGAACGTTTTTTTCCTGGGATACTTTGACACATAGATCATAGGGGACGCGCTGCTTGCTGCGCCACGTGGATATGGTGGTCTGCGCAGTTCCAGTGGCCATCGCAAGCTGGTGGTCGTTCTCAGCCCCTACGGCATCAGAGATGCGGCTGAGAATGCCATCGACATCGAGCGTCACTTTCGCAGACACGTTGACACCATCGCGTTTGCATATACCATTGTCACATGGCTTCTTCGCAAACACGTAGCATCCCTGAGCCCGGCCCGCAATTTTATCGTGCGGCCTTGGCGGGGTTTGTCGGCCTCGGCGGCAGCCTCAACCGCTGGTGCCGCGAGCGGAAGTACCACCATCAGAACGTGCGTGCGGCCTGTTTTGGGTCCTGGGAAGGGCCAAGGGCCCAAGAGATACGTGCTGAGATCCGCTCCTACCTCGGAGAGCGAGGTGTTGCGATCTGATGATCCCGCTCTCACAAATCAGAGAAATTGCTCCGAGGGTTAATCTTCCCTCACACAAGAGCAGCTTGATCCGACGCCTCGCTGTATTGGGCGCTCGATGTGATGAAGGTCGCGTAAAGGGAGGGCAGTCCGGCAACCTGTACTTTCCAGAGACGCTTCCAATCGCAGTACGCCAAGCGCTTGGATGCCTGGATGCGCCTTCAAGGCCGAATACTGGCGATGATTTGTTGCGACTTTTCGCGTGCGCGCCTCCCTCGGTCCAAGAGGAAGCGCGCCGCCGACTGCCTCTGGTCCTGGCCGTCAAGGCACACTTGGAAGACGGCCGTACGCTTGGTGCCTGCCTTGCTGCCGTTGCCGTAGAGCGCGAAGTCGAGTGCCGCACCCTCAAGCGGTACTGGCAAAAGGTCAGCGGTAGGCCGGCGGACGAGTGGCTGGCCGCCCTGCTGCCGGCCTACAAGGGCCGGGAGCCGGACGAGGTAGACCCGCGCGTCCTCAATCGGTTCTTCGCGGATTACGGCCGGGTTGAGCAGCCTCAGGCCCAAGCCTGCTACGAGCGCGTCCGCAAGGCTGCGGCGGCTGGCGGCTGGGGGCCGGTCCCCTCTTTGAAGACCCTTCAACGCCGTTTCAACGACCTCCCGGCCGCGCAGAAGGTCTACCTCCGCGAGGGCAATGAGGCCCTGGACGCGCTCTACCCGCATCAGGAGCGCGACCGGTCTGGCATGCGCGCTCTCGACGGGCTCAACATGGATAGCCGCATCTGGGACCTGCGGGTGCAGCTTCCCGACGCGCGCATCCTGCGCCCTGTCGTGACCGTCGTTCAGGACGAGGCCAGCAACGCCATCCTGGCATGGGAGGTCACAGAAACCGAGAGCGGCCAGTCCTACCGGCGGGTGATGTGCCGAGCCTTCGAGCACTACGGCCTGCCGGATCAGGTCCGCTTCGACAACACGCGGGCCGCCGCCAACAAGGCGACCACGGGCGGCACCACGGGGCGCTTCCGCTTCACTCTCCGCCCCGACGAACTGCCCGGCCTGCTGCCATGCCTCGGCGTCAACGTAAGCTTCACGCGCCCGCGCAACGGCCGGGCGAAGCTGATCGAGCGCGCGTTTGCCGAGCTGAAGGAACGCTCGGAGAAAGATCCCGCCTGCGCCGGGGCCTATACCGGCCGCTCGCCCACGGAGAAGCCTGCCAACTACAGCGAGAAGGCCGTGCCGCTCGCGACCTTCGTGGAGGTGCTGACGAAGGCCGTCGAGCACTACAACACACGCGCGGACCGCCGCTCCACCGTCGCGTACCAGACATCGCACTTGGCGGTGTTCGAAAAGAGCTTGAAGACGCGCGCCGTCCGCAAGCTCACGGCCGAGCAGCGACGGCTGTTCTTCTACTCGGCCAAGCGCGTCACGCCCAAGGCTGACGGAACTGTATTCCTCGGCACGATGCCGCGTCCGCACCGCTACTTCCATGCGGCGCTTCAAGACTACGCATACCGCCATCCCGGCGAGCCCATCGTGGTGCGCTACGACGAGAACGACTTCTCAGCGGCAATCGTCGCGGAGACGGTCGAGGGCCGCCGCATTACTGGCGATGTCGAGCGGATCGAGGCCGGAGCCTTCAATTCGGTCGAGGCCGCCAAGCACCATGCCCGCGCCCGGCGCGAGGCGAACCGGGCGACCAAGCACGCCGCCCGCCAGTACGCCCGCATGG
The DNA here is from genome assembly GCF_050591105.1 of Methylobacterium endophyticum. NCBI lineage: Bacteria > Pseudomonadati > Pseudomonadota > Alphaproteobacteria > Hyphomicrobiales > Methylobacteriaceae > Methylobacterium > Methylobacterium endophyticum. The sequence continues at coordinate 127,380 of NZ_JBNHES010000014.1, forward strand.
ACGAGATCGAGGCGGGCATCATTGCCGCGGCCGTCGAGGCGTCACCCGTTCCCGCGAGCCCGCCCGAGGCTTCCGTCATCCAGATCACGCCGAACCGTCGCGCCCGCAGCGCCGACGCGCCGGCCTTCCCCAAGCGCGACCCGGCCAAGCTGGCCGCCGCTCGCGCCGCCCTGGGGCAACAGGATCCCGAACCGCTCAACACGGACGGCCCCGATTACCGGCGGCTGGCCTTGGGCCGGGAGAAGCTCGGCCTCTCGAAGGCCGGGTGAGGAGCGGGGCCGAGGGTGCTTGAGACCACCCCCGACCCCTTTGTGTCCATCGAAGCTGGACGGCATCAATGAACGAGCAAATGGTTAATAATTCGCCCTCGAACGCGCAACCGGACGACGGCCTGCCTGACCTGAAGAGCATCCTCGACAGGATCGACAGCTTCGCCGAGACGCCGACCTCGGCGCGCATCCTCGGCGCGCTGGACGAAGCCCACCGCACCAGCCGCATGACGGCGATCGCGGGCGTGCCCGGAGTCGGCAAGACCACGGCCTGCCAGCGCTACGCACAGGGACGGCACACCGTCTGGCACTGCCAGTTCACCAGCTACACCCGTACCACCTATGGGGTGCTCTGCCAGATCGGGCGGGCGCTGGGCTTCTACACCATGCCGCGCCAGCCCGACCTGCTTGGCTCGGAGATCGAGTACGCGCTGGCCCGCTCGGGCGGCCTACTCATCTGCGACGAGGCGCAGCATCTGACCAGAGACGGCTTCGAGACCGTGCGCGGCATCTTCGATGCCGTCGCCAACCTGGGCCATCCGCTCGGCGTCGCCTTCGTCGGCCATACCGACCTGATGGAGAAGGTGGCGAAGCTGCCGCAGCTCGACGGACGCATCAGTTCGCCCCTGCGCATCACCAGCCCGGCCGAGGCCGACGTTGACGCGATCCTGGCGCAGTGCGGGATCACGGACGCAAAGGTGCGCGCATTCCTGCGCCAGCACGCGACCCACAAGACCGGCCTGCGCCGGGTCGTGGCGGCCCTGCGCAACGCCGTCGTCTACGCGGCCTCCGACGATATCCCGCTGAAGGAGGCCCACGTCCGGCAGGCGTGGGCCGAACTCAGCGGCGCGTTGGCGAAGTGAGGGAGGCCGGCATGGGACGCGACGCCCGCTTTCGCTACAGCCTGGCACCGAAGCCGCCCGGCAGCGACAATTGCAGCCTCACGATCGTGGTTCGCCGGGTGGACGGCGATCCGGACGGAGGGCCGCCCCTTCAGCGCACGTCGAGCGTCGGCATCGACCTCGACACGCTGCTCTCCGATCTGCGGATCATGCTCGCCGCCATCGCGGCGTCCGACCAGCCGGACACCGGGCCCTTGGTGGCGCTCCGGTCCTGGGCCTTCCACGGCCTGGAAGGAACCGTTCTCATAGAGGAGGCGCTGATATGATCTCTCCCAAGCGCGTCGCTGTCGTGCAAGTCGCGCGGCGGCAGCTCGGCCTGGACGAAGCGCAGTACCGGGCCGTGCTCCACCATCACGGTGGGGGCGCGGCCAGCGCGAAGGACCTGGATGAGGCCGGGTTTGAGGCCGTCATGGCCTACTTCAACGCCTTCGGCTTCCGCTCGACGTGGATGCGGCGCAGCTACGGCAACCGCCCCGGCATGGCCTCGCCGAAGCAGGTCGCGCTCATCCGGGGCCTGCATCGGGAGTGGAGCGGCGTCGAGGACGAAGCGGCCCTGAACCGCTGGCTCGACGCCAGCTTCAAGGTCTCGGCCCTGCGCTTCCTCACGGCGGGAGGGGCGCAGCAAGCGATCACGGCCTTGCGGTCCATGACAGGCAGAGGCAGCCGCAAGCCGAAACAGAGAAAGGTCGGATGAGCGGCAGCGCACAACGGAACGCGAAGCATTCAAGCCCGCCCGAGAGATCGAGGCGGGCTTTTTCACGTGCGATGCAGCCGCTAGCCGCTCACCCCAACAGAATTCACGATGTCAAACAGCCGGTACGGCAGGCAAATCACTTGAAGTGCCACGCTAAATAGTCCTTCCATTTCCGCAGGATGTCAACTATAATCCGACGTATCAGCGGGGTTTGGGCCAGGAAGTTCAGCACAGTGTCCGCCGTCATCTTCAATCCAGGAATAATAAAAGGCGAGGGCCAGCCTGCGGAACACCCATGCCGTATCCACCCGCTTGCACCCTCGCTCCTGGAATGCCCCTGGGATCGCCTCAGGTGCTTCAATTTCATCTTCAAGAACTTCCGGCACCCGAACCCCGGCAAAGCCGGCGCGGGCCTTCCTGAGGCATCTGTGAGAGACACCCCGCACCTGGGCTCGACAGGCCCGGCGCTGGTCGAAGCGGAGCGCTCCGTGCCTACGGGCAGGCACACCCTCGAAGCCCGCCCCTGGCGGGTTGTGCCGCGCCCCGGCGGGCGTATGGTGCGGCGTCGCCGGCCGAACTCGGGGCGCTGCCTTTTGAGGGTAGGAGGGGTCACGGCCTCCCGGCGGCTGTCCTTCCTCAACCTCGCGGGCGCGCGCTACCAGAACGCGAGGCAATCGGCAGGGGTGACGCGGTTCACCCTCTTGCCGAAACGCCAGATCCCGCATTGTCCGCCCCTGTTCCGGATGATGGCGGTGACGCGATGGGAAGCGAAGGCGACATTCCTGAAGTCGAGCACGGCGGTCCCGACTGGGGTATGCCTCCCTGGGCACAGGGCGTCCCGCTCCCGGCCTTCACGCATATCGACGGGCGCAACGTCGTCCTGGCCGATGCGGGCGAGTATCGGGCGCTGCTCGCTCTACAGGATGCCGTCTTCCACCTCGGCGCGCCGGGCTGCCCAAAGCGGCTGTTCCGCCTCGACAAGGACCCTGAGGTCCGGGCCTTCATCCTCGAACGGATCGCGACAGAGGACGTGGACAAGGTCCGGCTCGCGGCCATCGAGCGGTTCGGGGCGGACCGCGTGCCTGGGAAGTCTTCGGTTCACCGTTTCGTCGCGTGCCGGGGCGGCGGCCGAAGGCCGGGCTGATGCGCCCATGCTCGCGGCGACCACCGCCGTCCTCGTCCCGCGCCCGGCCCGTTCCACGAGCTCCACCGCAACCGTGCCGGCGCGGCACGTTCACCAGCCAAAGGCGAGAGAGGTATCGTGACCAGTCAGACTATCACCCGCCACGTCGAAGAGGACGCGCGTCTCTGCCTACTGACGATGCTTTATCAGCAGAACGACGGGCATCTGAACGACCTCCTGTGCGCGCAGTTCCTCGAAGCCTATGGGCATTTCCGCTCGCGTGATTGGGTGCGTACCCAACTGCGCAAGATGGAAGACGTGGGCGCAATCAGGCTTAATGAGATGGACACGGTGCTGATCGCGCAGATCACTGCGGCCGGCGTGGACCACATCCTGCGCAAGGGCCGGGTCGAAGGCATCAAGCAACCGCCGCTGGGGGCCTGACATGGCCGGCCGGGGACGCCTCAACGCTTTCGACCTTCTGCCCGAGGCGGCAGAGGATGATGTCGTCTGGGCGATGCGCGAATTGGGGCAGCGCAAGCGCACACAGGAAGACATCCGCCTCGAATTCAACGACCGCCTCGCGGCCAAGGGCATCGAGGGGATCAAGAGCACGGCCTTCAACAAACAGGCCGTGCGCGTCGCCGCCGCACAGCGCCGGATGCACAATGCCAGGGCACTGTATGACAGCATGGCGGACGAGCTCGACCCGGCTGACGTGGGGCGCTCGACCATGCAGCTTGGGGAGTTCCTGAAGACGCTTATCATCGAGCTTGTCGAGGAGGGCGACGAGAACAAGTCGCCCAAACAGGCTATGGAGCTGTCGCGCGCCTATCAGGCCGTGGTCACAGCGCAGAAAACCTCGACGGAGCACCGGCAGAAGCTTGAGGCCGAGATTGCAGCGCAACTCGCAAAGCAGGCGGACAAGGCCCTCACGGTGGCGGCACGTGAGAAGGGCATTTCGGCCGATACCGTCAGCATGATCAAGGCGCAGTTGTTCGGGATCACGCTCCCGGCGCGGGAGCGGCCATGACCGGCAGAGAGAGCGGCGGCTCAGCTTCGACGGGCTTTGAAGAGGCCTTGATGAACGCGCCGGGGGGCGAGGCAGGCACGGTCCAAGCACACGGCCTCCCGGCTTACGTCCGCATCGGACGGGCCGAGGTCGTGATCGTGGATGCTGGGGAGTACCGGACGCTTCGGGGCTCCCGGACACCGCCAGGGCCGTACATGCCCGAGCCGGCCTTGCCATCGCCGGCAGCGGTCATCTTTGGTGTCGAGGTGGTGACGATCCCGACCACGCTCTACGCTGAGCTGTTGGACTGCAAGCGCCGTCTCGCGGTGCTGGACGTGACACCAGCCCGCTTGCTGGCCAATCCGCGCTGCCGCATCGACCACGATCCGGCGGTGGCAGCGTTCCTGGCCGAATGCTTGGGCCAGCGCCTTCTGAAGGACACCCACACCCTCTGCCGGGAGCGGTTCGGCGCGGACAGGACGCCGGGCAAGAGCACGATCCAGCGCTATTGGGCGCGGCTCGGCCGCACCACGTGAAGGGAGCGGCAAGTATTCGCGGCACGCCGCGGAGGTCCGTACAGGGACGCGCCCATTCGGGGTACGGGTGGGTGATCCGCGGTGTCACGCGGACAAACCATCTGTCCGGAGAGGACAAACCATGTGTCTACAGACACGGGCTCGGCTCGACCACAGGCGCCGGCATCTGCCACGCCTACACGCCGGACGGGCGCTGCGTCTCGCTCCTCAAGATCCTCTTGACCAACTGGTGCCTGTTCGACTGCGCCTATTGCGTCAACCGGCGCTCCTCGAACGTGCCGCGCGCGCGCTTCACCGTCGAGGAGGTCGTCACCCTCACGGTGGAGTTCTACAAGCGCAACTACATCGAGGGGCTTTTTCTCTCCTCCGGCATCGTGCGCTCGCCCGACCACACCATGGAGCTGCTGATGCGGGTGGCGCGCTCGCTCCGGCGCGACCACGGCTTTCGCGGCTACATCCACCTGAAATCGATCCCCGAGGCGAGCCCCTGGCTGATCGAGCAGGCCGGGCTCTACGCGGACCGGCTCTCGATCAATGTCGAGCTGCCGACCGAGGCGAGCCTGGCCCGCCTCGCGCCGGAGAAATCGGGCGCCACCATCCAGGCGGCCATGGGCCAGATCGGCGAGCGGATCGCGCAGGCGAAGGCCGAGAAACGGCGATTCTCGCCGGCCGGGCAGTCGACGCAGGTGATCGTCGGGGCGGACGCCACCACCGACACGGCGCTGATCGCCAAGAGCGCCCATCTCTACGGCAGCGTCGGACTGAAGCGCGTCTATTATTCCGCCTTCAGCCCGATCCCCGACGGCGCGGCCCTGCTGCCCCTGAAGCCCCCTCCCCTCCGGCGCGAGCACCGGCTCTATCAGGCCGACTGGCTGCTCCGGTATTACGGCTTCTCCGCCGACGACGTGGCGGAGGCGGCCGAGGGCGGCATGTTCCCCCTCGACATCGACCCCAAGCTCGCCTGGGCGCTCAGCCACCGCGACCGCTTTCCCGTCGACGTGAACCGGGGCGCGCGGGAGATGCTGCTGCGCGTGCCGGGGCTCGGGGCGCGAGCCGTCGACCGGATCGTCGCCGCCCGCCGCCACGCCACCCTGCGGCTCGCCGATATCGGCCGCCTGACCTCGGCCCTGAAGCGCGCCCGCCCCTTCCTGATCGCCGCCGACCACAGCCCGGCCCAGCTGACGGACCGCCTGGACCTGCGCGCCCGGCTCGCCGAGCCGGCCCGGCAACTGAGCCTGTTCTAGCCATGGACGCCGCCGAAGCCCTGTCCGAGAGAACGCGACGAACGGTATCGCTGGCGCCGGGCGCCGACCTGCCGGGCTTTCGCGCCGCCCTGCGCGGGCTGATCACGGAGGCCGTCGCGCCGGACGCCGTGGCCTGGACGGTCGCGGATGCGCCGGGCCTGTTTCCCGCGATCGCGGAACCGCGAGAGGCCGCGCCGCTGCGCCTGCCCCGGCCCGTCGCGGCCCTGATCCCCATGGTGGTGCAGCACCGCGACCCCGAGCGCTACGCCCTGCTCCACGCCCTGGTCTGGCGCGTCCTCAACGGCGAGCGCGCGCTCTGCGAGGTGGCGAGCGATCCCCTGGTCCACCGCCTCGGCTTGCTGCGCAAGGCGGTGGCGCGCGACCTTCACAAGATGCACGCCTTCCTGCGCTTCCGCCGGATCGCGGGGGAGCCCGAGCGGTTCGCGGCCTGGTTCGAGCCGGACCATCACATCCTCGCGCAGGCGGCGGAGTTCTTCGTGGACCGCTTCCGCGGCCTGCGCTGGTCGATCCTGACACCGGACGGCTCGGTGCATTGGGACGGTGCCGAGCTCGCCTTCGGGCCGCCGGGGCGGCGCGCCGAGGTGCCGGAGGGCGACGGCTTCGAGGCCGGCTGGCTGGATTATTACGAGAGCACCTTCAACCCGGCCCGCACCAACCTGCGCGCCATGAAGGCCGAGATGCCGCGCAAGTACTGGCACAACATGCCCGAGACCGCCGCGATCCCCGCCCTGGTGCGCGCGGCGGCGGGGCGGACCGCGCAGATGATCGAGAGGGAGCCCGTCATGTCCGCGAAGCGCGATCCCGCCAAGGCGGTGGCCGCGATGGCCGATCAGGAGCCGCAGACGCTCGACGCGCTGAACGCCGTCATCCGGCGCGCCGATCCGCTGGTTCCCGGCGCGACCCAGGCCGTCCTCGGCGAGGGCCCTTTGGGCGCGACGCTCGCCTTCGTCGGCGAGCAGCCGGGCGACCAGGAGGACCGCCAAGGGCGCCCCTTCGTCGGCCCGGCCGGCATGCTGCTCACCCGCGCCCTGGAGGAGGCCGGCATCGACCGAAGCGCGGCCTATCTCACGAACGCGGTGAAGCATTTCAAGTTCGAGGAGCGGGGCAAGCGCCGCATCCACCAGAAACCCACCGCCGGCGAGGTCGGCCACTACCGCTGGTGGCTCGACCGGGAGCTCGATCTCGTCGGGCCGAAGCTCGTGGTCGCGCTGGGCGCCACCGCCGTGCTGGCGCTGACGGGCAAGCAGATCCCGATCACCCGCGCCCGAGGCCCCTTCCGCTTCGACCGGCCGAACCGGGAGGGAGGCGGGACCCGCTTCCAGGGCTTCATCACCGTCCACCCCTCCTACCTGCTGCGCCTGCCGGACGAGGCCAAGGCGGAAGCCTACGCCGCCTTCGTCGACGACCTGCGGCGGGTGGCGGCGCTCGGGCGGGAACTGGCGGCGTGAGACGTGGGATTTCGCCCACCTCTCATGCGGAGGAGCCCTTCAGGGGCACGGCGAGTTGCCTTAACATGCCCCGATGAGCCCGAGCGACGTCATCGCGATCCTGCGCCGGCACCAGGCCGATCTCCGCGACCGCGGGGTTCGGCACGCCGCGCTGTTCGGCTCGACGGCCCGCGGCGAGAACGCGCCGCAGAGCGACATCGATATCCTGGTGGAGATCGATCAGGACAGGGTGCGGGACGTCTACGACTACACCGGCCTGATCGCCTATATCGGCGACCTGTTTCCGGTGGTGGTCGACGTCGCGAACAGGGATGCGCTGACGGCCCATGTCCGCGAGGGCGCGGAGCGCGACGCGATCCATGCTTTCTGAGCGCGGGCGCCGCGCCTTGCTCGGCATCGTCGAGAATGCCGAGGCCGCCCGGAGTTTCGTGGCCGGGATGTCCTTCACGGAGTTCGAGGCGGACCGGCGAACCCTCTACGCCGTGACGCGCTGCCTCGAGATCATCTCCGAGGCCAGCCGGCGGGTGGACGACGGAACCCGGACACGCCATCCCCACATCCCTTGGCGGCAGATCGCGGATGCGGGAAACGTCTACCGGCACCGCTACGAGAACGTCTCGCCCCTTCTCATCTGGCGCACGGTGGAGGAAAGGATGGCGGAGATCCTCGCCGTCTGCCGCGCCGAACTCGCAGCGGGCACGCAACCCGGCTCCCGCGACACAGACACCCCATGACCGACACGCAGACTCAAGCCGCCGCTTCCGATACGCCCGTCGGCCCCGGCGATCAGGTCATCCTGGTCGACGGCTCGTCGTTCATCTTCCGCGCCTATTTCCAGTCGATGAACACCAAGGAGGGCGACAAGTACAATTTCCGCCCCTCGGACGGCCTGCCCACGGGCGCGGTGCGGTTGTTCTGCACCAAGATCGCCCAGTTCGTGCAGGACGGCGCGGCGGGTGTGAAGCCGACCCATCTCGGCATCGTCTTCGACAAGTCGGAAGGCTCGTTCCGCAAGGAGATCTTCCCCGACTACAAGGGCCACCGCCCCGACGCGCCGGACGACCTCAAGCGCCAGATGCCGCTGATGCGCGAGGCCGTGCGCGCCTTCGGCCTGCATGCCATCGAGCTGGAGCGCTACGAGGCGGACGACCTCATCGCCACCTATTCCCGGCAGGCCGAGGCGCGGGGGGCGGGCGTCATCATCGTCTCCTCCGACAAGGACCTGATGCAGCTCGTGGGGCCGCTGGTGCGCTTCTACGACTTCGAATCCGGCCTCAAGGGCAAGCCGGGCTACCGGCCCGAGCGCAACCTCGACCGCGACGCCATCGTCGCCAAATGGGAGGGGCTGGAACCCGAGCAGATCGGCGACGCCCTGGCTCTGATCGGCGACACCTCCGACAACGTGCCCGGCGTCCCCGGCATCGGGCTGAAGACGGCGGCCGCGCTCATCAAGGAATATGGCAGCCTCGAAGACCTTCTCGAACGCGCCGGCGAGATCAAGCAGCCGAAGCGCCGCGAGACCCTGCTCGCCAGCATCGACCAGGCCCGCCTCTCGCGCCGGCTCGTCGCCCTGGTGGAGGACGTGCCGCTGCCCGTCGACCTCGACGCGCTGCGCCTGCCCAAGCCCGACCCGGAGCGGCTCGTCGGCTTCCTCAAGGCCATGGAGTTCAACACCCTGACGCGCCGCATCGCCGCGATGCTGCATGTCGACCCCGAGGCGGTGAAGCCGAGCCCGGCCCTCCAGGCCGCCAGCACCGCGACCGAGGCGGACGCGCCCTTCCCGGACGGCGAGAGCGCGCCCGGCGAGGCCGGCGCACAGGCCGACCCCTTCGCCGATCTCGGCCTGCCCGAGGAAGCGGCCGCTCCCAGACGCCCCGCCGAGCCAGGCCCCGGAAATCTCGTGGCGGAGCGCGCGGCGGAGGCGACGAAGCCCTTCGATACCGCCGCCTACGAGACCATCGCCACGCCGGAGCGGCTCGCGGCCTGGATCGCAGACGCGATCGATGCGGGAATCGTCGCCGTCGACACGGAGACCGATGCGCTCGACGCGCATCACGCGGGCCTCGTCGGCGTCTCCCTGGCGGTGGCGCCCGGCCGGGCGGCCTATATCCCGCTGCGTCACCTCGAGCCCGAGGAAGCGTCGGAGGCGGCCGACCTCTTCGGCGACGCCAAGACCGTGGTCGGCACCTATCGCCCGGTCGCGGGCCAGATCGGGGTCGACGAGGCGATCGCGCTGCTCAAGCCCCTGCTGGAGCATCCGGGCGTCCTCAAGATCGGGCAGAACCTCAAATACGATTGGGTCGTGCTCGCCCGCCACGGCATCGCGATCGCGCCGTTCGACGACACCATGCTGATCTCCTACGTGCTCGACGCGGGCAATGGCGGGCACGGCATGGACGAGCTCTCGAAACGCCATCTCGGGCACCAGCCGATCACCTTCTCGGACGTCACCGGCACGGGCCGGGCCAAGATCACCTTCGACAAGGTGCCGCTCGACAAGGCCACGGCCTACGCGGCCGAGGATGCCGACGTGACCCTGCGCCTGTGGCGGATGATGAAGCCGCGCCTCGCCGCCGAGCATCGCGTCACCGTCTACGAGACGCTGGAACGGCCGCTGCTGCCGGTGATCGCGCGCATGGAGCGGCACGGCATCCGCGTCGACCGCGACATGCTAAGCCGGCTATCCGGCGATTTCTCGCAGACGTTGGTGCGTCTGGAGGAAGAGATCCAGGAGGATGCGGGCGAGACATTCCAGGTCTCGTCCCCCAAGCAGATCGGCGACATCCTCTTCGGCAAGATGGGCCTGCCCGGCGCCAAGAAGACGCCCTCCGGCCAATGGGCTACCCCCGCGACGTTGCTCGAGGAACTCGCCCAGGCCGGGCATGAACTGCCGAAGAAGATCCTGGAATGGCGCCAGCTCGCCAAGTTGAAATCGACCTACACGGACTCGCTGCAAGAGCACGCCGACCGGGAGACGCAGCGCATCCACACCTCGTTCTCGCTCGCCGCCACCACCACGGGGCGCCTCTCCTCGTCGGAGCCGAACCTCCAGAACATCCCCGTGCGCACGGAGGAGGGCCGGCGCATCCGCAAGGCCTTCGTGGCCGCTGAAGGAAACCGGCTGATCTCGGCCGATTACAGCCAGATCGAGCTGCGCATCCTCGCCCATATCGCCGACATCCCGCAATTGCGCCAGGCCTTCGCGGACGGCGTCGACATCCACGCGGCCACCGCCTCGGCGATGTTCGGCGTGCCGCTCTCGGAGATGACGAGCGACCTGCGGCGGCGGGCGAAGACCATCAATTTCGGCATCATCTACGGGATCTCGGCCTTCGGCCTGGCCGACCGGCTCGGCATCGGGCGCGAGGAGGCGTCGGCCTTCATCAAGCAGTATTTCGAGCGCTTCCCCGGCATCCGCACCTATATCGAGGACACGAAGAAGCTCTGCCGCGACAAGGGCTACGTGACGACGCTGTTCGGGCGCGTCTGCCACTATCCGCAGATCCGCTCCGGCAACCCCAACGAGCGCGCGGCGGTGGAGCGGCAGGCCATCAACGCCCCGATCCAGGGCTCGGCCGCCGACATCATCCGCCGCGCCATGGCCCGCATGGAAGGCGCGCTGGCGGCGGAAAAGCTCGACGTGCGCATGCTCTTGCAGGTCCACGACGAGCTCGTCTTCGAGGCGCCGGAGGATCAGGTCGAGCGGGCGCTCCCGGTCATCAAGCGCGTGATGGTCGAGGCGCCCTCACCGGTGCTGAGGCTCGAAGTGCCGCTGGTGGTGGAGGCGCAAGCGGCGGGGAATTGGGAGGAGGCGCATTGAGCGACGCGGAGATCCGCCTCACCCGCCTCGAAACCCGCCTCACCGAGCAGGAGGCGGTGATCGAGGATCTCAACGCCACCATCACCGCGCAGTGGCGGGTGATCGACCGGCTCACGCGGCAGATGGAGGCGCTGCGCGAGCAGGTGGAGACGGCCGGCGAGCGGGGCGATCCGCGCCTGCCTGAACCGCCTCCGCCGCATTATTGAGCGCCCCTCAGAAGCTCGCCTGGCTGACGAACTTCGTGGCGAGATACGCCTCCAGCGCCTCGGCGCCGCCCTCGCTGCCGTAGCCGGATTCCTTGACGCCGCCGAAGGGCGTCTCGGGGAGCGCGATGCCGTGGTGGTTGATGCCGAGCATCCCGCTCTCGACCCGCGCGGCGGTCTTCGCCGCCCGCTCGGCCGAGCGGGTGTAGGCATAGGCGGCGAGCCCGTAGGGCAGACGGTTAGCCTCCATTAGCGCCTCCTCGTCGTCGGAGAAGCGCTGGATCAGCGCGACGGGGCCGAAGGGCTCCTCGTTCATCATGCGCGCGCTGAGCGGCACCTCGGTGAAGACCGTGGGCTCGAAGAAGTTGCCCCGGTTGCCGATTCGCTTGCCGCCCGTGCGCAGGGTCGCGCCGGAGGCGAGAGCATCGGCGGTGAACGCCTCCATGGCATCGAGCCGGCGGTCATGGATGAGCGGACCCATCCTGGTGTCGGGATCGAGCCCGTCGCCGACCTTCAGCCCCTTGGCCAGGGTGGTGAAGCCGTCGACGAAGCGATCGAAGACGCTGTCATGAACGAGCATCCGGGTCGGCGCGACGCAGACCTGACCGGCATTGCGGAACTTGTTGGCGCCGAGCACCTGCACCGCCTTCTCGACATCGGCGTCGCCGTAGACGATGGCCGGCGCGTGGCCGCCGAGCTCCATGGTCGCCCGCTTCATGTGGCTGCCGGCCAAGGCCGCGAGCTGCTTGCCCACCGCAGTCGAGCCCGTGAACGAGATCTTTCGGATGACGGGGTGCGGGATCAGATACGAAGAGATCGTCGCCGGGTCGCCATAGACGAGCGAGAGCACGTCGCCGGGCACGCCCGCGTCGAGATAGGCCCGCACCAGCGCGGCGCAGGAAGCCGGAGTGTCCTCGGGCCCCTTCAGGATCACGGAGCAGCCGGTGCAGAGCGCGGCGGCGATCTTGCGCACCGCCTGGTTGATCGGGAAGTTCCACGGCGTGAAGCAGGCCACCGGCCCCACCGGCTCGCGCAGCACGAGCTGCGTCACGCCGTCGGACCGGGCCGGGATGACACGGCCATAGGCGCGCTTGCCCTCTTCCGCGAACCAATCGGTCACGTCGGCGGCGACCAGCGTCTCCAGGCGCGATTCGGCCAGCGGCTTGCCCTGCTCCAGGGTCATGAGGTGGGCGATGTCGTCGGCACGCTCGCGCAGCAGGTCGGCGGCGCGGCGGAGCACCTTGGCGCGCTCGAAGGCCGGCACCTTGCGCCATGCGGAAAAGCCCCGCGCCGCCGCCTCCAGGGCGCGGTCGAGATCGGCCCGGCTCGCGACGGCATGGCGCCCGATGGTCTCGCCGGTGGCGGGGTTCAGGACGGGAAGGGTCTCGCCCTCGGAGCCGGCCGTCCAGGCGCCGGCGATGTGAAGGTCCACGTTCGGGTACATCGGCGCGCTCGCGCTCCCTGTCCTGCCGGCCGCTTCGCCGGCGCAAGGTGGGATGTGGCAGGCGGGCGCCGAAGAGCAAGCCCGTCCGGGCCGCGCAGTGCTCCTGTCGGCCCTGCGCCTGGATCAGGCGGCGATGCGGGCGCGCCCGGTTTCGCGCGGGCCTGAGAGAACGGCGCGCTCGCCGCGCCTCGCCCGCAGGGTGCCGCCCTTGGGCACCACCGTCCAGCCGTCCTTGCAGCCGTCGATGGGCTCGGAGACGACGACGAGCCCCGCCTCGTCCTCGCGGTAGTACAGGCTCGGCGGGCGGCCGTCGCAGGCCCAGCGGAAGGCGGTGAGCTCGTCGCCGTCCGTCAGCAGGGCCGTGAAGCGCAGCGGCTCGGTGATCCCGGCGCCCTTCATGAGGTCGCGCACGGTGCCGAGCGTGCCGGCCATGGCGCGCACCGGATCGGAGAGCAGCCCGTTGGCCATGGCGAGCAGGAAGATCGCCTCGGAATCGGTGGTCCCACGGCGGGAATCGTAGAGCGAATCCGGGATCAGGGCCTCCAGCCGCCGCTTGATGCGGTGATAGCCGCCGATCTGGCCGTTATGCATGAACATGTGCCGGCCGTGGACGAAGGGATGGCAGTTGGAGCGGGCCGTCGCCGTGCCCGTCGAGGCGCGCACATGGGCGAAGAAGGTGCGCGCGCGGACCTGCCGGCAGAGGCTCACCAGGTTCTCGTCGGACCAGGCCGGCGACACGTCCCGGTAGACGCCGGGCTCGGGCCGCTCGCCGTACCAGCCGATGCCGAAGCCGTCCCCGTTCGTCTCGGTCTTGCCCTCGTCCGCATGGAGCGACTGGTGCACGAGGGAGTGCTTCGGCGCGCAGACGAGGTCCGAGAGGAAGACCGGCTCACCGCTATAGGCGAGGAAACGGCACATGGCCCGACGACACCTCCGATTGGGAACGGTCCGGTTCGCTCAACGGTCTAGCAAGCGGCGGTCCACCGGCCCGCCGGCCGCGACGAACCCTAACATTCCCTCCGATATGCTGAACAGTTCGTTAAAGCGGCGCTCCGTGATGCGCCGTACGGCACCGCCCGCCCGCATGACGAGCGAATCGCGGATTCCGCGGCGGGTTGCCCGTCGTCCCGATGCGGCGCACGATGCCGGCTGCTTCGCCCGGCGCAGTCCCGCCACCCGAGACGCGCCCAGCACGTTCCGCCCCGCGTTTCCCCCCAAGACAGAAGGTCCAAGGAGGCACCATGGGAGATACCGTGTCCGACAGCCCCGTCGCCCTCGTCGTCGAGGACGACGACGCCGTCCGCAACCTCGCCGCCGCCGTGCTCGAGGAGACCGATTTCGACGTCATCGCCTGCGAAAGCGCGGAAGCCGCGATCTCCGTGCTCGAACGCTCGGGCCTGACGGTGGCCCTGCTGTTTTCGGACGTGCGTCTGTCCGGCCCCATGGACGGGGTCGCCCTCGCCGAGACGGTGGGACGGCGCTGGCCGCAAACCCGCGTGGTCGTCACCTCCGGCTACGATACCGGCCGCAACGGGCGCCTGCCGGAGCGGGCGGTCTTCATGCAGAAGCCCTGGCGGCCCATCGACGTGCTGGTCCAGGCCGAGCATGCCGCCCTCGCGGCCCGCGCCGCCTGAGACCTTTTCGGGGTCCATGCGTTCGGCGTCGCTTGGCACCCCCTCTCCCCTTTGGGCAGGGCTATCGCACATGAGTAAAGAGATTGAAGAGATAGTCTTTGCTCCACGCGGCGTGCTTCATCTTCTTGCGGATGGGCAGGTCGGACGGGTGTGACTCCAAGATGTTGCGCGCGAGGCGG